>CAMLGG010000187.1 GCA_946479475.1 uncultured Ideonella sp. | reverse complement strand
TGCGCGGCGCCGTCTCCATCGCCCGCCGCCTGCAGGACCCGCTGGCCGAGCTGGTCAAGATCGACCCGAAGAGCATCGGCGTCGGCCAGTACCAGCACGACGTGAACCAGAGCGAGCTGGCCCGCACGCTGGACGCGGTCGTCGAGGATTGCGTGAACTCGGTGGGCGTGGACCTGAACACCGCTTCGGCGCCGCTGCTGGCGCGCGTCTCGGGCCTGTCGAACGCGGTGGCCAACAGCATCGTGCGCTGGCGCGACTCGAACGGCGCCTTCCGCAACCGCCAGCAGTTGCTGGAGGTCGCCGGCCTCGGCGCCAAGACTTTCGAGCAGGCGGCCGGCTTCCTGCGCATCCGCGGCGGCGACAACCCGCTCGACCTGTCCGGCGTGCACCCCGAGACCTATCCGGTGGTGCAACGCATGCTCGAGAAGCTGCAGCGCCCGGCCAGCGAGGTGATGGGCAAGAGCGACGTCATCCGCACGCTCAAGCCCGAAGCCTTCGCCGACGAGAAGTTCGGCGCCATCACGGTGAAGGACATCCTCGCCGAGCTGGAGAAGCCCGGCCGCGACCCGCGCCCGGACTTCAAGGTGGCGCGCTTCAACGACGGCGTCGAGGACATCAAGGACCTGCAGCCCGGCATGGTGCTGGAGGGCACGGTGAGCAACGTGGCGCAGTTCGGTGCCTTCGTCGACCTCGGCGTCCACCAGGACGGCCTGGTCCACGTGAGCCAGCTGTCGAACAAGTTCGTCAACGATGCGCGCGAGGTCGTCAAGACCGGCGACATCGTCAAGGTCAAGGTGCTCGAAGTGGACCTCGCCCGCAAGCGCATCTCGCTGACGATGAAGCTGGACGCGGCGCCCGCCCAGAAGGGGCAGGGCGGCAAGGGCGACAACAGCTTCCGGCCCGCCGCGCGGGGCGAGCGCTACGGGGGCGGCCGCCCGGCCTCTTCGGCGGCGCCGGAAAGTGCCATGGCTGCGGCATTCGCCAAGCTCCAGAAGCGCTGAGAAACCGAGCCCCTGCGCCGCCTTCGGCGTCGGTCCCCCAAGGGCGTCAGTCGCCCAGGGGCGGCCCGTCGACGACTGGGGCGGGCCGCGACGTAAAATGCCTGGTTCGGAATTCAGCTGATCGAGCGCCGGACCCAGGCGAGAGAGGGATGACACGATGACAGCAGCCAACGCAGCGAACCAGGCCGGCGGCACGGACCTGTCGGGGCTGGAACGCGAGCTCGCCGAGCTCTGCGTGAGCGCGCTGAACCTGGAGCAGGCCGCCGAGACGATAGACCCCGCTGCACAACTGTACGGCGACGGCCTTGGCCTCGATTCGATAGACATCCTCGAGCTCGCGCTCGAGGTGTCGCGCAAGTACGGCTTCGAGCTGCGCTCCGACGACGAGCGCAACCACGAGATCTTCCAGTCGCTGCGCACCCTGGCCGCCCACGTGGCGGCCCACCGCACGCGCTGAAGAGGTGGAGCACGGGAACATGGGGCGCCTCGCGGTCGTGGCGCTCGCGGTCGTCGTGTACGAGCTGCTCGCCCACTGGCTGACGGTCCATGCGGCCGGCTCGGCCTGGGCGCTGGCCATCGTCTGGGGGCCGCTGCTGCTTTCGCTCGCGGGCTACGCCGTGGCCAAGCGTCGCTGGCTGATGCTGCTGGGGGCGGCCGGGGGCCTCGTCTACCTGGCGGTCGCGGGCAGCATGTCCGACCTCCAGCGCATGTACCTCCTGCAGCACGCCGGCATCCACGCCGCGCTCGGCGTGGCCTTTGCCGCCACCCTGCGCACGGGGCAGGTCCCGATGATCACCAAGGTGGCGTTGCGGGTGCATGGTGGCCACATGCCCGAGGCGAAGCATGCGTACACCCGTGCAGTGACGCAGGCCTGGGTCGCCTACTTCACGGCCATGGTGGCGGCCTCGCTGGCGCTTTACGCCTGGGCGCCGTGGGCCTGGTGGTCGGCCTTCGCCAACCTCGTCACGCCGGTGGCGATGGTGCTGATGATGGTCGGCGAGTGGCGCCTGCGCTACTGGCTGCACCCCGAGTTCGAACGGGTGCCGATCGTCACCGCGATGCGCGCCTTCCGCCGGTCGCCCGCGGCCGAGGCGCCATGAGCGGCCCGCAGCCCCTCTGGCAGGGGCGCGACCTCCGATCGCCGGTCGCCTGGCGCCACGGCGAGCCGGTCAGCGGCGCGCAGTTGCTGGCCGATGCGCAACGCCTGGCGAGCCGCCTGCCGCCGGCGGCGCGGGTGGTGAACCTCTGCGCCGATCGCTATACCTTCGCCGTCGCACTGGCGGCCGCCTGGACCCGCGGCGACGTCTGCCTCCTGCCGCCCAATGCCATGCCGCAGACGCTGGCGCAGGTGGCGCGCCCCGGCGAATCGCTGGTGGCCCTGGTCGACGACCCGGCCTTCGCGCCCCCGCCGGGCCTGGCGGTGGAACTCGTCGATGCGCCCTGGCCCGATGCCGGGGCGCCGGCCGGGATGCCGAGCCTCGACGAGAGCGCCGGGGCCGTCTGCCTGATGACCTCCGGCTCGACCGGTGTGCCGCAGCCCCACACCAAGGCGTGGGGGCCGCTGCGGGCCAACATCGCGGCCGAGGCCGAGCGGCTGGCCGAGTGGCTCGGGCAGTCCGACCTGTCCGGCCTGACGGTCGTCGCCTCCGTACCCCCGCAGCACAGCTACGGCCTCGAATCCAGCGTGCTGCTGCCCCTGCTGGGCGGCGCCGCCTTCGACAGCGGCCGCCCGTTCTACCCGGCGGACATTGCCGATGCGCTGGCCCGCGTGCCGCGCCCGCGCGCGCTGGTGACGACGCCGTTCCACCTGAAGACGCTGCTGCAGTCCGGCGTCGCCCTGCCGCCGACCGATCTCGTGCTGAGCGCCACCGCGCCGCTGTCGCCCCAGTTGGCCGAGCAGGCGGAGGCCGCTTTCAGCGGCGTGCTGGTCGAGATCTATGGCTGCACCGAGGCCGGCCAGGTGGCCACGCGCCGCACCTCGCAAGGCGACCAGTGGCGCACGTTCAGCGGCCTGCGCGTGTGGCGGGAGGAGGGTGCAGAAGGCGAGCGCTTCCTCGTGCACGGCGGCCACGTGGTCGAGCCGACGCCGCTGGCCGACGTGCTGGAGTTGCAGGATGAGCAGCGCTTCCGGCTGCTGGGCCGCTCCAACGACCTGATCCACGTGGCCGGCAAGCGCAGCTCGCTGGCCTTCCTCAATTTCCAGCTCAACCGGCTTGCGGGCGTGCAGGACGGCTGCTTCTGGATGCCCGACGAGGTGGTCGAGGGGGTCGTGCGCCCGGTGGCCTTCGTCGTCGCGCCCGAGCTCAGCGCCGCCCAGGTGATCGCCGGCCTGCGTCAGGTGCTGGAGCCGGCGTTCGTGCCGCGCAAGGTCGTGCATGTCGAGCAGCTGCCGCGCGAGGCGACCGGCAAGCTCACGTCCGCCACGCTGCGCACGTTCGCGCAGGCGCAGCTCGCCCGGGCCAGGACATGACCGCTTCCGCCGGCCAGCGCTGGCAAGTGGATCGCCGGCTGCCGGCCGCGCATCCCAGTCTCGCCGGGCACTTCCCGGGGCAGCCGGTCTACCCCGGCGTGGTGTTGCTCGGGGAGGTGCTCGAAGCGGCGGTCTCGATCGACCCGCTGAAGAGCTCGCTGGGCAGTTCGCCGCGCATCGACAACGTCAAGTTCCTCAGCCCGCTGATGCCCACCGGGCAGGACCTGCCGGTCACGGTCGTGCTGATGCAGCGGGACGCCGGCGTGGATTTCGAGCTCCACTGCGGCGCCGTGGTCGCCGTGCGCGGCCAGTTGCGAGGCTGATCGCCATGGCACGCACGCCGAGCGCGCACCAGCCCCCGTCGTCCGCCGACTGGAGCCGCACGCGCGAGCGCAGCAACCGCGGCACCTTGAGGCTGATGGCCTGGATCGCGGTGCACCTCGGCCGGCCGGTGGCGCGGTGCCTGTTGTGGCCGATCACCGCGTACTTCTTCCTCTTCTCCGGCGGGGCGCGGCGTCAGTCGCGCCGCTACCTGCCGCGCGCCCTCGGCCGCCCGGCCACCTGGCGCGATGGCTGGCGGCACGTGTTCACCTTCGCCGCCACGGTGCTGGACCGCGTCTACTTCCTGCGCGACATGCGCCGCTGCTTCGATCTCGAGATCACCGGCGCCGAGCACCTGCATGAAGTGCTCGCGCAGGGCCGGGGCGCCATCCTCGTCGGCGGCCACGTCGGCAGCTTCGAGGCGCTCTCGGCGGCCGGGCGCGAGTTCGCCGGCCTGGACATCGCGATGGCGATGTACCCCGACAACGCGCGCCTCATCAACGAGACGCTGCAGGCCATCGCGCCGGACTTCCGGATGCGCATCATCGCGCTGGGCCAGCGCTCGGCCATGCTCGCCATCCGCGACTGGCTCGACGGCGGCGGCGTGGTGGGCCTGCTCGCCGACCGCAGCCTGCCGGGCGCCGATGGCCGGACCGACACGCTGCTCGTCCCCTTCCTCGGCCGCGAGGCGCCTTTCGCGCTCGGCCCCTGGCGACTGGCTCAGCTTCTGAGGCGGCCGGTCGTCTTCATGGCCGGTCTCTACAATGGCGGCCGCCGCTACGAGCTTCGCTTCGAGCCGCTGGCCGACTTCGGCACGAGCCCGCCGGACGCCGACGGGCGCGAGCGGGCGCTGCACGACGCAGCGCGCGCCTACGCGGCGCGGCTCGAGTCGATCTGCCGCGCCGCGCCGTACAACTGGTTCAACTTCCATGACTTCTGGCAAGAAGACGCAGCGCCGGCTGGCGGCACTGGCCTGCGCACTGACGACGGCGGCGCCGGCCTGGGCGCTGGACCTGCCCGAACTGATGGGCCTGCTGGCCCAGAACAAGGCCGGTGAGGCCCGCTTCGTCGAGAAGCGGCAGGTGCAGGGCCTGGCCCGGCCTCTGCAATCCAGCGGCACGCTGAGCTTCACGGCACCCGCCCGGTTCGCCCGGCAGACCCTGGAGCCCAAGCCCGAATCGATGGTGGTCGACGGCGACCGGATCAGCCTCACCCGCAACGGCCGCACGCGGCAGATGACGCTCGACGCCGTCCCCGAACTGGCCCTGACGGTCAAGGCGATCCGCGGCACGCTCACCGGCGACGGCGCCAGCTTGCGCCAGGCCTTCAAGCTCACGCTGCTCGGCAACGCCGCGCAATGGACGCTGCAGATGGAGCCGCAGGACGCCCGCCTGGGGGCACAGATCAGCTACATCCTGGTCAGCGGCCGCCGCGGCGAGGTGCGGGGCATGGAGATGCAGATGGCCGACGGCGACCGCTCGGTGATGACCATCGAGCCGGTGGCGGCGGCCCGCAGCGCCTCGTCCCCATGACAGGCATGAAGCCGCTGCGCCGCGGGCCGGTGCTGGCCGCGTGGCTGGCCTTCCTGCTGGCGTGTGCGCTGCTCATCGCCCGCGCCCCCTTCGTGGCGGACATGTCGGCCTTCCTGCCCGCCAGCCCCGACCCGGGCCAGCAACTGCTGATCGAGCAGATCCAGCAAGGTGCTCCTTCGCGCACCCTGCTGATCGGCATCACGGGCGGCGATGCGGCGCGGCGGGCCGAGGCCTCGAGGGCGCTGGCCCGCGAGCTGCGCGCCAGCGGCCTGTTCGAGCAGGTGCAGAACGGCGAGCGTGGCGCGTGGCGCGAGTCCGGCGAATGGATAGTCGCCCACCGCTACCTCCTGAGCCCGGCCGTCACGCCGGCGCGCTTCACGGTCGAAGGCCTGCGCGATGCCATCGACGAAAGCCTTTCGCTGCTCGGCACGCCGGCCGGCTCGGCGATCAAGCCCTTGCTCGGCCGCGATCCCACCGGCGAGACGCAACGCATCGCCGAGACGCTGATCCCGGCCGAGGCGCCGCGGATGGAGGATGGGGTGTGGGTCTCGCGCCAGGCCCCGCGTGCGCTCCTGCTCGCCAGCACACGGGCCGCCGGGTCGGACCTGGACGGCCAGGCGCGTGCGCTGCAGCGGGTGCGCGACGCCTTCTCGCCATCGGCTCGCGATGGCCTGCAGTTGCAGCTCAGCGGCGCTCCGGTGTTTGCCGTCGGCAGCCGCGAGCGCATCCATCACGAGGTCGTCTGGCTCGCGGCCAGCGGCGCGGTGCTGATGGGCGGGCTGCTGTGGCTGGCCTTCGGCTCGCTGCGCGCGCTCGTGGTTGCGGCCCTGCCGGTGGCGACTGGCGTGCTGGCCGGCATCGCGGCGGTCGCCGCCGGCTTCGGCCAGGTGCACGGCATGACGCTCGGCTTCGGCAGCACCCTGATCGGCGAGGCGGTGGACTACGCGATCTACTACCTCATCCAGGCGCAGCCGCGGTCTGCGGCCGAAGCGCCCGCCAGCGGCTGGCGGCGCTGGCTGAAGGAAAGCTGGCCGACGGTCCGCCTGGGCCTGTTCACCTCGCTCACCGGCTTCATCGTGCTGGCCTTTTCCGGCTTCCCCGGGCTGGCCCAGCTCGGCGTGTTCTCGATGAGCGGGCTGGTCGCCGCAGCCGCGGCCGCCCGCTGGTTGCTGCCGCGGCTGATGCCGGACGGTGCTCCACCCTCGCGCTGGCGCCGGCCCCTGGGCCGCGGACTGGCGCGCGCGCTGCCCTGGCTCCAGCGCAGCCGCGTGGCCTGGCTGGTGCTGGCGGGGATCGCGCTGGCCCTGGTGGTGGCATCGCCCGGGCACCTGTGGCAGGCCGAGCTGTCCGCCCTGAGCCCGGTTCCGCAGTCGGAGCTGGCCCTCGATGCGGAGTTGCGCAGCGACCTTTCGGCCGCCGACGACAGCGGCCTGGTGCTCGTGCGCGGAGCCGACCTCGAAGCGGCGCTGCGCGGCGCCGAGGCCGCCGGCCAGCGGCTGGAGCAGGCGGTGTCGGACGGCCGGGTGGCCGGTTTCGATTCGCCCGCCCGCCTGCTGCCCAGCCAGGCCACCCAGGCGGCCCGTCGCGCGAGCCTGCCGGAGGCCCCCGTCCTGGCCGCCAACCTGCGTCAGGCCACGCGCGGTGGTCCGTTGGAAGGTGCTGCGTTGGACGCGTTCCTGGCCGAGGTCGAACAGGCCCGGCGCGCACCGCTGGTCGATCGGGACGACATCCTCGCTTCCCCGCTCGGCCCCTTGCTGTCGACGATGCTGCTGAGCCGCGGCGACGGCTCCTGGACGGCGCTGCTGCCCGTTCATCCGGTGGCGGGGAAGTCGATGGATGCGGCGGCCCTCGGTCGCCTGCTGGCCGACGTGCAGGGCGCCCAGGTGCTGGAGGTCAAGCCCGCGCTGGACCGCCTCTATGCCGGCTACCTGTCGGCGGCGCGCTGGCAGGCCGCGCTCGGGGCGCTGGCCGTGCTGGGGCTGCTGGCCGCCTGGCGGCGCAGCCTGCGTCGGGCCTGGCGCGTCGCCTTGCCGCTGTCGCTGGCCGTCCTGCTCGTGCTGGGGGGCCTGCGAGCCCTCGAGGTGCCGCTGGGGGTCCTGCATTGGGTCGGCCTGATGCTGGTGGTGGCCGTCGGATCCAACTACGCGCTGTTCTTCGATGCCCCTGCGGCCGGCGGCTACGACGAGGACACGCTGGCTTCGCTGCTGCTGGCCAACGCCACGGCGGTGCTGTCCTTCGGCCTCATCGCCTTGTCCAGGATCCCGGTGCTGGCCGCCATCGGCCAGGTGGTGGCGCCCGGGGCCCTGCTGGCCCTCGTCATCTCGGCCGCGTTTGCCCCTAGGAAGCAAGGCGAAGGCGCTGCAACCCCTGTGTGACAATGCCGGCCGCGCCACGAGAGCGCGCCGGCCGCCGGGCCCTGCCGACGATGTCCCTCGCCCTCGATCACCAATCCGCCTTGCCTGCTCCCCGGCGCCTGACCTGGTTCCTGCGGGCCACGCTCATCTGCCATGCCACCGCAGCGGCCCTGGCCTGGTGGCAGCCGGCCTGGGCGCTCGCGCTGCTGCTGTCCAACCATGGGCTCATCGTCGGCGCCACCCTTTGGCCGCGCAGCCCCTGGTTCGGTCTCAACCTGGTCCGCCTGCCCGAGGCGTCGCAGCGCAGGGGCGAAGTCGCCATCACGATCGACGACGGGCCCGATCCGGCGGTGACGCCCAAGGTGCTGGCCCTGCTGGACCAGGTTGGCGCGCGTGCCAGCTTCTTCTGCATCGCCGATCGCGTTGCGGCGCACCCCGAGCTGGCGCGCGAGATCGTCGCCCGCGGCCACGAGATCCAGAACCACACGGCCTCGCACCGCCACAGCTTCTCCTTCCTCGGCCCTCGCGGCTATGCCGATGAACTGGCCCGCGGGCAGCGGCTGATCGAGTCGGTGACCGGGCAGCGCCCGCGGTGCTTTCGCGCACCGGCGGGCTTTCGCAATCCCTTCCTCGCGCCCGTGCTGGCGCGCATGGGCCTGACGCTGGTGAGCTGGACCCGGCGCGGCTTCGACACGCGCGAGGGCGACCCGCAGCGCGTGCTGCAGCGGCTGACCCGCGGACTGGCTGCCGGCGACATCCTGCTGCTGCACGATGGCCACGCCGCCCGCACCGCGCAAGGCGAGCCGGTGATCCTGCAGGTGTTGCCGCGCCTGCTGGAAGATTGCCGCAGGGCTGGCCTTCGTCCAGTCCTGCTCGGTGACGTCCTTCCGGGAGCCATCGCCCATGGATAGGACCTGGCGGGCCCTGCACGAGCGCGCCAGCCGGCCCTATCGCGGCGCCGGCCGCTTCGCCTGGCATTTCGCACGCGGCAAGCTGGGCCGCGACCCGGTCTTCGAGGCCATGCTCCGGCGCGGGCTGTTGCCGGCGCGCGCGCGGGTGCTCGACCTCGGCTGCGGCCAGGGCCTGCTGGCCAGCCTGCTGGCGGCGGTCGATCAACACCATCGCGACCATGGCTGGCCGCAGGACTGGCCCCATCCTCCGGTGCAGGCCCGCTATACCGGCATCGAGCTGATGCCGCGCGATGTAGACCGTGCGCGCGCCGCGTTCGCGGCCTCGGGCGTCCAGGCCGCGGTGCTGTGCGCAGACATCCGCGAGGTCGCTCTGCCCGCCAGCGACGTGGTGGTGATCCTCGATGTGCTGCACTACTTTCCCCATGCGGCCCAGGCCGAGGTGCTGCATCGCGTCCGCCAGGCCCTGGGTCGCTCGGGGCGGCTCCTGCTTCGCATCGGCGACGCGGCGGATCAGCGGCGATTCCGCATCAGCCAGTGGGTCGACCGGACCGTGACGCGGGTGCGCGGCCACCGCGTGACGCCGACCTTCTGCCGCCCGCTGGACGATTGGCGGCAGCTGCTGGAGAGCCTGGACTTCCGCGTGCAACCCGTGCCCATGAGCCAGGGCACCCCTTTCGCGAACGTGTTGCTGGTGGCCGACCTCGGCGCGCCAGCCGGAGAGACGGCATGAACAGGTGGCCGGTGGCCGCATACACGATGACGAGCGCGCTCGGCCAGGGCATCGCAGCGCACGGCGACGCCTTGCGTGCCGGCGCCAGCGGCCTGCGCCTGCAACGCTTCGAGACGGCGCATTTCGAGGCCTGGCTGGGGCTGGCCGAAGGCGTGGACGAGGTGACGTTGCCCGAGCGGCTGCAAGCCTACGACTGCCGCAACAACCGCCTCGCCTGGATGGGCCTGCAGGCCGATGGCTTCATGGCGGCCGTGGAGGCAGCGGCGGCCAGGCACGGCGCGGATCGCGTCGGGGTCTTCATCGGCACCAGCACCTCGGGCATCCTGCAGACCGAAAAGGCCTATCGGGAGCGTGACGCCTCCACCGGCGCACTGCCCGCGTGGCACGACTACCCCCACACCCACAACACCGCCTCGGTCGCACGCTTCACGCAGGAGGCCCTCGGCCTGGCCGGGCCGGCCTGGGCGGTGTCGACGGCCTGCTCGTCGGGCGCCAAGGTGTTCGCGACGGCGGCCCGCCTGCTCTCGCTCGGCATGATCGACGCGGCCGTGGTCGGCGGCGTGGACAGCCTGTGCCTGACGACGCTGTACGGCTTCAACTCGCTGGAGCTGCTGTCGCCCGAGATCTGCCGCCCGTGGGACGCGGCCCGCAAGGGCCTCTCGCTTGGCGAGGCAGCGGCCTTCGCGCTGCTGGATCGCGATGCCGTTGCGCCTGCGGGCTGGCTGCTCGGCTTCGGCGAAAGCAGCGATGGCTACCACATGAGCACGCCGCTGCCGGATGGCGCCGGCGCGGCGGCCGCCATGCAGCAGGCGCTTGATCGGGCGGGCCTGGGTTCGGTGGACTACCTCAACCTGCACGGCACCGCCACGCCCAACAACGACGCGGCCGAGGACCAGGCTGTCCGGGCGGTGATGGGCCCGCGGATTCCTTGCAGTTCGACCAAGGGCGCCACCGGCCACACCCTGGGCGCGGCGGGCGCCCTGGAGGCGGGCATCTCGCTGCTGTCCTTGCAGCAAGGGTGGATGCCCGGCGGCGCCACCCTGCAGGCCCGCGATCCGCAACTGACGGCGAACTACCTCGCCGAAGGACGCGCGGCATCGCTGCGCACGGTCGCGAGCAATTCCTTCGGCTTCGGCGG
>CAMLGG010000186.1 GCA_946479475.1 uncultured Ideonella sp. | reverse complement strand
TGCAGGACATCCTCGACATGGGCCTGCACGCCTTCGCGATGAGCCGCTTCTCGGGCCTGTGGAGCGGCATGAAGACCATCCAGGAGGTGGTCGAGTCGGCCTCCAGCGTCGATGTCTCTCCCGACCGCGTGAACATCGTCCTGCCCGAGGACTTCGCCATGCCGCCCGGCGGCCTGCACATCCGCTGGCCCGATCCGCCGCTGGAGCAGGAGGCGCGGATGATGGATTTCAAGTGGTACGCCGCTCTGGCCTACGTGCGGGCCAACAGGCTGAACCACAACGTCATCGAGGGCCCGAACGACCGCTTCGGGATCATCGCCAGCGGCAAGGCCTTCAACGACACCCGCCAGGCGCTCGCCGACCTCGGGCTGGACGACGGGACTTGCCGCGCGCTCGGCATCCGCCTGCACAAGGTCAACGTGGTGTGGCCGCTGGAGGCCACCATCACCCGCGACTTCGCCACCGGCCTGCAGGAGATCCTGGTCGTCGAGGAGAAGCGCCAGGTCATCGAGTACCAGATCAAGGAGCAGCTCTACGGCTGGCGCTCCGACGTGCGCCCCAACGTGCTCGGCAAGTTCGACGAGCAGGAGGGAGACCACTCCGGCGGCGAATGGTCGATGCCGAACCCGAGCGAGCACTGGCTGCTGAGGCCCAAGGCCGACCTGACGCCGGCCATCATCGCCAAGGCGATCGCGCGCCGGCTGAAGAAGCTGGGCGTGCCGGCCGACATCGCGACGCGCATGGACCAGCGCATCGCCGTGATCACCGCCAAGGAGCAGTCGCTCGCCGCGCTCGAGGTGAAGACCGGCGACCGCACGCCCTGGTTCTGCTCCGGCTGCCCGCACAACACGAGCACGCGCGTGCCGGAGGGCTCGCGCGCCGTGGCCGGCATCGGCTGCCACTACATGGTCAACTGGATGCCGGGCCGCCGCACCGAGACCTTCACGCAGATGGGCGGCGAGGGCGTGCCCTGGGTCGGCCAGGCGCCGTTCACGAACGAGCAGCACATCTTCTCGAACCTGGGCGACGGCACCTACTTCCACAGCGGCATCCTGGCGGTCCGCCAGTCCATCGCCTCGGGCGTGAACATCACCTACAAGGTGCTCTACAACGACGCGGTCGCGATGACCGGCGGCCAGCAGGTCGGCGAGCGGCCCGAGGGCCACTCGGTGATCCAGATCATGAACAGCCTGGTCAGCGAAGGCGTGGCGAAGCTGGTCATCGTCACCGACGAGCCGGCCAAGTACGACGGCGCCCAGCTGGCGCCCGGCGTCACCGTGCATCACCGCGACGAGCTGGACCGCCTCCAGCGCGAGTTCCGCGAGCTCAAGGGCACCACGGCCATCATCTACGACCAGACCTGCGCCACCGAGAAGCGCCGGCGCCGCAAGCGCGGCAAGATGGCCGAGAGCGACAAGCGCGTGGTCATCAACGAGCTGGTCTGCGAAGGCTGCGGCGACTGCTCCGTGCAGAGCAACTGCGTCTCGGTCGAGCCGCTGGAGACCGAGTTCGGCCGCAAGCGCCAGATCAACCAGAACTCGTGCAACAAGGACCTGTCCTGCGTGAAGGGCTTCTGCCCCAGCTTCGTGACGGTCGAGGGCGGCACGCTGAAGAAGCCGAAGAAGGGCAGCGGCCCCAGCCTGGCGAACCTCCCGGCCATCCCGGAGCCGAAGCTGCCCTCGTGCGACACGGCCTGGGGCATCGTGGTGGCCGGCGTCGGCGGCACGGGCGTGATCACCATCGGCCAGCTGCTGGGCATGGCGTCGCACATCGAGGGCAAGGGCATCGTCACGCAGGACGCAGCCGGCCTGGCGCAGAAGGGTGGCGCGACCTGGAGCCACGTCCAGATCGCCGAGACGCCCGAGGCGATCCACACCACCAAGGTCGACACGGCCAAGGCCGACCTCGTCATCGGCTGCGACGCGATCGTGGCGGCGAACAAGACCACGCTCGCCGCCATGCACCCCGAGCGCAGCTTCGTCGCGCTGAACAACCACGCCACGCCCACCGCCAGCTTCGTGACCGATGCCGAGTGGAGCTTCCCGGCCGGCCAGTGCGAGCAGGCCATCGCCGCGGCCGTGGGCAAGGAGCACTTCGCCAGCTTCGACGCGGAAGAGGCCGCCGTGCAGCTGCTCGGCGATTCGATCTACACCAATCCGCTGATGCTCGGCTTCGCCTGGCAACACGGCCGCATCCCGCTGGGCCGCGAATCGCTGATGCGCGCGATGGAGCTCAACGGCGTGCAGATCGAGAACAACAAGGCGGCCTTCGAATGGGGCCGGCGCTGCGCGCACGACCTGGCCTCGGTGAAGGCGCTGTTCAAGGCGGCCGCGGTGATCCAGTTCGTCAAGCGGCCTTCGCTGGACGAGGTGATAGGCCAGCGCGTCGAGTTCCTCACGGGCTACCAGGACGCGGCCTACGCCGCGAGCTACCGGGCCTTCGTCGAGAAGGTCCGCGCCGCCGAGGCCGGGCTGGGCACCAGCACCCGACTGTCGGAGGCGGTGGCGAGGTACCTGTTCAAGCTCATGGCCTACAAGGACGAGTACGAGGTCGCCCGCCTGCACACCGACCCGGCCTTCCTCGCCAAGGTCAACGCCCAGTTCGAAGGCGACTTCAAGCTGGTGCACCACCTGGCGCCCCCGCTGCTGGCCGCGAAGAACGACCAGGGCGAGCTGGTCAAGAAGCCCTTCGGCGCCTGGGTCCGCCCCGCCTTCGGCCTGCTGGCGAAGCTGAAGGGCTTGCGCGGAACGGCCTTCGACGTTTTCGGCTACACCGAGGAGCGCCGCACCGAGCGCGCGCTGATCGGCGAGTACCGCGCGGCCATCGAGGAACTGCTGGCCGGCCTGACCGCCGACAAGCTGCCGCTGGCGGTCGAGATCGCCAAGCTGCCGGAAGAGATCCGCGGCTACGGCCACGTGAAGGAGCGGCACCTGAAGGCGGCCCGGGCGAAGTGGTCGGAGCTGATGGCCCGCTGGCGCGCGCCGGCGGTGGCCAAGGCAGCCTGATTTTCTATTCATTTTCCATTCAGGCGGTTCCCTCCTATCATGGGCGAGTACCTCGAAAGAGGACTCGCCTTTTCATTTCAGGATGCCTGACCGTCTCGCAGATACCGCCTTGCTGTTCGAAGCGCTGAGGCGCGATGGGCCGCTGTCAGCGGCCGAGCTGGCCGCCCGGCTCGGCGTCAGCCAGCCCACGCTGTGGCGGCGCCTGGCCGGCCTGCTGCCCGAGGTGGTACCCCTGGGGCGCGGGCGCGCCACCCGCTATGCGTTGCCTCGCCCCATCCTGGGCCTGGCATCGGTGCAGCCCCTGGCCTGGATCGACGCCGAAGGGCGCGTCGACGAATGGGGCGAGGTGACGGCGCTGGCCAACGGGCGCGTCCACACCTGGGGGCGCGGGGTCGACCTGGTGAGCGACGACCTCCCATGGTTCCTGACGCCGTTGCGAGCGCAGGGCTTCCTCGGACGACTGCTTGCGCAGCGCTTCGCGCCGCACGGCTTGGCGGGCGATCCGGACCAGTGGTCGCTGGAGCAAGTCCTGTTTGCGGCACTGCAGGTCTTCGATCCGCCCGGTGCCTTCCGGCTGGGATTGCAGGAAGGCGGCGGCAGTCTCCCGTTGGGCGAGGACGGGGACTTCGATGCCGTGGCGGCCGATGTCGCGGCGACACTGCCCGCCGGTTCCTCGGCGGGCGGCGAGCAGGCCAAGTTCCTCGGCCGGCTTGCCGGTGGCGAGGCGGTTCTCGTGAAGTTCTCGCCACCACACGGCACGCCATTCGGCGCACGCTGGTCCGATCTGCTTCGCGCGGAGCACCTCGCGTTGCAGACCTTGGCCGGGCACGGCGTCGAGGTGGCTGCAAGCCAGTGGCGCCGGACGGCACATAGAAGCTATCTGGTCTCGCACCGGTTCGACCGGGTGGGCACGAGCGGACGCAGGCATGCCGTGGCCTTGGCTGCCTGGCACCGGGCATTCGTCGGCGGCGCCCTGCAGAGCTGGGAGGCGACCTGCGCTGCCCTGGCCCGGCAGCGCCGCGTGCCGGCCGAGACGCCGGCGCAGGCGAGGGCGCTGCTGCAGTTCGGCCGCCTGATCGGCAACACCGACATGCACTTCGGCAATCTGTCGTTGTGGGTCGAGCGTGAAGAACTCGCAGCCGGCCGGGGGCGCCTGGCGCCGGTCTACGACATGCTTCCGATGCGCTGGCGGCCCGACACGTCCAGCGGAGCGCTGGACCTGCAGCCGTTCACACCCGACGAAGCGGACTTGCGCAGCCCCGCCCTTCCCATCGCCGAGGCTTTCTGGCGGACGCTCGCGGTCGACGACTGGATCACGCCACCGTTTCGCGAGCTGGCCTCGCAGATGCTCCAGCGCCTGCGAAGCTGAACTACAGTGCCGCGCATGTCCGCCAGATCGCAGGAACTCGTCGGCGCCACCATGTCGGAGCACGACGGCGTCCGCTACCTCCACCTCGACTCGCCGTGGGTGCAGGGCGCCATGCGCCTGGCCAAGCCGCAGGCGCTGGAGCTGGAGTACATCCAGCGCATGATGGCGTGGATGCTTTGGCGGCCCGAAGGCGAGGTCGCCGAGGGCCATGCCGTGCAGCTGGGCCTCGGTGCCGGGGCGATCACCCGCTTCTGCCACAAGGTGCTGCGCATGAAGACGACGGTGGTGGAGATCAACCCCACCGTCATCGGCGCCAACCGCCTGTGGTTCCGCCTGCCGCCGGACGACGCGCGATTGACGGTCGTCGAGGGCGACGCCGGGCGCTGGGTGGCCGACCCGGCGCATGCCGGCATCGCGCAGGTCCTCAACGTCGACCTGTACGACCACGAGGCCGCCGCCCCCGTGCTGGACGACCAGGCTTTCTACGAGGGCTGCCGGGATGTGCTCGACGCACACGGCGGCGTGATGACGGTGAACCTCTTCGGCCGCGACGCGAGCTTCACGGCCAGCAGCGAGCGCATCGCCGCGGTGTTCGGCCGCGACCAGGTCTGGAGCCTCCGCCCCACGCGCGAGGGCAACACCGTCATCGTCGCCGCGAGGGACGTAAAGATCCCCGGCCGGGAAGAACTCACCGCGCGGGCCGCTAACATCGAAGAGCGCCATGGCCTGCCGGCCCGCAAGTGGCTGCGCATGGTGCGCCCCCTGTCTCCGCCCGCAGCCTGATCCATGAGCTCCGCCTCCACCGACTCCCCCGCCGGCACCGCCCCGAGACACGTGCCGCCCAAGGGGCGCCTGGACATGCGGCAGCTGCTGAAGTGGCTGCGTGATGACGGCCTGCTCAAGCCCGCGGAGGCCGACGTCCTCGCCCGGCGCTTCGGCCAGGCCGGCTCGAGCCTGCACCCGCTGCTGCGGCTCGGCGGTGCCGGCCTGAAGAACGAGCGTGACGGCAGTGCGCTGGATACCGAGGCCCTGACGCGCTGGCTGGCCGGCCGCTACGGCCTGCCCTTCCAGCGCATAGACCCGCTGCGCGTCGATGCGAGCAAGGTGGCCGACGTGATGTCGCTGGCCTATGCCGAGACGCGACGCGCCCTGCCGCTGCACGTCGGCGCCACCGAGGTCACGGTCGCCACCTGCGAGCCCTTCGACGTTGCCTGGCTCCCGGACATCGAGGCGCACACCCGCAAGACGCTCAAGCTCGTCATGGCCACGCCGGACGACGTGGCGCGCTACACGGCCGAGTTCTATGCGCTGGCCGCCAACGTCCGCGTCGCGCGCAAGACCGGCGAGCTGGCCGGCGCGAGCGTCAACTTCGAGCAGCTGGTCGACCTCGGCAAGGTCAAGGACAACGCGCTGGACGCCAACGACCAGGGCGTCGTGCAGATCGTCGACTGGCTCTGGCAGTACGCCTTCGAGCAGCGCGCGAGCGACATCCACCTGGAGCCCCGCCGCGACACCGGCGTGATCCGCTTCCGCATCGACGGCGTGCTGCACCTGGTGCACCAGGTCCCGGCGGCGGTGCTGGGCGCGATGACGGCGCGCATCAAGCTGCTGGGCCGCATGGACGTGGTCGAGCGCCGCCGCCCGCAGGACGGCCGCATCAAGACGCGCCGGCCGGACAACGTTCCCGGCGGCGGCGGCGAGGTCGAGATGCGGCTTTCGACGCTGCCCACCGCCTTCGGCGAGAAGGTGGTGATGCGGATCTTCGACCCCGGCACCGTCGACAAGCCTTTCGAGTCGCTGGGCTTCTCGGCCGACGAGGCCAGGCGCTGGAACGAGCTGATCGAGCACCCGCACGGCATCATCCTCGTCACCGGCCCGACCGGCTCGGGCAAGACGACGACGCTGTACTCCACGCTGAAGAAGCTGGCGACCGAGGAGGTGAACGTCTGCACGGTGGAAGACCCGATCGAGATGGTCGAGCCGGCCTTCAACCAGACACAGGTGCAGCCGGCGTTGGAGCTCGGCTTCGCGGATGGCCTGCGAGCCCTGATGCGGCAGGACCCGGACATCATCATGGTCGGCGAGATCCGCGACCTGGAGACCGCCGAGATGGCGATCCAGGCCTCGCTGACCGGCCACCTGGTCTTCTCGACCGTCCACACCAACGACGCGCCGGCCTCGGTCACCCGCCTGGTCGACCTCGGCGTGCCGCCCTACCTCATCACCGCCACGGTGATAGGCGTGCTGGCGCAGCGGTTGACGCGAACGCTGTGCCCGAGCTGCAAGCAGCCCGATCCCTCCGTCACCGTCGAGGCGCTGCAAGCGCTCGCGGCGCCCTGGCGCCTGGCCGGCGCCATCCGTCCGCACAAGGCGGTGGGCTGCCCGGCCTGCCGCGGCACGGGCTACAGGGGCCGGGCCGCGCTCTACGAGCTGATGATGATGAGCGAGCCGGCGCGTGCGGCCATCCACCCGCATCTCGACGGCGCGAAGCTGCGCCGCCAGGCCGTGGCCGAGGGCATGCAGCCGCTGCGCGTGGCCGGCCTGGCCAAGGTGGCCCAGGGCATCACGACCCTGGAGGAGGTGCTGCGCTGCACGCCGCGCTGGGAGGGCGAGGCGCCGGCCTGAGCGGCCCGTCAATCGCTCTTGGTCAGCGCGATCGTCATCGAGCTGGGCTTCCCGCGAGGCAGGTCGATCTGGCTCTGCCCCGAGTTCCAGCCTTCGGCCAGCACGCGAACGGTGGTCAGGCCCGCGACCGGGGCGGTGACCTGCGCGGTGCCGTTGCTGCCGGTACGCAGTGTCGCGCTGCCGCCCTTGGCGAAGATGATGCGGACCTCGGCGTTCGCGATCGGCTTGTCTGCACCCTTGACGTGGACGGTCAGCAAGATGCCTTTCGGTGGCGCGGCAGGACCGCTCGCCGCCGGCACGGAAGGCCCGCTCGCCGCCGGCAACGGCTTGTCGTCGTCGCCTTGCGCCGGCGGCTCGGTCGGCGCCGGCGGCTTCTTGGCGACGCCCCCCGCTGCCGCCAGCATGGCCAGGATGGCGCATGCCGCCGCGCGGCGTGCCGGGCCCATTCGCCCGCTCATCGGCGTTGCCCCTCGCTGGCCCGGCCGCCGCTGCGCACCATGTCCAGCAGGACGTCGTCGTAGTCCTGCCGCTCCTTGAAGCTGGCGCTGGCCGCGGGGAAGACCACCAGATGGAACTTCACCACGCAGTTGTCCACGCTGTCCTCCTGCTCGGGGACGAAGAACTCGGTGATGACGACCGAAGAGCGCAGCCCATAGGAAAGCTGCGAGTTGTCCAGCATCGGGAAGTCGTAGGGGCTGACCCAGAAGTGGCGGTCCACGTTCTCGCCGGTGCCTTCGGGAAAGTAGACGCGCAGGCGAACCTCGACCTCGCGCCGGGCCAGGTTGACGTCGATGACCTCGAGCTGGAAGCGCACCGTCGACTGGCTGGCCGATCCGGTGGCGAGCGGGTCCAGCCGCGACAGCGGCACGCGCTCATCGAGGAACGGCTTGCCGAAGCGCTCCTCCCAGCCGCCCAGGGCCAGCGAGACCTCCTTGACGAACCCGCGCCGGCCCAGGCTCGCCACCTGCTTGAAGATCAGCGTGGCCGCGCTCACGTCCAGCCGCTTCTTCATCTCGGCCAGCTGCGACTTGCTCGCCTCGTGCTCTTCCGACAGGTGCCGCGCCAGTTCCTTGAACAGCGGCGCCAGATCGATCGACTGGTTGAAGTTGTTGGCCAGCAGTTCCAGCTGCAGCACCTGTGCGGAAAGGTCGCCCTTCTTCGTCTCGGCGAAGAAGCGGTTGATGACGAGGTTGAGCATCTCCTTGCGGATGTTGGCGTCCGCCGCCTCGCGCTGCAGCAGCAGCTGCGCGTACAGCCGCTCGCTGCTCTCGCGTGACTCGCGGTCCTTGAGCAGGTCGTTGAAGTAGTAGCCGCCCACCAGGGTGACGAGCAGCGTCACGCCCGGCATGCCCACCGCCTTGACCCATTCGAGCGCCTGGGGGCTGCGAGGGGGGGACGGGGCGTCGGCAGCCATCACGGAGTCCGGTTCAGCGAGCCGTCGACCGCGAAGTCGAAGCGCATGGGGTTGTCGGAAACGAGGACCGGGAACGCCGGGCCGGCCTGGCCGCCGCGTTCGATCCTCATCTCGCAGCGGCCGGTGGCGCCCACGCGCAGGGAGAAGCTGCCGCTGTCGTCGCTGTGGGCCTCGGCCGTGGCGTGCGGCGAGCCGAAGTTCGGGCACGCCACGAGGATGCGGGCGCCTCGCAAGGGGCCGGCGCCCTGCCGCGCCGTGCCATACAGGGCGCCGGCCAGGCTGTGTGCCGGCAGCAGCAGGGCCAGGGCGAGGCCGCCGCACAGGACGATCTTCATCATCACCTCCCGTCGTGGCGAGCGGGGCCGCAGCTCTCGTCAGGCGGCCGGCCCCGGGCCGCATCGGCCACTGTAAGCCCGGCGCCGTGCCTTGCGCGTCCCCAATCCTGAGGTCATGCCCTGCGCCGGCGGGCTGGCGGCTTACGTGTATTCCACAGCGCCAGGCTGGGGGCGCCTCCCTAGAATCCGCCGCAATTGCTTGGCATCCCAGCGAGGAGACAACCCGTGAGAATCAAGAGCCAGAAGGACTTCTGGTCCGGGCTGATGTTCATCGTCGTCGGCGGCGCGTTCGCCATAGGCGCGCTGAACTACAGCTTCGGCAGTTCGGCCCGGCCCGGCCCGGCCTACTTTCCCTTCGGCCTCGGCCTGCTGCTGGCCATCCTGGGCGCGATGATCCTGTTCGAGGCCCTGACCATCGAGACGGAGGACGGCGAGCCCATCGGCAAGTTCGCCTGGAGGCCGCTGCTCATCATCCTGGGTGCGGTGCTGCTGTTCGGCTTCATGCTGCCGCGCGCGGGCATGGTGATCTCGCTGCCGGTGCTGGTGCTGATCTCCGCCTACGCGAGCGACGAGCACACCTGGGTCGGCACCATCATCAATGCCGCCGTCCTGACGGTCATGTCCTGGCTCGTCTTCATCGTGGGCCTGAAGCTCACCATTCCGCTGTGGCCCGCCTTCATGGGCGGCTGATCCGAGACACGGGAACAAAGACATGGACCTGATCCACAACCTGGGCCTCGGCTTCCAGACGGCCTTCACGCTGAGCAACCTGCTCTACGCCTTCGGCGGCGCGGTGCTCGGCACCCTGATCGGCGTGCTGCCGGGCCTCGGGCCGGTCGCGACGATCGCGATGCTGCTGCCCTCGATCTACTCGCTGGATGCGACGCCCGCGCTGATCATGCTGGCCGGCATCTACTACGGCGCCCAGTACGGCGGCTCGACCACCGCCATCCTGATCAACGTCCCGGGCGAATCCAGCTCGGTGGTCACCGCGATCGACGGCTACCAGATGGCCCGCAAGGGCCGCGCCGGCTCGGCCCTGGCCGCTGCCGGCCTGGGCTCCTTCTTCGCGGGCTGCGTGGGCACGGTGATCATCGCCGCCTTCGCGCCGCCGCTGACGGAGCTGGCCTTCAAGTTCGGCCCGGCGGAGTACTTCTCCCTGATGACCCTGGGCCTGATCGGCGCGGTGGTGCTGGCCTCGGGCTCGCTGGTCAAGGCCATCGCCATGATCATCCTCGGCCTGCTGCTGGGCCAGATCAACACCGACGTGATCTCCGGCGTGCCCCGCTACAGCTTCGACATCGCCGAGCTGACCGACGGCATCAACTTCGTCACGATCGCGATGGGCGTGTTCGGCTTCGGCGAGATCATCGCCAACCTCGGCCAGCCGGCCGAGCACCGCGAGGTCTTCACCAAGGACGTCAAGGGCCTGTGGCCGACGGCCCAGGACTTCAAGGACGCCTGGCCCGCGGTGGTGCGCGGCACCACGCTGGGCTCGCTGCTGGGCGTGCTGCCCGGCGGCGGCGCGCTGCTGGCTTCGTTCGCGGCCTACACGGTCGAGAAGAAGGTCAAGGGCCGGCCGGGCGAAGAAGCCTTCGGCAAGGGCAACATCCGCGGCGTGGCCGGCCCCGAGTCGGCCAACAACGCCGGTGCGCAGACCTCGTTCATCCCGATGCTCACGCTGGGCATCCCGCCCAACGCGGTGATGGCGCTGATGGTCGGCGCGATGACGATCAAGGGCATCCAGCCCGGCCCGCAGGTGATGACCAGCAACCCCGAGCTGTTCTGGGGCCTG
>CAMLGG010000185.1 GCA_946479475.1 uncultured Ideonella sp. | reverse complement strand
CCCCGAGGGGGCTCGCGCAGCGGACCGGCGAAGCCGGATCCGCGCACGCCCTTGAGGGGCGGCGGCTCCTGCGGAGCGCCTAGGGGCGTGACTTTGCCGCGGCGAGCGCGCTGCGGATCTCGGCCAGCAAGGTCTCGGAATCCAGCGGCCGGCGCAGGTAACGCATGGCGCCGAGAGCCATGCCGCGCTGGCGCGCCTGCTCGTCCCAGTGGGTGGCCGAAAGGAAAAGGAAGGGGATGTCGCGCAGCGTTGGGTCTGCCTTCACCGTGGCGATGAAATCGAAGCCGCTGCCTTGCGGCATCCCGACGTCGCTGATGATCAGGTCGGGCTTCTCGGCGCGCGCCAGCGCGAGAGCGGCCGCCGGGGTTTCGGCAGCCAGGACACGGTAGCCGAGCGGCTCGAGCAGGTTGCGCTTGAGCTCGACGTTGTAGGCCGTGTCGTCCAGCACCAGGATCGACTGCCTCGCCGGCATCGGCAAGGGCGCAGGCGCCGGGGCCGTCGCGGGCGTTGCGGGCCCCGAGCCCAGGGCGGGCACCAGCGTGGCCAGGGTTGCCAGAAAGCTCGCCGGCTCGATCGGCTTGGAGACATAGGCGTTGAAGCCGGCGGCGAGGATCCTCTCGCGGTCGCCCACCATCGCCAGGGCCGTCAGGGCGACCAGCGGGATCGCGGCCAGTTCGGGCCGGACGCGGATTCGGCGCGCCAGCTCGTAGCCGTCCATCACCGGCATCTGGATGTCGCACAGCACCGCATCGAAATCGCTGCGCTGCTCGAGAAGCGCGAGGGCGCGCTCGCCGTTCTCGGCGGACGCCACCTCGCAACCCGAGCTCTCCAGCAGATAGCTGACCAGCGCAAGGTTGATCGCGTTGTCGTCCACGACCAGCAAGCGCGGCCTACTCATGGGAGTCAGCCAGCGCCGCAGCGGCCTTGAGGGTCAACCAGAACCGGCTGCCCACGCCGGGCTTGCTCTGCAGCTCGATGGTGCTGCCATGCAGTTCGGCGAACTTGCGGCACAGGTAAAGGCCGAGGCCCGTGCCCTCGACACTGGCCCGCTGGCTGGCATGCCCGACCTGGGTGAAGGCCTGGAAGAGCTGGTCGATCTCCTCCTCGGACATGCCGACGCCGGTGTCCGCGACGCCCAGCGTCACCTGGGCTTGCCCTTCGTCCGTCGTCGCAGGGCGCACGAACACCACCACCTCGCCGCGCTCCGTGAACTTGATCGCGTTGTTCACCAGGTTGATCAGGATCTGCTGCAGCGCGCGCCGATCGGCCCAGGCCAGCGCCGGCTCGTTCGGCAGCTCCAGCCTCAACTCGAGCAGCTTCGCACCGGCCGCCGGCCTCAGCGAGGTGACGACCTCCTCGGCCAGGGCGATGCAATCGACCGGCACCAGCTTCACCAGCATTCCCCCGGAGTCGATCTTGGCCAGGTCCAGCAGGTCGTTGATCAGCGACAGCAGGTGCTTGCCGCTGGATTGCACCATCGCCAGCTGCTTCTCCTGGTCACCGGTCAGCGGCCCGGGCAAGCGCATGAGCAGGATGCCGGTGAAGCCGATGATGGCGTTCAACGGCGTGCGCAGCTCGTGGCTCATGGTGGCCAGGAACCGATCCTTGGCCTTGTTGGCCCGCTCGAGCTCGACGTTCTTCTCCTCCAGCGCACGCTCCACCCGGCGGCGCTCGCTGATGTCCCGGATGGCGGACAGGCCGAACTGGCCCATGTCGGTTCGAAGCGGGCTCAGCGAGATCTCGACCGGGAACTCCTCGCCGCTCTTGCGCTGGCCGTAGAGCTCCAGGCCCTGGCCCATGGGCCGGGCGTGAGGGCGGTTCATGTAGCGCTCGCGGTGACGGCCGTGGCCCGGGCGGAAGCGCTGGGGCATCAGCGTCTCGAGCGGGCCGCCGACCAGCTCCTGCGAGTCGTAGCCGAACATCGCCTCCGCCTGTCGGTTGACGAAGGCGACGCGGCCGATCTCGTTGACCACGACGACGGCATCCGGCATCGAATCGAGCAAGGCGCGAAAGCGGGCCTCGAGCAGCTGCGCGTCGCGCCGTGTGCGCAGCGAGGTCACGTCGGCCAGGTTGTAGACCTGCCCGGCGGGGCCGCCGCCGGGGCGGTTCAAGGGACGCGAGGCGATGCTGACGTACAGCAGCGAGCCGTCGGCGCAGCGGGCCACCGTGTCGAAGGCAGCGGCATCGCCGCTCACGGGCGAGGCCCGTGCGCCGCCGGGCGCCGCCTCCTCGCCGTCCCGGGGCAGCAGAAGTTCCTCCAGCCGCTGGCCAATCGCCGTTTCCCGGGGGTGGCCGAACATGCCTTCGGCCGTGCGGTTCCAGAAGCGGATGCGGCCATCCTCGCCGACGAGCACGATGCCGCCGGGCGAATCTTCAGCAATGCTCTCGAAAAGCGCTGCATCGAGCATTTGCGCCCCATCCCTTACGCCCCTTGATTTAGTGTTGAGGGCGCAGGTTCATCTTGCCCGCGGCCTTGACTTCGATCAAGGTGGGAACTTCCCGTGGAATCGTTTACCTTAGCGCACCACATCTGAGCATCGCTGCCTAGAATCCCCCCACTGAACCCGTGATCAGGACCCATGCAATCCACTGAAACCAATGCGCTGCCGGCATCGATCGCGCTGGTCGACGACGATGTCGAGTACACCGAATTCCTGGCCCAGCACCTTCGCGGCCTGGGCATGCAGGTGCACCGGTTCGCCGACAGCGACGAGTTGCTCGCCGACACCGCCCCCTTCAGCTACGGCTTCTACCTGGTCGACCTGATGCTGCCCGGCATCGACGGCGTGGAGCTGATCCGCGTGCTGCGCCGGCGCACCCACGCCGGCGTGCTGGTGGTCTCGGGCCGCGTGGCGGAGGACGTGTTCTCGTCGGTCGTCGATGCCGGCGCCGACATGCACCTGGCCAAGCCCGTCACCTTCGACCAGGTGGTCGTCGCCATCCGGGCCGTGCACCGCCGCGTCGTGGCCACCGAGGCCGGCTCGAAGGAATGGGTGCTCGACCGCCATGCCGGCCAGCTGGTCGCCCCCGATGGGGTGCGGGTGGACCTCAGCGATGGAGACCTGGTCGTCATGCAATGCTTCGCCGAAGCCGACGGCCAGACGGTGACGCGCGAGCTGCTGTGCCGGCGCCTGGGCCGCCCGGTGACCGACGAGCCCGACAACACCCTGAGCGCCACCCTCTACCGGCTGCGCCGCCGCATCGAGCGGGCCACGCCGGTGGTGGTGCCGATGCAGTCGCAGTCTCGGGTGGGCTACATCTTCCGCGCGCCCCTCCGGGCCGTCTAGCCCTCTTCGATCAGGGGCAGCCAGAGGCGGAAGACGCTGCCTCCGGCGGGGTTGGGCGCCCAGCTGGCGTGGCCGCCGTGGCGATGCATCACCTCGCGGACCACATGCAGCCCCAGCCCGTGGCCCGGCAGACCGTGGTCTCCGCGTGCCCCCTTCTCGAACAGCCGCTGCTGGAGGTCCGGCGAAAGGCCCGGCCCTTCGTCGCGCACCTCGAAGACCAGGCCGAGCGGCTCGTCGCTGTCGCTGATCGAAAGCGCCACCGGCGAGCCCGGGGGTGAATAGGCCAAGGCATTGGCCAGCAGGTTGCGCAAGGCCAGGCGCATCAGGCCGGCATCCATGGCGGCGGTCCGGGCGTGGGTGGAGGGGTCGTTGCACACCCGGCAGCGCTGCGCTGGATCGAGGTCGCCCAGCACCAGTTCGACCAGGGTGTTGACGTCCGCATCCCGCGGCGCGAGCGGCTGGACGCTGGCCAGCATGGTGGTCGAGGCCAGCGTGTTGTCGAGGGCGCCGACGATGTGGCTGATGACCTTGCGGGCCCTTTGCAGGCGGGCCTGCGCCTCTGCGCGGTCCTGCTGCGACTCCGCCTGCAACGCCGCCTCCACGCCCTGCAGCGCCGCCGAGGCATTGTTCAGCGGCTGCCGGACCTCGTGGGCCAGCACGCGCACGTACTCGTCGCGCTCCGCCAGGCGCTCGCCCAGGGCGGCAGCCTGCGCCTCGGCTGCTTCGCGCTGCACCTGCTCCTGTGCGAGTGCGCGGGCCTGTGCTTCGCGCCGCAGCCGGATGCCTTCGAGCGCCAGGCCGACATAGCCCACGTTGCCGAAGATTCCCGCCACCAGTGCGCCGGCGATGACGAGCACCAGGTCCAGCGTCGGCTTGAGCGACGGCGGAGGTATGAAGCCGAACACGGTGCCCGTCAGCCGCAGCACGTAGGTCGCGGCGAGAAAGGCATAGGAGCCGCTGATGAGCTCCGCCCCGCGGCCGGTCGGCAGCCGCCCGACCTGCTGCGCGAGCCACGCCAGCGTGGACGCCGCCGTGGCCATCAGGACGCCCACGAGCAGGAAGCGCAGCCGGGCGCCACCGAGGTCGGCGGCCAGCGAAGCCACCACGGCCAGCGCAGTGAGCGCCATCGCGACACGCCACCACTGCCACTTCCTGCGCTCGCGCAGCAGTGCGCAGATCCGCAGGCCCAGGCCGAGGAGCCCGAGCGCGACGGGCAGCAACAGCGTCCAGAAGCGAGGCACCGTGTCGCGCAGGGCGTACAGCAGGTAGGTCGAGCCGATCAGCACGCCGCCGCCGCACCACAGCGAGGTCGCCACGCCGTCATGGTGGCGCCGCACGATGGTCCACACCAGGCCGGACATCAGCAGGTAGACGACGCCCACGACGTACAGCGCCGTGTGGGTGTCGAGGGGGATCAGGGGCATGGGCTGGCTGTGGGGCGGCGTGCTGGTGGAGAGGCCGCGATTTTCGCCACGGCCGGCGGGCTCCGGGCACGGGTTCACCGCACCCGGCGGAACTGCATCTGCGCGTTAAGCTTTCGAACATGAACCTTTTGCTTGCCGAGGACGACGCGATCCTCGCCGACGCCTTGTCCGCCCAGTTGCGGGAAGCCGGATTCGAAGTCGAGCACGCCCCCAACGGCGCGGTCGCGGAGTACCTCCTGCTGAAGCAGCCCTTCGACCTGGCCATCCTCGACCTCGGGCTGCCCCTGGTGGACGGCCTCACGGTCCTCAAGCGGGTGCGCGCTGCCAAGCCCGCACTGCCCGTGCTCGTGCTCACCGCACTGGACAGCCTGGACGACCGCGTCGCCGGCCTCAACGCTGGCGCCGACGACTATCTCACCAAGCCCTTCGACTTCCCCGAGCTGGAGGCCCGGCTGCGCGCGCTGATGCGCCGCACCCGCCCCATCGGCCATGCCGCCGAGCTGGGGCACCTCAGTTTCGATCGGGACACCCGCCGCGCCGCGGTACGCGGTGAGGCCCTGGACCTGAGCCCCCGCGAATGGATGCTGCTCGACCTTCTGCTTTCGCAGCGTGACAAGGTGGTCACCAAGGAGCAGATCCAGCAGGCCTGGGCGCTGGACCGCACCGAGCCGGCCAGCGCCACCAACTCGATCGAGGTCTACATCCACAGGCTGCGCCGCAAGCTCGAGCAGTCCGGCCTGGCCATCCGGACGGTTCGCGGGCTGGGCTACCTGCTCGAGGCGGATGCCGACGCCGGGGCGTGAAACCCATGCGTGAGCCCGGCGGCCCCTCGCTGCATCGACAGCTGCTGATCTGGCTGCTGGCGCCGCAGCTGGTGCTCTGGATAGGCGGTGCCTTCGGCACCTACAACCTGGCCGCCCGCTACGCCAACCAGGCCATCGACGCCAGCCTGTCGCAGGCCACGCGCTCGCTCGCGAGGCAGGTCAAGCCGATCGGCAACGGACTGCTGGTGGACTTCCCGCGCGCTGCACAGGACATCCTCGAGGCCGATCCGAACGACCGGGTGCTCTTCACGGTGAGCGCGCCGCCCGGCCAGTACATCCTCGGCAACAGAAACCTGCCCCCGCCGCAGGGCGTCCCCGCCAAGCCCGCGCTGGGCGAGCCCTACTTCTACAACGGCGAGATCACGCAGGCCAACGGCAACGCGACGGGTAGCGAGCGCGTCCGCGTGGCAGCGCTCTACCTCAGCTACGGCGAAGACAACGGCCCGCAGCAGACGATGCTCGTGCAGGTGGCCCGAAACAGCGCCAACCGCGAGGAGCTCGCGCGCCGCATCCTGGTGGACACGGTACTGCCCCTGTCAGGCCTGATCGCCTTGATGACCATGATCGTCTGGGCCGGCATCCGGGCCGGGCTGGCGCCGCTGGCGCGGCTGCGCAGCCTGGTCGAGGGAAAGGCTCCGAACGACCTGACCGCCATCGAGCTGCACGCTGCCCCCCGCGAGGTGCGCGCCCTGGCGCAAGCCATCAACGAGCTGCTGGGCGCGGTGCAGCACAACGTGGTCGCGCAGAAGCGTTTCATCAGCGATGCCGCCCACCAGCTGCGCACGCCGCTCGCCGGCCTGAAGAGCCAGACCGAGCTCGCGCTCAAGGACGCCCACGACGACGCCGCCCTCCTCGCCCGCCTGCAACGCGTGCATGAGAGCGCCACGCGCAGCGCCCACCTGGTGAACCAGCTGCTCACCCTGGCCCGGGCGGAACCCGAATCCGCATCGGTACAGGCCCGCCAGCGGACGGACATCGCTCGCCTCGCGCGCGAGCTCACGGCCGAGATGGTGCCGCGGGCGCGCCAGGCCGGCATCGACCTGGGCTACGAGGATGGCGCCGAGGGCGGCGAACCGATCGAGGTGACCGGCATTGCGCTGCTTCTGCGCGAGGCGCTGGCGAACGTGCTGGACAACGCCCTGCGCTATGCAGGACCAGGCGCCGAGGTGACCGTCAGGGTCGGCCGGTCCGCAGACCAGGCGATGGTCGAGGTGATCGACACGGGCCCGGGAATTCCCCCCGACTTGCGGGAGCAAGTCTTCGAGCGCTTCGTGCGCGGCACGCACGAAGGCAACGGCTGCGGCCTGGGCCTCGCGATCGTGCGCGAGATCGTCCAGCGCCACGCGGGCCACGTCGACCTGGGCGAGACCTCGCCCCATGGCCTGACGCTGCGTATCCGGCTGCCTCTCGCCCGCTGAACACCCGTCCCACGCTGGCCGCCCCTGCGGACGGGCGCGCTTCGGCGCGTCTCGGGTAAGTACCTATAAATCTTGCGTTAATGTTTCTTTAATAATTCGCCCACTCGCAAGGAACATGAACACATCCTGAACACCATGTTCGGGCCTTCGCGAGGCGAAACCCAAGAAGCGGCAGCGTCCGCGAGGAGACCCGACGCATGAATCGACCCCTTCCGCTGGCCCTGGCAGCCCTTCCCCTGGCACTGTGTGCCGGGGCCGCCCAGGCCCTCGACTACACAGGCTACTTCCGCGGCGGCCCTGGCCTGACCTCGGCGGACACCTCCCGCGCCTGCTACGCGCTCAACGGCGGCAGCCCCGGCATGAAGTACCGGCTGGGCAACGAGTGCGACTTCTACGGCGAATTCCAGCTTGCCCAGGGCTTCAAGACCGAAGGCATAGACACCCGTGCGGTGCTGATGCTGAACCACTGGACCGGTGCGACCGACACCGACGGCGAAGGCATCAAGATCGAGCAGATGTTCGCCGAGGCGAAGGGCTTCGACGTCGCGCCCGACGCGACCTTCTGGATCGGCAAGGAGCGGGGCCGCCGCGGCGACGTGCACATCGTCGACACCTACTTCGTCGAGATGGCAGGGGTCGGCGCCGGCTTCAAGGGCCAGCCGGCCGGCCCGGGCAAGCTGGGCGTGGCCTTCTACCGCACCGACGGCGACGCGGTGCACCCGGGCAACCGCGTGAACGCCGAATGGGTGGACGTGCCGACCAACACCGACGGCAAGCTCAACCTTTTCGCCACCCTGACCAAGGGCGACTTCGACGGAGGCAAGAGCGGCGCGGGCCTGACCTTGCGGCACGACCAGGCCAACCTCTTCGGCACCGGCCTGTCCACCACGCTGTTCGTGCAGTTCGCGCAGGGCTCGGCAGCGCTGAACGCGAACTTCGGCGACCTGACCGCCGGCTCCAAGGCCAGGCAGTGGCGCATCGTGGAAAGCTTCAACGGCCAGCGCGGCGCACTCGGCGGCCAGGCCATGCTGCTGCTCGCCAGCCAGACGGACGGCCTCGGCGTCCGGACGACTTCGGCCTCGATCGGGGGCCGCATCTCCTACGCCTTCACCCGAAATTTCAAGCTTCTGACCGAAGCCGGGTACTCGCAATACAAGCCCGAGGGCAGCCCCACGGCCAAGCTCGCCAAGCTCACGATCGCCCCCACGCTTTCGACCGGCCCCGACTTCTGGAACCGGCCCGAGTTCCGCCTCTACGTCACCACCGCCAAGTGGAACGCGCCCGCCGGCAACGTGACCGGCCAGGCAGCCCTCGACGGCGAGACCCGCGGCACCAGCTATGGTGCCCAGGTGGAATGGTGGTTCTGATCCCTGCACAAGGAGACAAGGCATGAAGAACACGATCAAGTACACCCTGCTCGCCCTGTCGGCGGCACTCGCCGCCGGCACCGCCGGCGCTGGCGAGATCGAGGTCCTGCACTGGTGGACTTCGGGCGGCGAAGCCAAGGCGGCCCAGGCGCTGAAGCTGACCTTGCAGAAGAGCGGACACCGCTGGCGCGATTTCGCGGTCGCTGGTGGCGGTGGCGACTCGGCAATGACGGTGCTCAAGTCCCGCGTGGTCTCCGGCAACGCCCCCTCTGCGGCGCAGATCAAGGGCCCGTCCATCCAGGAGTGGGCGCGCGAAGGCGTGCTGGCCAACATGGACGACGTCGCCAAGGCCGAGCAGTGGGACAGCCTGCTGCCCAAGGTGGTCAGCGACATCATGAAGTACCAGGGGCACTACGTCGCGGTGCCGGTGAACGTGCACCGGGTGAACTGGCTCTGGGCCAACCCCGCCGTCTTCGCCAAGGCCGGCGCCAAGGTGCCGACCAGCTGGGACGAGTTCTTCACTGCGGCGGACGCGCTGAAGAAGGCCGGCGTGATCCCGGTGGCGCACGGCGGGCAGAACTGGCAGGACTTCACCACCTTCGAAGCCGTGGCCCTCGGCGTCGGCGGCCCGGACTTCTACAAGAAGGCGCTGGTGCAGCTCGACCAGGAAACCCTCAAGAGCCCGACGATGGAGAGGGTGCTCTCGACCTTCAAGCGCATCAAGGACTACACCGACAAGAACGCCCCGGGCCGCGACTGGAACCTGGCCACGGCCATGGTCATCAAGGGCGAGGCCGGCATGCAGATCATGGGCGACTGGGCCAAGGGCGAGTTCATCGCCGCCGGCAAGGTGCCAGGCAAGGACTTCGTGTGCTCGCCTGCGCCAGGTACCGCCAAGGCCTACACCTTCAACATCGACTCCTTCGCCCTCTTCCAGCTCAAGGACGAGTCCAAGATCGCCGCGCAGAAGGAATTGGCCCGCCAGATCATGGCGCCCGAGTTCCAGGAGGTGTTCAACCTCAACAAGGGCTCGATCCCGGTGCGCCTGGGCATGCCGATGGACAAGTTCGACGACTGCGCCAAGGCCTCGGCCAAGGACTTCGTGGAGACCTCCAAGTCCGGCACGCTGGTGCCCTCCATCGCCCACGGCATGGCGGTGCCGTCGGCCGCCGAAGGCGCCATCAAGGACGTCGTGAGCCAGTTCTGGAACACCGACAAGATGACGGCTCGGCAGGCGATGGACAAGATCGCGGTGGCAGCGAAGACGAAGTGAACATGGCGACCCCGGCCCTGCGCGCTTCCTGGCTGCCCCGGCTGGTGGTCGCGCCCTCCTTCGTCCTGTCGTTCCTCTTCATCTACGGGCTGATGGCCTGGAACGGCTACCTGTCGGTGTCGGCCTCCCGGCTGCTGCCCAACTACGACTTCGCCGGCCTGGCCCAGTACGAGGCGCTCTGGGACAACGAGCGCTGGTGGGTGGCGTTGAAGAACCTCGGCATCTTCGGCGGCCTGTTCATCGGCGGCGGCATGGCGCTGGGCCTGCTGATGGCCATCCTGCTGGACCAGAAGGTGCGTGCCGAGGGCCTGCTGCGCACCATCTACCTCTACCCGATGGCGCTGTCCTTCATCGTCACCGGCACGGCGTGGAAGTGGATCCTCAACCCCGGCCTCGGGCTGGAGCACCTGGTGCAGAGCTGGGGCTTCGGCGACTTCGAGTTCGGCTGGCTGGTCGACCCGGACATGGCGATCTACTGCGTGGTGGTCGCCGGCGTCTGGCAGAGCGCGGGCTTCGTGATGGCGCTGTTCCTGGCCGGCCTGCGCGGCATCGACGACGCGATCATCAAGGCCGCGCAGGTCGATGGCGCCAGCCTGCCCCGCATCTACTGGCGCATCCTCATCCCGTCCCTGCGGCCGGTGTTCTTCTCGACCCTGATGGTGGTGAGCCACCTCGCCGTGAAGAGCTTCGACCTGGTGATGGCGCTCACCGCCGGCGGCCCCGGCTACGCCACCGACCTGCCCGCGACGTTCATGTACACGATGGCCTTCTCGCGCGGCCAGATCGGCCTGGGCGCGGCCAGTGCCACGATGATGCTGGCCACCGTCGCCGCCATCGTCGTGCCCTATCTCTATTCGGAACTGAGGGCCAAGCGATGAGACATTCCGGGTCAACCCCCTGCTGGCGGGCCGAGTGCCGGGCCGCTCCCAAGCCGGCCGCTGCCGGGCGAGGACCGTC
>CAMLGG010000184.1 GCA_946479475.1 uncultured Ideonella sp. | reverse complement strand
CATCCACTGGTTGTAGGTGTTGACCCAGTTCTCGGGCACGAACTTCACCTGGCCGGACTCGACCGCCTCGATCGCCTTCTGCGCGATGCTTTGCCCATCCTGGCCGGGCTTCGTCATCGCGACGTACCACTGGTCGGTCAGCATCGGCTCGATCACCTGGCCCGAGCGGGCGCAGCGCGGCACGGTGAGCCGGTGCTTCCTCGTCTCGACCAGCAGGCCCTCGGCATCGAGCTGCTCGACGATCTTCTTGCGGGCGACGTAGCGGTCCAGGCCGCGGTACGCCTCGGGCGCCTCGTCGTTGACCTTGGCTTCCAGGGTGAAGATGGTCAGCATCGGCAGGCCGTGGCGCAGGCCCACCTGGTAGTCGTTCGGGTCGTGCGCAGGCGTCACCTTCACCACGCCGGTGCCGAACTCCTTGTCGACGTAGTCGTCGGCGATCACCGGCACCAGCCGCCCGGTGATCGGCAGGCGCACCTGCCGGCCGATGAGGTGGCGGTAGCGCTCATCCTCCGGGTGGACCATCACCGCGGTGTCGCCGAGCATGGTCTCGGGGCGGGTGGTGGCCACCACCAGCGACTCGCCGCTGCCCTCGACCGGATAGCGGATGAACCAGAGGTGGCCGTCCTCCTCCTCGCTCTCGACCTCGAGGTCCGACACGGCGGACATCAGGCCCGGATCCCAGCTGACCAGGCGCTTGCCGCGGTAGATCAGTCCTTCCTCGTACAGGCGCACGAAGGTCTCGGTCACGGTCGCCGAGAGCTTCGCGTCCATCGTGAAGTACTCGTGCTTCCAGCTCACCGAGTCGCCCATGCGTCGCATCTGCCGGGTGATGGTGGCGCCGCTCTGGGCCTTCCATTCCCAGACCTTGGCAACGAAGGCCTCGCGCCCCAGGTCGTGCCGGTTGATGCCTTGCTCCTGCAGTTGCCTCTCCACCACGATCTGCGTGGCGATGCCCGCGTGATCGGTGCCGGGAACCCACAGCGTGTTGAAGCCGCGCATCCGGTGGTAGCGCGTCAGCGAATCCATGATCGTCTGGTTGAACGCATGGCCCATGTGCAGCGTGCCGGTCACGTTGGGCGGCGGCAACTGGATGCTGAACGAGGGCCGGGCCGCGTCCAGCGTGGGCTCGTAGATGCCGCTGGCTTCCCACTGCGGCGCCCAGCGGGCCTCGATGGCCGCGGGTTCGAACGATTTGTTGAGTTCAGTCATGGACGAAGGGAGAGTCGGGCGCCCCAATTGCTAACAGCTTGACACGTAAAGCTTGTCAACCCGGCGTCGAGGCGTGGAGTTGGGGCGATTGTAGGTCGCGGCCCCCCGCGAACAGCGTCCAAAGAGGAGACCCCGATGAGCTACCCCGCTCCCGTGAAGAACACCTGGCGCACCCACTGGAAGACCAGCGCCATCGGCCTGGCCGCCGCCGGCCTGTTGTCCGCCTGCGGCGGCGGGGGCGGCGACGGCCTGAGCTGCTCGGCAGCCGACGAGAAGATCTGGCTGCGCGACTACATGAACGACTGGTACTACTGGTACGCCATCAGTCCTAGCCCCGATCCTTCGGCCTACGCCTCGGTGGATACCTACTTCCAGGCACTGCTCTACCAGGGCACCGACCCGGACTTCCCCAAGCCGGACACCTGGAGCTACATCACCTCCGAAGAAGCCTACAACCGCACCTTCGGCGAGGGCCGCACGCTGGGCTACGGCGTGATGGTGGCCGGCATCGAGGTCACCGGGCACCCGGAGGATCCGCTGTACATCCGCTACGTCGAGCCCGGCTCGCCGGCCGCGCTGGCGGGCCTGCGCCGTGGCGACCAGGTCCTGGCCGTCAACGGCCGCACCTCGAGCCAGCTGATCGAGGAGGACGACTACACCGACCTGGCAGCCGCCAACCAGGGCGATTCGGTGACCATCGACGTGCGCACCGACGCCGGCGACAGCCGGGTCACGCTCAACGCCGCCATCTACGACCTGGTACCGGTGCCCAGCTCGAGCGTCATCACGACCCCCTCCGGGCGCAAGATGGGCTACGTGATGGTCAAGGACATGATCGACCAGGCCCTGGCGCCCTTCGATGCCGCCTTTGCCCAGTTCAAGACGGCGGGCATCCAGGACGTGATCATCGACCTGCGCTACAACGGCGGCGGCCTGGTCTCGGTGGCGGACAAGATCGCTTCCTTCCCGAACGCGGCCGAGACGAACGGTGAAGTCTTCGCGAGCCTGCTCTACAACGACAAGAGGAGCAACCACAACGAGAGCTTCCGCTTCGTGAACTACGCGAATGCCACCGGGCTGTCCCGCGTCTACGTGCTGACGGGGCCGCGGACCTGCTCGGCCGCCGAGCAGGTGATCAACGGCCTGCGACCCTTCGTCACGGTGGTCACCATCGGCGACACCACCTGCGGCAAGCCGGTGGGCTTCCTGCCCCAGGCAGACGGCTGCGGCGCGGTGATCAACGCGGTGAACTTCGAATCGGTCAATGCCAGCAACGAAGGCCGCTACTTCGACGGCTTCGATGCCACCTGCCCGGTAGCGGAGGATCTCAGCCAGCCCATCGGCGCATCGACCGACCCGCTGCGCATCGCCGCCGAGGACCACGCCGACGGGTTCGGCTGCCCGGGCCTGACGGCCCAGGCCAAGAGCAAGCTTCTCGGCCTGCGTGTCCCGGCGCAGCGGCCGCGCTGGCTGGAGCCGGGCGACCGGCGCGGGATGATCGGCAAGTAGGGCGAACCGCGCAGGCCCGCCAGGCGGGCCTGCGCTACATGAACAGGTGCTCGCCGGCGTTCTCGCCGCCGAGGATGACGTAGTTGACCTTCTTCAGGTCCGCCAGCACCCGCCCGCCGGCATAGCTGATCGAGCTCTGCAGGTCCTCCTGCATCTCGCGCAGCGTGTCGGCGAGGCGGCCCTTGATGGGCTCCAGGATGCGCTTGCCCTCGACGTGCTTGTACTCGCCCTTGTTGAAATCGCTGGCCGAGCCGAAGTACTCCTTGTAGAGCTTGCCGTCGACCTCGACCGTCTGGCCCGGTGACTCCTCGTGGCCGGCGAACAGCGAGCCGATCATCACCATGGTGGCGCCGAAGCGCACGCTCTTGGCGATGTCGCCGTGGTGGCGGATGCCGCCGTCGGCGATGATGGGCTTGGTGGCGACTCGGGCGCACCACTTCAGCGCCGAGAGCTGCCAGCCGCCCGTGCCGAAGCCGGTTTTCAGGCGAGTGATGCAGACCTTGCCCGGCCCGATGCCGACCTTGGTCGCGTCGGCACCCCAGTTCTCCAGGTCGATCACGCCTTCGGGCGTGCCGACGTTGCCGGCGATGACGAAGGCCAGCGGCAGCTTCTGCTTGATGTGGTCGATCATGCGGCGCACGCTCTCGGCGTGGCCATGGGCGATGTCGATGGTGATGTAGTCGGCCCCGAGGCCCTCGGCTGCCAGGCGGTCGATCGCGAGGCGATCCGGCTCCTTCACCCCGGAGCTGATCGAGACCATCAGGCCCAGCTCGCGCATGCGGCGCGCGAAGGCGACGTTGTCCAGGTCGAAGCGGTGCATGACGTAGAAGTAGCCGTTGGCCGACAGCCACTCGGCGATGGGCTCGTCGAGCACCGTCTTCATGTTGGCCGGCACCACCGGCAGCTTGAAGCGGCGGCCGCCGAACTCGACACCGGGGTCGCACTCGGCGCGGCTGTCCACCCGGCACTTGCGCGGCAAGAGCAGGATGTTGTCGTAGTCGAAGATTTCCATGGATTCTCGCGGGCTAGGGGCGGCGCGTTGGAGCAGTGCGCCGCCGAGGCTGCGAGCGCTTGACCTGGCCGGCCGGCCCGCCGAGAAGCGCGCCTGGAGCGGCGCGGTGCGGGCACGAAAAACCGGGCGCAGAATTTGGGCCCGGTGCTGCATTCTACGCGGGGCGTCCGGCCAGAAGAGCCGCGAGGTCAATGCTCGAACGGCGGCCCAGGCAGCGGCCATGGCGTTGCTGCCAGTCGCGTGCCGCTGCGGCGCCGAGTTCACGCAGGTGCTCGAGAAAGGGCAGGTGGACGATCAGCCGCGTCTCGCTCGCCAGGGCGGCCAGTGCCGGCCGGCCATCCACCAGGTGGAGCCGCTGGCGCCTGAGGCGCCGCTCGCGCGCACTGGCGAGCCAGCCCGGCTCGGCGGACGCCTCCCGCCAATCGGCCAGCCACTGGAGCTCGCGCATGAAGGGCGCGCTGAAGGCCAGCTCCTGGGTGCGCAGGCGGATCTCCTCGGCACTGCGCGGTGGGCCGTGGTGACCCGCGGGTGGAGCGAGCAGCACGAGCATCAGGTCGTCGGCATCGCCCGCGCGCAGCAGCGGCCACAAAGGGGGATTGGCGGCAAAGGCGCCGTCCCAGTAGGCCTCTCCGTCGATCAGCACGCTGTGGTGCAGGTTGGGCAGGCATGCCGAGGCCAGCAGCGCATCGGCGGACATCTCGTGCTCGCGGAACAGGCGCAGTCTCCCGGAGGCGGCATGCGTCGTCGCGATGAAAAGCCGCACCGGACTGGCCCGGCGCAATCGTTCGAAGTCGACCTGCGCTTCGATGACCTCGCGCAGGGGATCGAGGCCCATGGGGTTGAACTGGTAGGGCGACAGCACCTGTGACCAGCGCAAGGCCGCCCGGGCCGCCGGGGCCAGGCCGGGAGCGGCATGGCTGCCCACGGTGAACCATTCGAACGGCAGCCGGGTGGCGAGGGTGCGCCAGAAGGCCGCCAGGGCGGATCGGGCCCCTTCGCGGCCGCCGACGGCCAGACCGTGTGCCAGCACCACTGCGTTCATGGCGCCCGCGCTGGCGCCGCTGAGCGCCCGCGGGTCGAGCTGTTCATTCTCGAGAAGCGCATCCAGCACGCCCCAGGTGAAGGCGCCGTGCGCGCCGCCACCCTGCAGCGCGAGCGACATGCGATGAGGGCGAGGCGAGCGGGCGAACCAGGGCATGGCAGACGAGAGGCAGGGGCGACATGCACGAAGCGTGCCCCTGGGCAATGACGCCGCCGTGGCGCGGCCGCCGGCCCGGGGGCCTCTCTCTAGAATGCCCAGATGACAGATTTCGACGCTGGCGCCGCTGCGCCTGCCCGGCCGGCTGGTGGCGAAGCGCTGCTGCGCGGCCTCAATCCGGAGCAACTGGCCGCCGTGACCCTGCCGCCCGAGCCGGCCCTCATCCTGGCGGGGGCCGGCTCCGGCAAGACCCGCGTGCTGACCACCCGCATCGCCTGGCTGCTGCAGACCGGCCAGGTGTCACCGGGAGGCGTGATGGCCGTGACCTTCACCAACAAGGCGGCCAAGGAGATGCTGACCCGCCTGGCCGCCATGCTGCCGGTGAACGTGCGCGGGATGTGGATAGGCACCTTCCACGGGCTCTGCAACCGCTTCCTGCGCGCCCACTGGAAGCTGGCCGGCCTGCCGCAGGCCTTCCAGATCCTCGATTCGGGCGACCAGCTCTCGGCCGTCAAGCGGGTGATCAAGGCCATGAACCTCGACGAGGAGCGCTTCGTCCCGAAGCAGGTCACGTGGTTCATCGCCGGCAGCAAGGAAGAGGGACTGAGACCGAAGGACATCGAGATCCGCGATGGCCAGACGCAGAAGCTGGTCGAGGTCTACCAGGCCTACGACGACCAGTGCCAGCGCGAGGGCGTGGTCGATTTCGCCGAGCTGCTGCTGCGCACCTACGAGCTGATGCGTGACAACGCGGCGCTGCGCGAGCACTACCAGCGCCGTTTCGCCCACATCCTCGTCGACGAGTTCCAGGACACCAACCGCCTGCAGTACGCCTGGCTGAAGATCTTCGCCGGGCCGCCCCGCGTGGGCGGCGGCGCGGTGTTCGCGGTGGGTGACGACGACCAGAGCATCTACGCCTTCCGCGGCGCGCAGGTCGGCAACATGTCGGATTTCGAGCGCGAGTTCCGCGTCCGGCACCTCATCAAGCTCGAGCGCAACTACCGCAGCTTCGGCAACATCCTCGATGCGGCCAACCACCTGATCAGCCACAACGCCCATCGCCTGGGCAAGAACCTTCGCACCGAGGCCGGGCCCGGCGAGCCGGTTCGGGTGCAGGAGTCTCCCAGCGACTACTCCGAGGCCCAGTGGCTGCTGGAGGAGGCCCAGGCGCTGCACCGCTCCGGCCTGCCGCGGCGCGAGATCGCGGTGCTCTACCGCAGCAACGCTCAGTCGCGGGTACTGGAATCCGCTCTGTTCAACGCGGGCATCCCGTACCGCGTCTACGGGGGCCTGCGCTTCTTCGAGCGGGCCGAGGTCAAGCACGCGCTGGCCTACCTGCGGCTGGTCGAGAACCCCAACGACGACACGAGCTACCTGCGGGTGGTGAACTTCCCCACCCGGGGCATCGGCGCCCGCACGCTGGAGCAGTTGCAGGACGCCGCCCGCAGCAGCGGCCGCAGCCTGTGGCAATCGGCCGGGGCCATCGGCGGCAAGGGCGGCAGCAACCTCGCCGCCTTCCACGCCCTGGTCGACAACCTGCGCGCCGCCACCCAGGGCATGACCCTGCGCGAGATCATCGAGCTCATGCTCCAGCAGAGCGGGCTGCTGGACTTCTACCGCACCGAGAAGGACGGCGCCGACCGGATAGAGAACCTGGAGGAACTGGTCAACGCCGCCGAGGCCTTCGTCACCCAGGAGGGCTTCGGCAAGGACGCGGTGGCCCTGCCCCTGGACGAACAGGCGCCCGGCACCCTGGCTGAGGGCAGCCCGCCGGCGCCCGCGCCGGTCGACGTGACTCCTGACGCGGAAACTGGGGAAATCATCAGTCCCTTGGCCGCATTTCTGACGCACGCCGCGCTGGAGGCTGGAGACAATCAGGCCCAGGCTGGACAAGACGCTCTGCAGTTGATGACCGTTCACTCGGCCAAGGGCCTCGAATTCGACGCGGTGTTCATCACCGGCCTCGAGGAAGGCCTGTTCCCGCACGAGAACTCGCTTTCCGACGCCGATGGGCTGGAGGAAGAGCGGCGCCTGATGTACGTGGCCATCACGCGGGCCCGCCAGCGCCTGTACCTGAGCTTCAGCCAGACTCGTCTTCTGCACGGGCAGACGCGCTACAACGTCAAGAGCCGCTTCTTCGACGAACTGCCGGAGAGCGCCCTGAAATGGCTGACGCCGAGGACGCAGGGCTTCGGCTCCGGCTATGCACGCGACTACCAGGCCGCCTGGCAGCGTGGGAGCGGCCTGGGATCCATCGTCGGCGCTGGCCGCAACAGCGGCTGGCAGCCGCCCGCCGCCCCTCCGGTGCCGGCCAGGATGGCGCAGAACGCTGCCCGAGAGGCCGGGCACGGCTTGCGCGTCGGCCAGGGCGTGTTCCACAACAAGTTCGGCGAAGGCGTGGTCGTCACGCTCGAAGGGTCCGGCACGGACGCGCGGGCCCAGGTGCATTTCGGCCGCCACGGGACCAAGTGGCTGGCCCTTTCCGTTGCGAAGCTGACGCCCATCGACTCATGATCCAGCGCGCCCGGCCGTCGTTCAGCTGGGCCCGCCGGATGGCGGCCATGCTGGGCCTCGCGCTGGCGGTGCTGGTGCCGGGCCGGGCGGGCGCGGAGGTCGACGCGATCGAGCGTCTGGAGAGCGAGAGCCGCGCGAAGCCGGATGTCGTCGCCGACGAGCTGGAACGCCTGCTGGGCTCCGGCCCGATCGAGGGCACGGCGCGGCTCGAGGTCGAACACCTGCTGGGGATGCTCAGGGCCCGCCAGCACCAGCCGGCGGCCGCCGAGGCGGTCGCCCAGGCCCTGGTGAAGGCCGGGGCGCCGGCCTACCACAGCCTCCCGCACGAGCAGCTCGAGGCGGCGGCAGTATGCATCCGCGGGCAGGTCGCCCTGAGCGACGGTGGCTCCCTGGCGCGCGCCGACAACCAGATGTCCGAGGTCGAGGGCGCCTTGCGCGCCATCGCGTCGCCGCGGGTGCGCATGCGCTGCCTGGCCGCCGCGGCCGACATCAAGCAGCGCATCGGCAGGCAGGAGGAATCCGTCCGGCTCTACCAGGAGGTCATCCGCCTGGCCGAGGACGCGAACTCGCCCTGGCGGCGCAGCACCTATCGCTCGGCCCTGGCCTACGCGCTGTGGCGAAGCGGGCAGGCGGACCATGCCGCCCGCCTGAACGACGAGGCCAAGAAGATCGCCCAGGACAACGAGGACTGGATGTCCCTCGCCGAGGCCTCGACGACCGAGAGCATCGTGCTGACCGACAGCGGCCATCCCGTCGAGGAACTGGCCGCCCTGAACGGAACGATCGAGTACGCCCGCAAGGCCGGGGCTGCGCGCTCGGAAGCGCTGGGCCTGGCCAACCTGTCCGACTTCTACCTGCACAGCGGCGAGTTCCAGCGCGCCTACGAGATCGCGCAGCGTGCCGTGCCGCTGGCGCGCAAGCTGCACGACGTGGGCATCGAGAACCTGGCCCACCTCAACAGCGGCCTGGCGCTCATCTCGATGAAGCGCAAGGAAGACGGCATGGCGCTCATCCGCCCGGTGCTGGAGCACGACCGTGCGGCCAACGACATCGCGACGCTGGCCGAGTCGACCGGCGACGTCGCCCGCTACCTGGAGAAGGCCGGCTTCCTGGCCGATGCATACACCTTCTACCAGTCCCTGCGCGGCCTCTCGGCTGAGCTGGCGCGGCGCGACCAGCAGGAGGCGGTGCTGGAGCTGCAGGAGGGCTTCGACGCCCAGCAGCGCCGGCGCGAGATCGCGCTGCTGAACGAGGACAACGCGCTGAAGGAAGAGCAGTTGCGCCGGCGTGACCTCGAGTACAAGGTCTGGGCCCTGACGGCCGTGCTCGTGCTCTCGCTGCTGGGCATTGCGGCCCGCATGTACCAGAGCCTTCGCGCGACCCAGCACGCCCTGCGCCAGCGCACCGCGCAGCTCAAGCGCCACAGCCTGCAGGATCCGCTGACCGGCCTGGCCAACCGGCGGCAGTTCCACGAGATGACCGACGGCGAGTCCGTCCGCCCGCCGGCGCAGGGAACGCTCTACCTGCTGGACCTGGACCACTTCAAGAGCATCAACGATCACCACGGCCACGCCGCCGGCGATGCGGTGCTGGTCGAGATGGCGCGGCGCCTGCGCGCGGTCGTGCGCGACGAGGACCTGGTCGTGCGCTGGGGCGGCGAGGAGTTCCTCCTGCTCGTGCAGGGCATGGCCCATGAGCGGGTCGACCTGCTGGCGCAGCGCCTGCTCAATGCAGTGGCCAGCATGCCGGTGATGGTGGGCGACCACCGGATCGACGTCAGCACGTCGATCGGATTCGCCGAGTTCCCGCTGGCGCCGAACCGGCTCGAGATCCCTTGGGACCTGGCAGTGGACATCGTCGACAACGCGATGTACGTCGCCAAGACGCTGGGCCGCAATCGCGCTTGCGGCGTGAGCCACGTGCCCGCCGCCTCCCTGGCCGAGGTGGATGCCGTGGTGCAGGACCTGGAGACCTCCTGGCGCGAGGGCCGCGTGCAGGTGGCGGTGCTTCGCGGGCCCGCCCTGGCCGAGGCCGCGGCATGAGGAAGGCGCTGCTGGCTCTTGCACTGTTCGCCGCGTTCGGGGCGCACGCCGCCCACTCCGCCCGCGGCGCCGCCGTGGCGGCGAGCGAGGCGTCGGCGTCCTCGGAAGGTCTCGAGCGCCTGGGCGGTGCGCTGACGCTCGCGGAGCTGAACGAACAGGCAGAGCGCTGGGCGACGGAGGGCTTCGATGAGCCGGATGTGGCGCTGCGCCGGCTGGACGATCTTCAGCAAGGCCTGGCCGCCGGCACCCCCCTGGCCTGGGCCCGCGTGATCGAGCGCACCCGGGGCGTGGTGGCCGCACGGTCCGGTCGCGAGTCGCTCGCCCAGGAGGCCGCCGGCCGCCTTTCGCAGATGGCGGCGCAGGACGCGGTGGCGGCCGCCGATGCCGCCATGGTGCGGGCCTTGCTCGACGAGCAGCTGTGGCGCAACGAGTCGGCCGTCGGGCATGCCCTCGAGGCCGACGCGGCGTACTCCAAGGCCTGCGGCGGCGAAGCCGGCCGCAATGGCTGCGACTACCGTGGCTGGTGGCAGGTCATCCGGCTGCTCGCCGTACGGGCGGACAGGCAGGGCAACCGCCTCGAGGCGGCCCGCCTGCAGCAAAGGGCCAACGAGCTGGCGCAGCAGGCGGCCGACGACGGCCTGCTGGCCTGGGGCCTGGCCAGCCAGGCCGTGCTGAGCCACTACCTGAACGAGAGCGAGAAGTCGCGCCGCGAGATGGCCCAGGCCGAGCGCCACGCGCGCAGGGATCCGTCGGGCCGCGCCATGATCCGCGTGCTGCTGAACTCGGCGGCGCTCGCCTCCCTTCGCAACGAGCGCGCAGGCTCGCAGGCCCCGCTGGAGGAGGCGGTGCGACTGGCGCGCAGCAGCGGCTCGCCGCGGCTGGAGGCGCTCGCGCTGGCGGCCCTCTCGGACGCCTTCCTGCGCGCGGGCAGGCCGCGGGATGCCTTGTCGGCCGTCGAGCGGGCGCTGCCGGTGATGCGGCAGTTCAACGATCGCCGCTACCTCCCGGTGATGCTGCACAACGGCGGCATCGCGCGCGTGCAGCTCGGCCAGATCGCCCAGGGCAAGGCGGACCTGGAGGCCGCGGTGCAGCTGTGGGAGCAGGCCAAGGCCCGCGCCCGGGTGGAGGCCGAGCT
>CAMLGG010000183.1 GCA_946479475.1 uncultured Ideonella sp. | reverse complement strand
GGCCTAACCGCCGAAGTCGTGGATTATGGGAGGCAGATGTAAGCTGGAAGTAACGCGAGAGTGGTGTGGCTTCCCCCTTGAGGGGGATTGAAGGCCGGCTGAGCCGGCCTCGGTGCATCGCTACTCCAGGCTGATGTTCTTGCGCTTCACCAGCTCGGCATAGGTCTTCGACTTGGCCGCTGCCTGCCGCTCGATCTCTTCGGGCGACCAGCCTATGTTCTCGAAGGCGAAGGTGTCGAATCGTGCCTTGACGTCCGGCTCCGCGAGCGCCTGCTGCACGTCCGCATTGATGCGCGCACGCACCGCCGAGGGCAGTCCCCGCGGCGCCACCAGCACGACGAAGGAGTTGACCTCCAGGCCCGCAGGGCCGCCCGCCTCGCCCACCGTGGGCACCTCCGGCATCTGCGCCAGACGCCTGGGCGCGGCCACGGCCAGGTAGCGCAGCTTGCCGGCCTTGTACGCGCCCTGGCTCGACGGGATGGAGCCGAAGCTCCAGTCCACGTCGCCGGCCCCGACCGAGGTGAACAGTTGCGAGACCTCCCGATAAGGCACGTGCTGCATCGTGGCACCGGTCAGCATCTCGACCTGCTCGCCGCCCAGGTGGCCGGGACTTCCCACGCCCCAGGAGCCGAAGCTCAGCTTGTCGGGCTTGGCCTTGGCGGCTGCCAGCAGGTCGCCCATGCTCTTGAACCTGGAGTCGGCGGCCACCGCCACCAGGAACGGCGTGCGGAACAGCGCGGCCACGGGCTCGAAGGTCTTCAGCGTCTCGAAGCCGCGGGCCTTGTACAGGTGCGGCAGCGCCGCCAGGTGCTCGCTGTCGAGTTCGAGCAGGGTGTAGCCGTCGGCCGGCGCTCGTCTGGTCGCGTCGATGGCGATGAAGCCGCCGCCGCCCGGCCGGTTCTCGACCAGCACCCGCTGGTCCCAGCGACGGCCGAGCTTCTCGGCGACGAGGCGCAGCACGGCGTCCGGCCCGCTGCCCGGCGCAAAGGCCGTGACGAGCGTCACCGGCTTGTTGGGGAAGGCGTCGCCGGCGGCGTGCGCCACCGGCGCGAGCAGCGCCACGACCAGTGCGATGGATGAGCGATTCATGAAGTCTTGTCTCCGTCTTGGTTCAGCGATGGCCGCTCAGACCGCGTTGGCGATCTGCAGTCGGATCTCGCCGACGCCTTCGATGTGGCCATCGATGCGATCGCCCGGCAGCACCGGCCCCACGCCTTCGGGCGTGCCGGTGAAAACCAGGTCGCCGGGCTGCAGGTGGTAGAGGCGCGAGAGATCCGCGATCAGCTCGCGGATGTTCCAGATCAGCCGCGAGACGTCCGACTGCTGGCGCACCTGGCCATTGACGCTCATCGACAGCGCGCCGCTGTCGAGCACCACGCCGGGCATCGGGACGATCTCCGACACGACCGAGGACTGCTCGACGTCCTTGCCCGTGTCCCAGGGCCGGCCCTTGTCGCGCGCGGCGAGTTGCAGGTCGCGCCTGGTCATGTCGAGCCCGCACGCGTAGCCGTAGACCAGGCGATCGGCCTGCGCCTCGCTCACCCGAAAGCCCGGCGCGCCGATGACCAGCACCAGCTCCATCTCGTGGTGGAAGCTCGCTGTCTCGCTCGGGTAGCCGATGGTCGCGCCGGATTCGACCAGCGTCGACGGCGACTTGGTGAAGTAGAACGGCCGCTCGCTGGCCTTGTCGACCGGCCTGCCCATCTCGGCGGCATGCGCGTGGTAGTTGCGGCCGACGAAGAACAGGCGGTTCACCGGCACGCGTGCCGCGAGGCGCCGCACCGGCAGCGATGGGACGGGCGGCGGGGCCCAGAGGTAGGTGGCGTCGCTCAAGGACTGTGCTCCAGCAGGTGATGTGGCAAGGGTTCAGCCTCGGTCTTCGTAGAGACCGAGCTTGTGATGCAGGGGCGATTCGTCGGCGATGAACACGAAAGCCGGCGCGCTCGATGAGCGATTGACCAGCTGCACGGCCGTGTAGCCAGGGGCGCAGCAGGTGTCGGCCTCGGCGAGGGCGAATCGCTGGTCGTCGATCCGGACCTCGACGGCGCCCTCGATCAGGTGAAAGACCTGCGCCGGCGACCGCGCCGACAGCCGCAAGGCCTGCCCCGGTCGCAGCATGAGGGCCGAGAAGCCGAGGATGTTCTGGGCCGGCTCCCCGGTCTCGGGATGCACGTAGGCGAGCTGGATGGCTTCGCGCCGCGGCTCGGCATCGGCCTGGGCCAGCAGCGCCGACCGCGCCTCCTCCCAGGGGTAGCGCAACAGCGGGTAGCCGCCCGAACTGGCGCGCTCGAACATCGGCGTGGGACGCAGTCCCGCCCGGGCTTCCGGCACGGAGGTGGAGTCACGCAAGGCCTGCCGGGGCCCATCCACGTGGTACGAAGCCTCGAGGTAATGCACCAGCGGCAAGTCCAGCACATCGAGCCAGATCACCGGCTGCTCGCCATCGTGGCCATGCTCGTGCCAGAGGCCGGTGGGCGTGAGGATGAGGTCGCCGCGGCGCATCGGGCACTTGCGGCCATCCACCGTCGTGTAGGCGCCCTCGCCTTCGACCACCATGCGCACCGCGTTCGGCGTGTGGCGATGGGCCGGCGCCCACTCGCCAGGCAGCAGCAGCTGCATGCCGAGGTAGATCGCGGCGCTGGCCTGCATGCGGTCCAGGCCATGGCCGGGGTTGGCCAGCACCAGCACGCGCCGCTCGGCCTTCTCGATCGGCGTCAGCTCGCCGGCCTTGAGCAGCAGCGGCCGCAGGCCCTCGTAGGACCAGTGCATGGCACGGGTGGCCGGTCGCGGCTTGTCGGGCGGCAGCACGGCGCGAAGGCTGGGCCACAGCGGGACCAGGTTCTGCCGGGCCAGGGCCTGCAGGTAGTCGGGCGGCAGGTCTTCCAGGCGGCCGAGGGTCGTGGTCATGGAGCGCTCCTTCGCGGAAAGTTCAATCGGCCAGGCAGGTCTCGGCCGTCCAGCCGTAGAGCCACTCCATCGCGTCGTAGAAGCGCTCGGGAGTGCGGCCCTTCCAGAGGTCGTTGCGCACCAGGCGCTCGACGCCCTTGGCGTGGAAGATGCGGCCCATCTCGCGGGCGGAGAGCACGACCCTCGCGGTGCGGGCGATGCGCGAGCGCTCGTAGCGCGCGAAGGCCCGGTCGATGTCGTTGCCGTGCGCGCGCAGAGCTTCGCCCAAGGTCACCGCATCCTCCAGGGCCATGCAGGCACCCTGCGCGAGGTATTGCAGCGTCGGATGGGCGGCGTCGCCCAGCAGCGTCGCGCGGCCGAAGGTCCATTGCCCGATGGGCTCGCGATCGGCGGTGGCCCAGCGCTTCCAGTCCCTGGGCAGGTCGATGAGCTGGCGGGCCTTGGCGCAGATGCCTTCGAAGTAGCTCTGCACCTCCTCGCGGCTGCCCTCGCGCACGCTCCACTCCTCCTTCTCGCGGCTGTGGAAGGTCACGACGACGTTGTATTGCTCGCCGCCGCGCAGCGGGTAGTGCACGAGGTGGCAGTTCGGCCCGACCCAGATGCTGGCGGCGTTCCACTGCAGGTCCGCGGGGAAGTCGCGGCGGTCGACCACCGCGCGGTAGACCACATGGCCGGACACCCGGGCGTCGTCGCCGACGTACTGCCGCCGCACCGCCGACTTGACGCCGTCGGCACCGACGAGTGCCACGCCGCGATGGGATCGGCCCTGCGTGTCGATGACCGTCACGCCGGCCTCGTCCTGCTCGATGCGCTGGACGCAGGTGCCGGTGGCGACCTGGATCCGGTCGGTCCGCCGGGCCCCCTCGAGCAGCGATTCGTGCACGTCGGCCCGGTGGATGACGGCGTACGGGTTGCCGAAGCGCTGGCGGAAGGCCTCGCCCGTCGGGATGCGGCCGACCAGCGACTCGTCGAGCGCGTCGTGCATCACCATCTCGTCGGTGTAGACGGCGCGGCTGCGAGCCTGCGGCCCGACACCGAGCGCATCGAAGGCCGCGAAGGCATTGGGCCCGAGCTGGATGCCGGCGCCGATCTCTCCGAGCTGTGCTGCCTGTTCCAGCACCTTCACGTCGAAGCCCTGCCGCACGAGGGCGAGCGCCGCGGCGATGCCACCGATGCCGCCGCCCGCCACCAGGACGGGGAGCCGATGTTGCGTGCTCGAAGCCATCGCCTTGTCTCCTGCTGCTGCCGTTGGAATGGGCGCAGTGTGGGCAAGCCCCTCTATCACGTAAACGCCTCTGTTGATATACGTCAAATTGCGTTTTGCAATACTGCAGGCATGGCCAAGCTCGACATCGACTGGTTGAACGTGTTCATCGAGGTCTACAAGACCCAGAGCGTCTCGCGCGCGGCCGAGCGCCTGGGCATCGCGCAGGCCAGTGCCAGCATCGCGTTGGCCAAGCTGCGCCGGCATTTCGGGGACCGCCTCTTCGCGAGGACTTCGCAGGGCATGGAGCCGACGCCCTATGCACTGCAGATCTATCCCGAAGTGCTGGCCTCGCTGGAGACCTTGAACCGCCTCGTCGAGGCCCACGGGCCGCGCTTCGATCCGGCCACCGCCGAGCGCCAGTTCCGCATCAGCATGACCGACATCAGCGAGATCGTGGTGCTGCCCACGCTGGTCAATCGCCTGCGCCGCGTGGCGCCCGGCGTGCTGATCGAGGCCGAGCGCATCTCGACCGAAAGCCCGCGCCGGCTCGAATCCGGCGAGATCGACCTCGCCGTGGGCTTCATGCCGCAGCTCGAGGCCGGCTTCTACCAGCAGACCCTGTTCCAGCAGGACTTCGTCTGCCTGGCCTCGCGCGAGCATCCCCGCATCCGTGCCAAGCCGACACGGCGGGCCTTCATGGCCGAGGGCCACATCGTCGTCACGACCTCCGGGACCGGCCACGCCATCGTCGACAAGGTACTCGCGCAGCAGGGCATCGAACGGCGCGTCGTGCTCAAGGTGCCGAGCTTCCTGGGCGTGGCGCGGTTGGTGGCCCGCACCGAGCTGCTGGTCATCGTGCCGCGGCGCCTCGGCGAAACCCTGGCCCGGCAGGAGGATGTAAGGATGCTGGAACCGCCGGTGCCGCTGCCACCCTTCGCCGTCAAGCAGCACTGGCACGAGCGATTCCACGCCGACGCGGGCAATGCCTGGCTCAGAGCGCTGCTCGCCGAGCTGCTGCGCGACCGCTGAGGAGCCGGCCGCCTACAGGCTCCTGCGCGATCGGCCTACAGGCACTGCGCACGCGTTTTGCCAAGCTGCGTGACGAGATGAGCCGAACTCCCCACGCACATCAACGCGCACCGGGCCTGACCCCCCCGCGCCACGCCGACACGCTCGGCGCCGTCACGAGCAGCGCGAGCCCTTCCTACACGAACCGCCGCTCGCCGCTGCTGACCGCCTTCGACCGCTTCGCGACGCTGGTCACCCGCTGGGCGGGATCGCCGGCGGCCTTCTGCGCGGCCCTGCTCACCGTGTTGGCCTGGGCCCTCGTCGGCCCGCTGTTCGGCTTCTCGGAGGGTTGGCAGCTGGTCATCAACACCGGCACCACCATCGTCACCTTCCTGATGGTGTTCCTGATCCAGCAAAGCCAGAACAAGGACAGCGTGGCCATGCACCTGAAGCTCGACGAACTGCTGGCCGCCAACCGCAACGCCAGCAACCGGATGATCGGCATCGAGGAGCTGGACGAGCAGGACCTGCGCGACGTGGCCGCCTTCTACCTGCGCCTGGCCCAACGAGCCAAGGAGACCGGGCCCCACAAGGAGGCCCACTCCATCGACGAGGAAGGCATGCCGACCGACCGGGTCTAGAAGTCTGCGCGGCAGAAGCCGCTCCGACTCCCAGCCCCTGGCCCCCTCCGCGAGGAGGGCTCCAGCGTGCAGTGGGCTCCCACCCGCCCTCCCTCCGAGAGGGAGGCACCAGCCAGAGTGACGATGGGTCCTGCCGTCTTGGAGCGGGAGCTGACGCGTGGCGGCGGCAGAGCATGCGGGGCATCTGCGCCCACACTCCTGGTCTAGGCCTCGCCGAGCATCGGATGGGGCAAGGGTGGCGGAGCTTGCTGGGGCATGGCGCGACCCGCAGCGATGGCTCGCTGGAACGCAGCGACGACGGAGCGCGGTTCGTCGCCCAGGCCCCGCACCACGCAGATGCCGTCCGCCCCTGTGCCGGCCGCCTGCGCCGCCCGGTCCGGCTCCAGGATGCCGCCGATCGCCACGACCGGGCTTCCGGCCATGTGCTGCCACCAGCGCAGGTTCTCGAGGCCTTGAGGCCGCCACGGCATGGCCTTGGTCAGCGTGGGCCAGACCGGGCCGCAGGCGATGTAGCGGGGCGCCAGCGCCCGGGCCCGGGCCAGCTCCCAGAGGCTGTGCGAGCTGATCCCGAGCGCCATGCCGGTCGACGCCAGCCTGGCGCGCCCCGCGTCGCCCAGGGCGAGCAGGTCCTCCTGGCCCAGGTGCACGCCGGGCGCCCCCAGCTCGGCCGCCAGTTCCCAATGGTCGTTGACGAACAGCTGTGCGTGAGCCGCACGGCACTCGCGCACGCAGGCGGCGATCTGTTCGCGCAGCTCATCGGGGGTGACCGACCCGGCCTTGATGCGCAGTTGCACGGTTCGAACGCCGGCTACGAGCACCTGGCGCATGCGCACCGCGCTGTCGACGATGGCGTACAGGCCGAGGGGCTCGGCGTCCGGCGCGCGAGTGCCGCCGCCGAACGCCGGCTTTTCGTCCCACGACAGCCAGGGCATCAGCGATGCCTCGAGACCGAAGCCTTCGCGGGCCCGGACGGGCCCGGCGCCCTGCCCGGCCGCGCTGCCGCGCTGGATCGCGCGCAAGGTGCACATCTTGGCGAGCACCAACGCATCGGCGGTCGCATGCCCGAGCGCCATGGCCGCCGCCGCGCTGGTCGCAAAAGTGCAGCCGGTGCCGTGCGTGTGCCGGGTCGCGATGCGCGGTGCGGCCAGCCAGCCGCTGGCATGCGGCGTGGCCACCCAGTCGAGCACCCTGCCGTCGACGTCCGCGCCATCCCCACCCGTGATGGCGATGGACTGCGCGCCCAGGCCACGCAAGGCGCTGGCCAACCCGGGCGATGCGGCGTGGTCCTCCATGTCGGCCGATTGGCCCAGCAGCAGCGCCGCTTCACGGCGATTGGGCGTCAGCAGTGTCGTGCGCGGCAGCAACTCCTCGCGGTACGCCGCCAGCAGCGCCTCGTCCGCGAATGGCCGGCCGGTGCTGGCACCGAGCACCGGGTCCACGACGAGCGGGATCGGCCCGTGCCGGGCACGCAGGCGGTCGATCCAGCTCACGAGCACACGCAGGTTCTCGACGCTGCCGAGCAGGCCGCACTTGATGGCGGCCGGCGGCATGTCCGACGCCAGCGCCGCGAACTGCTCGTCGAGCCATTGCGCTGGCACCGGCCGCACCTGGCTGACGACCACGCTGTTCTGCGCGGTGACGGCGGCGACCACGGGGCACAGGTGCACACCCACAGCCTCGGCCGCACGGTGGTCCGCGGCCAGGCCCGCGCCGCCCCCCGAGTCGGTGCCGGCCACGCTCCAGACGATGGGCAGGTCCATCGCGCTCATCCGATCAGCACCGGCCCGTCGGCCACCGGCGTGCTCGCGACCGCCATGTCCTGCGGTGCCATCACGCCTGCCTCGTAGCCGAGGCGGCCGGCCTCGATGGCCCGGGCGAAGGCCGTCGCCATCCGCACCGGCTCACGCGCCTGCGCCACGGCCGAGTTGAGCAGCACCCCATCGAAGCCGAGTTCCATGGCGCGCGCAGCATGGTGCGGTGCGCCGATGCCCGCATCGACGATCAGCGGCACGCCGGGCAGGCGCTCGCGCAGCGTGCGCAATGCGAACGGATTGAGCAGGCCCTGGCCGGAGCCTATCGGCGCGCCCCAGGGCATCAGCACCTCGCAGCCGGCATCGAGCAGGCGGCGGCAGGCCACGAGGTCGTCTGTGCAATAGGGAAAGACCTGGAAGCCTTCACGGACCAAGTGCGTTGCCGCATCGAGCAGCTCCCACGGATCCGGCTGCAGGGTGTGCTCGTCGCCGGTCACCTCCAGCTTGATCCAGCGCGTGCCGTACAACTCGCGCGCCATGTGGGCCAGCACGATCGCCTCGTTCGCCGTGCGGCAGCCGGCCGTGTTCGGCAGCAGGTGGACGCCGCTCGCCCGCACCATGCCGACGAAGCCGTTGTCGCCGGCATCGCCCGACAAGGCTCGCTTCAGCCCCACCGTCACCACCTGGGCGCGCGCGGCGGCGATGGACTCGCGCAGCACCTGTGGAGAGGGATAGCCGGCGCTGCCGAGCAGGAACCGGCTGCGCAGGGATGTGCCGTAGACGGTCCACGGCATCGATTCGATCGTCATCTCGTCACCCTCCGACGATGGCCTTGAACAGGTTGATGCGGTCGCCGTGGGCGAGCCGAACTTCGCCGCGGCGGTCCCGCGCGACGAAGCTGCCGTTGAGCGCGGTGGCGACGGCTTCGGCTGGTTCTCCCAGTCGAGCCAGCAGCTCTTCGAGGCTCAGTCCTTCGGCGCCTTCCAACGGCGCGCCGTTGAGCAGGATCTGCGTTTCCTTCGCGCTCGTCATGCCAGCTCCATCGCGCGCAGCGCGTCCTCGACCAGCGCAGGCGCGATCAGCCAGCCGTGCCGGAACAGGCCGTTGATCCTCACCAACCCGGGTCCCGACTCGACGTGCGGTTCGTTGTCCGGCAAGGCGGGCCGGAGGTTGCGGTCCAGGCGGAGGATGCGGGCCTCCTGCAAGGCGGGCAGCACGCTGTACGCGGCCGTCATCAGCTCGACCGCGCTCTTGAGCGAGACCTCGCTTCGGTCCTCGCTCTCGATCTCGCTCGCTCCGATCACCAGGAGATCACCTGGACGCGGCGCAATGTAGATGCGGTGCCGCGGATGCAGCAGGCGCAGCGGCCTCGTCAGGCCGTGGCCGGGAGCTTGCAGCCACACCGTCTCGCCACGGACGCCCCTCAGGGGCAGCTCCGGACGCGCCCCGAGGCCTCGCAGGTCGAACACCTGGTCGAAAGAGAGAGACGAGCCGTCCGACAAGTGCAGGCGGCCGGCTTCCACGGCCTGCACCGCCGCGCTCCAGTGCCAGGCCACCGAAGCGGCGTCGTCGTGCAGCGCCTGCATGGCCTGGACGGTGTCGATCTGCCCTTCCCCCGGCAGCAGCCAGGCATGGGCCACGCCATGGACCGCCGGCTCGAGGCTGGCCAGGCGCTCCAGGGACAGCGCGGCCGGTGCCCGCTCCTGCTCGCCCGACGGCAGGCGCGCCAGCATGCGCTGCGCGGCACCCATGTCGCCACGATGGGCCAGCAGCAGGCTGCCTCGGTCCGAGAAGTACGGCGAGCCGGGCAGCTCCCGCACGATGTCTCGCCACAGCGCGATCGATCGCCAGCCGAGCTCGGCCACGCGGTCGCTGCCGACGTCGCGCTCGGCCAGGGGACTCAGCAGCCCCGCGGCCGTGAACGCCGCGGCCCCGCGCCCGTCGAACGCAGGCGCCGGCCCGGGCGCCGGATCGAAGACGCAGACGCGGCAGCCACGCCGCGCGAGTCGCCAGGCCATCAGCCTGCCGAGCAGGCCGGCGCCTGCGATGCCCACCTCGAGCGCTGCCATGGCTTCAGGCCTTGTCGGCGCTCTGGATGGGGATGTAGATCTCGCCGCCGCCGGCGCGGAACTCGCCGGATTTCGCCGCCATCCCGCGGCCCAGCGCCTCCGCCTCGTCCACCCCCAGCGTGGCGGCGTAATCACGCACCTCCTGCGTGATCTTCATCGAGCAGAACTTCGGCCCGCACATCGAGCAGAAGTGCGCGACCTTGCTGCTGTCCTTGGGCAGGGTCTCGTCGTGGAAGTCGCGCGCGGTGTCCGGGTCCAGGCTGAGGTTGAACTGGTCGGTCCAGCGGAACTCGAAGCGGGCCTTGGACAGCGCGTCATCGCGCGCACGCGAGCCCGGATGGCCCTTGGCGACATCGGCCGCATGGGCCGCGATCTTGTACGCGATGATCCCCTGCTTGACGTCGTCCCGGTCGGGCAGGCCCAGGTGCTCCTTCGGCGTCACGTAGCACAGCATCGCCGTGCCCATCCAGCCGATCATCGCGGCGCCGATCGCGCTGGCGATGTGGTCGTAGCCGGGCGCGATGTCGATGGTCAGCGGGCCGAGGGTGTAGAACGGCGCCTCGTGGCAGTGCTTGAGCTGCTCGTCCATGTTGGCCTGGATCATGTGCATCGGCACGTGGCCCGGGCCTTCGATCATGGTCTGCACGTCGTGCTTCCACGCCACCTGCGTCAGCTCGCCGAGCGTGCGCAGCTCGGCGAACTGGGCCTCGTCGTTGGCATCGGAAGCGCAGCCGGGGCGCAGGCCGTCGCCCAGCGAGAAGCTCACGTCGTACGCCTTCATGATCTCGCAGATCTCTTCGAAGTGCGTGTAGAGGAAGCTCTCCTGGTGGTGCGCGATGCACCACTTGGCCATGATGGAGCCGCCGCGCGAGACGATGCCGGTGACCCGGTCCGCCGTGAGGTGGATGAAGGGCAGGCGCACGCCGGCATGGATGGTGAAGTAGTCCACCCCCTGCTCCGCCTGCTCGACCAGCGTGTCGCGGAAGATCGCCCAGGTCAGGTCCTCGGCCACGCCGCCCACCTTCTCCAGCGCCTGGTAGATCGGCACCGTGCCGATGG
>CAMLGG010000182.1 GCA_946479475.1 uncultured Ideonella sp. | reverse complement strand
CGAAGTCGCCCTCCTGGTAGCCCATGCCGTAGTACATGGAGCGGTTGGGGGCGCGGGCGACGCCCTCGGTGATGTTCTTGGAGCGGCGATTGAGGTCGGACATGGTGCTGCGGTGAGGTTCGGGCAAACCCTGGAACTATAGACCCCGCGCCGGGCGCCGGAAGGCGTCCCGGCCTGCGCCTTATCATGCCGCCCCATGCTCACGCACCCGCAATTCAACCCCGTCGCGCTGGACCTGACGCGCATCGGCCTGCCCCTGCAGATCCACTGGTATGGCCTGACCTACCTCGTCGCGTTCGGCCTGTTCCTCTTCCTGGCCGGACGCCGGGTGAGGCTGCCCTGGTTCGCCAGCGCCGGATGGACGCGGCGAGACGTCGAGGACATGCTCTTCTACGGTGTCGTCGGCGTGGTGCTCGGAGGGCGCCTGGGTTACGTGCTTTTCTACAAGCCGGGCTATTACGCCAGCCACCTGGCCGAGGTGGTGGCGGTCTGGAAGGGCGGCATGTCGTTCCACGGCGGCCTGCTCGGGGTCGTCGTCGCGATGGCGGTGTTCGCCATGGTGCGCAAGCGCCCCTTCTGGCAGGTCACCGACCTGATCGCCCCCTGCGTGCCGCTGGGGTTGGCGAGCGGGCGCGTGGGCAACTTCATCAACGGCGAGCTGTGGGGGCGTTTCGCCGATCCCGGCCTGCCCTGGGCCATGGTGTTTCCACAGTCCGGCTCGAACATGCCCCGCCACCCGTCGCAGATCTACCAGTTCCTGCTCGAGGGGGTCCTGCTGTTCGTCCTGCTGTGGTTCTACGCGAAGAAGCCTCGCGGCAATGGCCAGGTCTCGGGCGCCTTCCTCGTCGGCTACGGGATGTTCCGCTTCATCGCGGAGTACTTCCGCGAGCCCGACAGCTTCCTCGGCCTCCTGGCCCTCAACATGAGCATGGGCCAGTGGCTGTGCCTGCCGATGATCCTGTTCGGCGCGCTGCTGTGGGCCTGGGGTGCGCGCCAGCCGGTGGCCGGACAGAAGGCCATGGCATGAGGCAGATCTTCCTGGACACCGAGACCACCGGTCTGTCGCCCGAAAGCGGCGACCGCGTCATCGAGATCGGCTGCATCGAGATGGTGAACCGACGGCTCACCGGCAACAACAAGCACTTCTATCTCAACCCCGAGCGCAAGAACAGCGAGGACGCCGTGCGGGTGCACGGGTTGACCGACGAGTTCCTGGCCGACAAGCCGGTCTTCGCCGCAGTGGCCGACGAACTGATGGAGTTCCTCTCCGGCGCCGAGATCGTCATCCACAACGCGGCGTTCGACGTCGGCTTCCTCAACGCCGAGTTGCGGCGCCTGGGCCGGCCCCTCTTCGCCGAATGCGTGGGCGGCATCAGCGACACGCTGGCACTGGCGCGCGACATGTTCCCCGGCAAGAGCAACTCGCTCGATGCACTGTGCAAGCGGCTGGAGGTCGACAACTCCAACCGCACCTTGCACGGCGCGCTGCTGGATGCGGGACTGCTGGCCGAGGTCTACATCCGCCTCACCCGCGGCCAGGACTCCTTGGTGATCGACACCCACGAGACGCCCGGCCAGACGATCCAGATCGAGCAGATCGACCTCTCGGCCTTCGTGCTGCCGATCATCGTGGCCACCGAGGACGAAATGCTGGCCCACGAGGCGCTGCTGGCCGACCTCGACAAAGCCAGCGGCGGCAAGACCCAGTGGCGAAAACTTATGGCATAATCCAAGGCTTTCCCGGGTTCGACCCAACGAATTCCGGGCGGTTAGCTCAGCGGTAGAGCACTGCCTTCACACGGCAGGGGTCGCAGGTTCGAACCCTGCACCGCCCACCAAGCCCACGAAAACACGCCACCTTCGGGTGGCGTTTTCGTTGGTGGCCACCGTCGGCAGCTTGGTGAGCAAACGAAACAGCCCGCGCGGATCGGTGCACTTCCTGTCGGCCGGAAATCGGCCCACGCGTTAGGAAGGCCGTTCCCGACCCTCGCCGGCCGCCTGCGCCGGCGCTTCCATTCGACATGCAAGCCAGCGCCGGCCTCATCGCGCCCCGCCAGCGCCCCGGGTGGCTCCTGCGCCACGCGCCGGGGCTGATGGAACTGCTGGGCCTGCTGCTGGTCATCGGCTGCCTCTGGCCCGCCTTCGGCCAGGTGTCGCGGCTTGCCGAAGGGCGTGACCAGCGCTTTGCCGTGGTCAACGCAGCAGACGAGGCTCAAGCCGTCACGCCGGCGGCGGAGCGAAAGAACGAGGCGACCCGTGACCTCTACCGCACCGCGGGCTGGCAGTGGGCCGCAGCGATGGGCCTGGGCTACCTGCTGCTGCTGGCCAGTCGCCGACCGTGGCACAAGGCCATCGGTACCGGATTGGCGCTGGCCCTCTGGGCGTTGGCGGCCTGGCTGGCGCGTATCCCCTGGCCCTTGGCCGGCGCACATGCCTTCGAGCCCGCGCGAGCCGGAACGGCCTGGTCGGATCCACCGGCGCCGTTCGTCTGGTGGCTTCTGGGCGCTGCGGCCGTCGCGGGGGTGGTTGCCTTGCTCGACCCGGCCCGGCGGGCCGAGGGCCGGCCGGCGCAATCGATGAGCTCACGCCTGGGCTATCCCGGCCTCGCCTTGGCAACAGGCCTGGGCGCACTGCTGCTGCTGGACCTGTCGGCCAACGGCCATCCGGGCAATCGCTACCTGGCGCTGTACCACCAGGGGCACCTCTGGCTCGGCATGCTGGTGTTCTCGGTGGTGCTGTTCCTGCGCCAGGCGATTTCGCGTGCACTGGGCTTTGGCCTTTCCCTCGTCGGCGAGGCGGCAAGGGGCGTGGCCGCGGGCCTGGGGCGTCCCGCGGCGATCGCCGGATTGATCCTCCTGACGCTTGCCGGCGTCCTGGCTTTCGGCGTGGCGCTGTCGAGCATGCGGCAACTGACCTCCGAGCTCGGACGCGTCTGGCTGATCGTGGGGGCGGCCTGGTTCTTCTTCCTCCGGGCGTCGCCGCTGGCCGAGCGCCTGGCCCGGTCAGGGACAGCGGGGCTTTCCTTCTGGCGCTACCTGGGGCCGCTGCTGTTCGTCGTCGGCGTGCTGGTCGCCGTCATGGTGGTCACCCGGGACATGGGGCCCCTGCTCATCGCCGGCTACGCCGCCGGTGCCTTCTTCGCTGCCTCGGTGGCCTTGTGGTGGCATCTGCGCTTCGGCGCGCGCGCCTGGGCGATGCTGCTTGCGGTGGCACTGTTCGCCGTATGGATCGTCGGCGTCACCGCCGCGCTGTTCGCGCTGGGAACGGTGGACAGCGTCACTGCGACGCGGCTGGAGAGCCTATCCGCCCCCTTCGCTTCGGTGAACGACCAGGCCGCGCTGGTGGCCTGGTTCCAGCGCGCCACGCCGCCCGGCGGCTTCGGCCTGGGCCACGTGCCTTGGTGCGGTTATGCGCCGGTAGGCTCGTGCAGCGGGGTACCGGCGCAGATCCACAGCGACTACACCTTCACGGCGATCCACGGCATCTTCGGCCCTGCCGCGGCGTGGGCGGCTTCGCTGGCTTGCGCCTTGTGGCTGCATCGCCTGATCCGCCACCACGGCCGCGTGACCCGCGGCGAGCCGGGCTACCTGTCCGCCGGCCCGGGGCGCGTGCTGCACGACGACCAGGCGCTGCTCAGCTGGATGGGCGTGGCCTGGGTGGCGCTGACCTTCTGCCAGCTCGCCGTGACGGTGGCGGGCAACCTGGCCGTTCTGCCCCTGACCGGCGTGACCTTTCCGTTCGTGAGCTTCGGCATGACCTCGCTCGTGGTCAACCTGGCCTTCCTGGCCCTGTGCATCAACGTCGACCTGCCGCCGCGGGGGCGCCGTGGCTGAGCGGCGCGACATCTCGCTGCTGCGCTTTGCCATCGCGGCCAGCCTGGCCATCCTGCCGGTGATGCTCGGTCTGGTGTTGCTGGTGGCCGTGGTGCGACCGGCCGCCATCGCCGAGAGCGGCGCCGAAGTGCCGGACCGCTATCGCAGCGTGCGCTTGATTGCGGCGTTGAAGACCTTCGAGGAGGCGGTGGTCGAGCGTCCCGCCACCGGGGCTGCGTTGCCGAGCGCCGAGGCCGTGCTCGCCGGCCTGCCCACTTGCCGGCGAGAGTGGGGCGGCAACTCGTGGAGGGCGGGAGACTGGCTGCCCTTGCTCGCGAGCCCTGCCGCTGCTGCCACCGCTACCCCGGCCGAGCGGGTGGCCCGTTCGCTGGCTGCCTTCGATGCGGCCTTGCTGCGCTTCAGTTCCCGCGCGAATGCGCGGGTGACCCGTCCGGTGGGCTTCGATGCGGCACGCTGGTTCGCCGCGGCCAATCGCGGCCTGGCGCGCCCCATCGAGCTGCCCGAGACACAGAACCAGAGCTTCCGCATGGGCTGCGCCGACCTGGCCTCGGCGCTCGCCGTGCTGCTGCGCGACAACGCCCGCATGCTGGAGAACCTGGCCTGGCGGGGCACCGAGGGCGCCACGACGCTTGCGCGCTGGCGGCCCGAGCAGCAGGTCGAGATCCAGGCGCACCAGATGACGAGGCGAAACCCGTGGAACGGGGTCGCCGGCTGCGTCTACGTGGGCCAGGCCGAGGGCTCATCTCCCATGCACTACCTGGCGAACGAGCGCAGCGCCCAGCGGCGGCTCTGCGGCGATCCGCAACTGGCGGGCGTGGCGGGGGCGGCAGCGCTTCCCGGAGAGCCCGGGCCGGCCGACCCCGCCGATGACAAGCGCTGGATGGTCCCGCCTTCGCTCACGGCCTTGCTGCAGCCGCTGGACAGCCTGCGGCAGCCCGGCGGATCGCTGTATCGGCTGGCAGCGGACGCAGGCGCCATCCGCCACGTCGCGCTCGATGGAACGCCGGTGGAGGTCGGCGGCTCGGTTCAGCTCACGATCGACCCTTCGCTGCAGGCGCTGGCCCAGAAGACGGTGGCCTGCTACACCGGCCGCCACGAGGTCTGCGAGGCAATGGCCATGACGCGGGCCGAGGACCGTGGCGCACCTGTCGGGCACCAGTTGCTCGAAGGCGCGATGGTGCGCATGGCCGCCGTGGCGGTGATCGACGTCGCCAGCGGGCGCATCGAGGCGCTGGCGGGCGCGATGTCGCCGTGTGCGAGGCAGGAGGTCGACGGCCCCGGCCGCGAGGCCGATTGCGACCGCCGTCTGCCATACCCGGTGCAGTACCGGCCCGATGCGTTGCTGAACCCCGCGGTCTTCCACGATGCGATGCCGGCCTCGACGGTCAAGCCCATCATGGCCGCCGCCTTTCTTTCGGACCCCGAAGTAGGTGGCCGGTGGCTGGCGGCCGAACGCGCCGCCATGGCACGCCGTGGCACCGACACGCCCGCGCGCGAGAGCCTGCGAGGGCAGCTCATGCGATCCGACTCGGCGCGCTTCCTCGACCGCATGTTCTGCCAGGACAAGGCCTTCGACCATTGCCGCAGGCCCTGGCAGGTGCAGGCGATGGCCAGCCAGTTCGGCTGGAACGACGGCTGTTCCGATGCCACGGGCGGCTGCGGCAAGCGCGACCTGCTGTTCGGCCGTTCGCCGGGAGTCGCGCCCGATGCGGGCAAGGCGGTCGCGGCCCTGACGCTGCCCGTCGCCTACGGCCGCCTCCTGGCGGAGCCCGCGTCGGGCAAGTCCGGCGCCGCCATGCACCTGATGCCGGCCTCCGAGCTCCGCCCGGCTCTCGTGGCCCGCTGCGCGTCGGGCCCGGACGGCCGCCGCCTTTCGGACGACGACTGGGAGAAGTGCCGCGGCGGAGCGATGGTCGACGTGGTGGCCGAAGGCTGGGGCCAGGGCCATGCGAGGGCGAGCACGCTCGGCGTCGCCGGGATGATGGCCACGCTGGCGGCGGCGGCCAATGGGCAGGCGAGCGTTCCGCGGCCTCACCTGGTGGATTCGATGGCTGGCATGGACGGCCGGGCGGCGACGCCGCTGCAGCGCGCGCTGGCCCGCTGGAGCCAACCTCCGGCCGAACCGATGCGGATCAGCCAGGAGGCTGCCGAGGTCATCCTCTCGGGCCTGTCCTTCAGCCATCGCGCAGGCACCGCGCGCACGGCCTGCGAACAGGTTTTCGACGCCGAACGTTGCCGGGCCATCGACTGGCTCGCCGGCAAGACGGGCACGCCCAGCTTTCCCAACGACGGCTTCTCGCTCGACGAGATCGCCCGCCACTGCGCCCCCACGACCCGAGCCGAGGCGGTCAAGCCTGGGCAGCACGTGCCCTCGTGCACCTCGCTGCGGCCCTACAAGTGGTACGTGGCCGCCTACCGCACGGATGCCGCCGGCGGCCGCTGGAGCAAGGCGATCGCCGTGCTGACGGAGCGCAACTGGCTGCAGAGCAGCGCTCAGGTGCACGGCGTGGGCGACCACGGCCCCAACCCCTCCGCCGAGATCGCGCTGCAGATCCTCGGCCGCCAGCGAGGGCTCATCCCCGCAGCCTCCAAGCCATGAAGCGACCCGACGACTCCGCCGCCCTGCCCGAACCGCTCGTTTGGACCTTCGACGGCCCCTTCGAGCGCTGCCTGGCAGATCTCGAGGACACCCTGCGCCGTGCCCTGGTGATGGTTGGTGGCGTGTCGCGCATCGCCTTGCTGATCGAGCTGTCGCTGCCCACCCTGCAGCGCCGCGTGCAGCAGGGCGAGAAGCTTCAGCCGGCCTGGAGCGAGTTCCTCGCCCGGCTGGGCCGCTACGGCCTGCCCGCATTGCCCCGCGTCCGCCACCTGACCCAGCCCGGCCCCCTGGCCACGCTGGTGATCGCGTGGCGCCCCTGAAGAAGCCCTACTTTCGACGAGACGAATCATGTCCATCAAGTCCTGGGTCCTCGGCCGTGTCCACCGGATCGGTGGCCTGGCCGGGCGTGCCGACCTCCCTGCCGACGAGGCCGGCAGCGAGGCGCAGGCGGCGCAGCCGGCGGGGCGATCGAGCGATCGCGAGGCCGCCTCGCTGCCGGGCATCGAGCACCTCGGCGCCTATGGCACGTTGATCGGCGCCGTGCGCGACGAGCTCGAGCACTTCGTGGCAAGCCACGTGCGGCTGCACCTGGCCATCGCGGACCGGGACCGGTTCCTCCTGACATCGGTCTGCGTCCGCTGCCAGGACGAGGGGGCGCGCCAGCGCCTGGCCGGCTTCCTGCGCGAGTTCAAGCCCGAGCAGGTCAAGCGCTACTTCGCGCGCGAGGTGATCGGCGCCCTGCCCAACGCGGCAGCCATCGATCTCACGCAGTTCGCGGGCCTGCACGATGCCGACTCACGTGACGTCGGGGCCGATCAGGGCGAGTACCACGAGCTGCTGGAGGCCCTGCGCGTGGCACCGCCGCCCGCCGCCAGGCCCTACGTCGTCGAGATCGTCGGCCGCTGGACGGAGCTGGATGCCGTCCCGCGGTCGGCCCCGCCGGCGCCTGGCTTCGGCGGCACGCCGTCCACGCCCATGGCCGGGCAGCGCGTCGAGCTGGACGTGGAGGACGGCGAAGGCCGGCGGCAGGTCGTGCTCCCGTCGGTGGTGCCCGGCCGGCGCTACCTCGTGGGCTCGGGCGAAGGCTGCGACATCCGGGTGTGCGGCACCTATGCCAGCCGCCGCCACGCCGAGCTGTGGCTGGAGCGCGGGCGCTGGTGGATAGGCGATGCGGGATCGACGAACGGCCTGCGGGTCGAGCCGCCGTCCGGCGCGGGGAAGGGCGCGGCGGGCCGGCCCGACAATGCGGTGCCTGGTCCGAACCAGCCGGTGGCGCTGCCCGACGGGGCGCGGATCGTGCTGTCGGCCCGGGCCGAAGGCGCGCCGGCGGACTACCCCTGGCTCGCCCTGCGGCCGCAAGCGCGGGCTGCCACGCCCGCCACCCCGATCGCTCCGGGCATTGCACAGGCTGTCCCTCGCACGCCGCTGACCGCGATCTCTCCTCCACGCGGTGAGAGGACGGCCAGCTGGGAGCTCAAGGCCCGGCTGGGCGGCGGCGAGCACACCGTCGTCCTGACTCCCGGGCGCCTGCCGCTGAGCGTCGGCCGCTCGCGCAACCAGGCGCTGGTCGTCGACCGCGGGCACGACGCCGTGTCCGGCCACCATCTGGACATCGTCTCGGTCGACGAAGCGGGCGCCGAGGTGCGCATCCACGGCGACAACGGGGTGTGGCTGGAGGGCGTCCACCACGGTCCAGGCAGCCACTTGCACTGGCGCGATGGCCAGGTGATGGTCCTCGGCGCCTCGCTCGACGAAGGCCCCGCCTGCTCGCTGGTCCTCGCACGGGGCGGGCAGGGCTGAGGGCCTCGACATGGACAGACAGCGCCCGCCGGCCGCCAGCCTGGTCACGCCCATCGAACCCTGCAACGCCTCGGCGCCCGATTCGCCGGCCGTGATCGGGCAGCAGGCCACGCAGCGCACGCTGTTGCGCCGCATCGAGGCGGCGGCAGCATCGTCCTGCGGGCTCCAGCATGCCGACAACGAGGATTGCCACAGCCCCTTGCCGAGCGCCGCGTGCCTGTTCATCGTGGCCGACGGCGTGGGCGGCGGCGCCTTGGCGCAGCTCGCCAGCCGCCATCTGGTGGCGCATCTGCACGCCGTGCTCGAGGGCCATCCCGTCGACGCGGCCCGGGTTCGGGCGGCGATGCTCGAGGCCGATCGCGCGATCGCGCAACGCATCGCCGAGGTGACGCAGGCGCCGGGCGCGGCCACCGCGGCCCTGTGTGCGCCGGTCGACCGCCTGGGCCGCAGCTGGCTGGTGGCCTGGGTAGGCGATTGCCGCGCGTACCGGTTGCCCGCCGGCGAAGACACGACGATCCAGCTGCTGACGCGTGACGACAGCTTCCGCCATCTCGGCGAGGCGCCGCCGGCGGGAAGTTCGCTCGACGATCCGGCGCGCATGGTGGGCAACGGCGCCATCGCCGCTGCCAATGTCGCCGTGCACGGCCTCGCACGCGGTGACCTGCTCGCCCTTTGCAGCGATGGCGTGCACAAGCACCTCGAGCCGGCCGACTGGGCACGCGTGCTGCGCCAGCCCGTGCCGCTGGCACAGCGTGGCGAGGCCCTGATCGCGGAGGCCAGGCGCCGGGGCAGCATCGACGACGCGACGGTCTTGCTGGTGCAGCGAGGCTGGCCGCGGTGGATGGGGGGAGAAAGGCCATGACACGGGGCGATATCGACCGCGTGCTGGGCCGCGGCCGGCTGCGCATGGTCACCGGCGACCATGTCGAGGTCTTCCGCGAGGAGACGGGGCCGGGCGAGCGGCGGCGCTACACCAAGCGCTTCCTCGCGACGACCGCCGGCGACTTCCGCCATTGGACCGAGCGCGAGTGGCGGATCCTCGCGCGCCTGGTCGGCCACGGCATCGCGCCGGTGCCCGACGTGGTCCAGTTCGACCGCGGCGCTGCGGACCGCCCGGCCCTGGTCCAGACCTACGACGCGGGCGTCACCGTCGACCATTGGGCGACGCTGCTGCCGGTGCGGCGGGACGGCGCAGAGCATCGCCACGTGTTCGAAGACGCGGCCCACTGGTGGGCGCTGGCCAAGCATTGCCTGGTCGCGCTGGATGCGATCCACGGCCTGCGCCTGGTTCACCTGGACCTCAAGGCCGACAACGTCTGCATCCCGCTCGCGCCCACCGGCTTCGACCCCGACGATCCGGCGGCAGTGCTTTCGCCACGCTTCGAGCAGATCGCGCTGATCGACTTTGCCTTCTCGCTGGTGGAAGGCGAGCGCCTGACCCGGGCCTTGCCCATCGCGCGGCAGCCGGATTACGAGTACCAGTCGCCGCGCCTGCTGCACGCGCTGGAGGCCGGCGCCGCGGGTGACCTGGAGCCCACCCAGCGCCTGGATTGGCGATGCGACTTCTTCAGCCTCGCCGCGATGCTGCGCCGCTTCCTGCCCGACCCCGAGGCCGTGCCCGATCCGTCGTGGACGGCCTGGCGGCTGGCCGAGGCGCGTGCCCTGGTGAGGCGCCTGATCGAGGCGCACGACGCGCAGGCCGGCCTTCTGAGGCCGCACGGCGAGCTGATCGCCCTGGCCAGCCGGCCGCTGGCCGATGCGCAGATGGTCGCCTCGCTGGAGCGCGGCTGGCAGCTGTCTGCTTCGGCGCGGAGGCCGGACGAAGATCTGGCGACGCCGATCACGCGCATCGCGGCGCCCCTGGGCGAAGACGTCCTGCGCCGGGCGCCGGCGGTGGAGGATCGCCTGATGCCGGCCCCACGGCGCGACCTGCCGAGCCGTGGCCTCGCGCCCAGGCTGGTCGCAAGCGTGGGAGCAGTGGCTGCGGCCTCGGTGGTGGCCGCCGGCTGGTGGGTCTGGCGAGGCCCCTGGACAGCCGAGCGGGCCCTCGAATCCGCGGCGCGGGCGGCACCGCTGACAGCGAAGGCCGTTGCGCCGCCTCCTGTGCCTTCCGCTGCGTCGCCAGTGCCCATGCCGTCTGCGCCTTCGGCCGCGGAACCACACGTGGCGCTGGCTTCCGCGCAGCTGCCCGACCCGCCGGCGCCGACCCCGTCGAGCAGCCAGGCGGCTCGTTCGCCGGCAGCCCGGGTCGCTGCCCCTCCGGCGGCCATCCAGGGGGTGCCGGCGCCGGTGGCCCGCGGCAAGACGCCGCCTCCGCGTCCCGCCAAGCGGCAGGCCTCGGTGGCGGCGGCCAGGGCGCCTGCCAACAGCACCTCACCGGCGCAACGGCCGGCCGCTCGTGTCGCTGCAGCGCCTTCCCGCCCGGCA
>CAMLGG010000181.1 GCA_946479475.1 uncultured Ideonella sp. | reverse complement strand
AGCGCGCCGGCCATCGCGGGCAGCAGCACCGACATCACCAGCAGGAGCAGGCGGGAACGGATGGAGATCGGCATCGGGACGCGCACTTTAATCCGCTCCTCCCTTGAGGAGCCGTCCGTCAGCAGGAGCGGACGAGTCGGGTGCGCCCGCGCGGCACCGTCCGACAGCCGGGGGGCATTGCGTTTGCCACCATATTGCCGGGAGATGTGCGATGCGCTTCATGTTGAAAGGATGTGGCATGGATTCGCTTCGACGCTGCAGCAGTCGCCGGGGGCCGGCCGCCCGTGCCGTTTGTGCGCTCTCGGCGGCTGTCGTTCAATCCCTTGCCCTGGCACAGGCCCCGGCCGCCCCGGGTTCCCCCGCGGCCGAACAGGAGCCACCCGCGCCGCAAGGCAGCTTCCTCCTGACACCGGCCGACAAGCGGGCGTGGCTCGGCATCGACTTCGGCCAGGCCCGCTACTCCACCGGCTGCGGCTTCGGCGGCTATCGCTGCAAGAACCCCGACCTTGCCGGCCGCGCCCACGTGGGCGGGCTGTTCAACCGCTACCTCGGCGCCGAGATCGGCTACCTCCACCTGGGCGACGCCGACCGTGCCGGCGGGACCACCTCGGCGAAGGGCCTGAACCTCAGCCTTCTGGGCCGTTGGCCGGCCGGCGCCTTCAGCGCCCATTTCAAGCTCGGGGCGACCTACGGGCGCACCGAGGTCTCGGCCGATCCGGTCTCCGGCGTGCCCACCGGGCGCGCCAAGGGTTGGGGCGCTTCGTACGGCGTGGGGATGAGCTACGAGCTGGCCCGCAGCTCCGCGCTGGTCGTCGAGTGGGAACGCCACGATCTTCGCTTCCCCGGCGTCGGCAAGCACGACGTCCAGCTCACGACCTTCGGCTACAGGTACCAGTTCTGAGGGGTCATGCCGCTGATCGAGGCGGCAGGCGCCAGAAAGGGCCGGCGCACCGGCCCTTTTCGCTGTGTGTCAAACACCGGCGTTACTGCGCTGCCCTGACCACGATGTCGTTGCGGACCGACTTCACGTCCGGGACCGCGGCGGCGATCTCGCCGGCCTTGGCCTTCTCGGTCGGGCTGGTCGCGAAGCCCGAGAGCTGGACCGTGCCGTTCAGGGTGGTCACGTCGATGCGCATTGCGCTGACCGTGGGATCGGCAGCCATGCGGGTCTTGACGCGTGCGGTGATGGTCTTGTCGTCGACGTACTGGCCGACGCTGCTCTGGCCGCTGGTCACTGCACAGCCGGCCATGGTGGACAAGGTCACCACGCCGCAGGCCACCATCATCGCGACGATCAGGGAATGCTTGTTCATGGAAAGCTCCGTGAAGTATCGGGACCTCTAACCAGCAAACGGCGGACCCGGTGGATTCACTTCTGCCCCTTGAATCCGCCACCACCTGCGACCCATACCAGGGCGTGCGCGGATCCGGCTCTGCCGGTCCGCTGCGCGAGCCCCCATGGGGGGCAGGCCCCTGGCAGGGGGCCGTGGGGGCCTAAATCTTCCGGCTCGTGATCGAGCCGGCTTCGCGCTGGGGGTAGCGGCCGACCTCGTGGCCGGTCATCAGCACGCCGGTCTCGTCGGTGGGCAGGATGCTGTTCATGCCGGTGAGGGTGTCGTGGGCGCCCTCCTCGGTCAGCAGCGCTTCACGCCTTTCGGTGAACTCGTTGCACAGGCCTTCCCAGTCGAGCTTGGCGCGCTTGAGCTGCGGGAAGAGTTCGCCTTCCTCTTCCTTCACGTGATGCAGCACGTACTCGCACAGCACCGCGAACCGGGCGGAGAACTTGTCGTCCACCGCGCTGGCCGATTCGAGCTGCTCGCCGAGATAGCGGACGATCTCGTGCTCGACCTCGGCCTCGTCGACCGCTTCCGCCTCGCTGACGATCGGGCGCATCACCGGATAGATCAGCTCCTCCTCGAGCACGCTGTGCACGCGCAGCAGCGAAAGGGTGCGGCGGACGATGGATTCGCACTGGTCGCCGTTGCGGTCGGCGTCCAGGCGCAGGAACTCGCGGTACGCGCGCTTGATGCGCCGGTGGTCTTCCTTCAGCTGGTCGATGATCTGGCTGCGCGCGGCGGTGGCCGCACGCGTCACGCGTGTGCTCTTGGCGGGATCGGGCATGGTGGGTCTCCTCGGGCCGCCTCGCGGACCTTCTGCTGGCAGGCACGGCAAGTGCCGTGCCGTCGGCGTAAGCGCCTCGAGGGCGCACGGGTGAAAAGTTCAACCGGCCGCGCACGGATTACGGCAAATTCGGTGCCCGGGCGGAGCTTCCGTGCGTTCCGGGCGCCGAAGGAACGCCGTGCGTGGCGCCAAGTGTGCGCCAGTCCGGCCTTTTTCGAACCATGCCCCGTGCCGGCAGCGCCCGGCACAGGCCTTGCCTGAGCGTGTGCTTCCCGTGGCCAGTGGTGCCGCGGGCGGCCACGACCGGTAGAGGAGGCGAGAACGTGGGATCCATCGAACTGCGGGCGGAGCACCGGCAGGTGCAGACGCTGTCTCCGCGTCTGCAACACGCGGTGAAGCTCCTTCAGATGTCGTCGCTGGACTTTGCCGCCATCGTGCGAAGCAAGCTCGGCGAGAACCCGTTCCTGGAGGACGAGGAGCCGTCCGCCGAACCCGGCAGTCCGCTGGGCCCGGAAACGGGCCTGGCCGAGCCGGACCTCGATGGCGGCAACGCCGATGTCTCGATGGAACCGATGGACGGCGACGACCGCGCGCTCTGGCAGGCCGATCGCACCGGCCTGACACGCCGGGCCGAGGACGGCGACCTCACGGCCATGGACATGATGGCCGTCGAGACGACGCTCGCGATGCACCTGCACGGCCAGCTCAACGTCTTGCCGCTGATGCCGCGCGACCTGATGCTGGCGCGCACCGTCGTCGAGTCGCTCGACGACGACGGGTACCTGCGCACGCCGCTGGAGGAACTGATCGCCATCGCCCCGATCGACCCGCCCGCGACGATCGAGGAGATGCAGATCGCGCTGAGACGCGTGCGGTCGCTGGACCCGGCTGGCGTCGGCGCGCGCAGCGTGGGGGAGTGCCTGCGGCTGCAGCTCGCCTCGATAGACTGCCCCGAGTTGCGCGGCATGGCACGGACCATCGTCGACGAGCACCTGCCTGCGCTCGCCGCCCGGGACGTCAACGCGCTGGCCTCGAGCCTCGGCGCGACCACAGCCGCGTCAAGGAGGTGTGCGACCGCATCCGCCGGCTGGACCCGCGGCCCGGCTGGCGCTTCGGCCCGGCGAACATCACCTACGTCATCCCCGACGTGGTGGTGAAGAAGCGCCGCAACCAGTGGACGGTGCTGCTCAATCCGGCAGTGGTGCCGCGCATCCGGCTGAACCGGGTCTATGCCGAGCTGTTCCAGCGCCACCGCAAGGCGGAGAACGCCGAGATGGCCGGCCACCTGGAGGACGCCCGCTGGACCCTGCGCAACGTCGAGCAGCGCTTCTCGACCATCCTCGACGTGGCCGGGGCCATCGTGCGCCGCCAGCGCCACTTCCTCGACTACGGCCCGATGGCGATGAAGCCCTTGCTGCTGCGCGAGATCGCCGAGGAGTGCGGCATCCACGAGTCGACCGTGTCGCGGGTGACGAACAACAAGTACATGGCCACGCCGATCGGCGTGTTCGAGCTGAAGTACTTCTTCTCGCGGGCCATCGTGTCGTCCAACGGCAGCGCCTGTTCCGGCACGGCCATCCGCGGCCTCATCAAGGACATCATCGAGGCCGAGAACCCGGCCCATCCGCTTTCGGACGCCGAGATCCGGCGCCAGCTGGTCGGCCAGGGGCTGATGGTGGCGCGGCGGACGGTGACCAAGTACCGGCAGATGCTGCACATCGAGTCCGTCGAGCGGCGCCGGCGGAGGTAGCCGGCAGTCGCCGGCTACCGCCGGTGGCGGTGAACCGAGCTCCCCCGGGCCCCCTCCGAGAGCGGGGCTCCAGCATGCAGTGGGCTCCCACCAGCCTGCCTCCGAGAGGCAGGCTCCAGCATGAGTGACGACGGGCTCGCCGCTCACCGTTCCGGCACCGCGGTTGCCAGTCGCAGGGAAAGGTTGCGAAAGGCAAGTCCATGCGAGCTCTCACCTACCACGGCACCCGCGACGTCCGCGTCGAGACCGTGCCCGACCCCGTCGTCCAGGATCCGCAGGACATCATCCTGCGGGTCACCGCCACCGCGATCTGCGGATCCGACCTGCACCTGTACCGCGGCAAGGTGCCGGGCCTGAAGGAGGGCGACATCCTCGGCCACGAGTTCATGGGCATCGTGGAAGAAACCGGCGCGGCGGTGACACGCGTCAAGCGCGGCGACCGGGTGGTGGTGCCCTTCGTCGTCGCCTGCGGCGAGTGCTATTTCTGCCAGCGCAGGCTTTTCGCCGCCTGCGAGACCACCAACGACGGCCGCGGCGCCATCCTGAACCGGAAGGACCTGCGGCCCGGCGCCGCCATGTTCGGCTACACCCACCTCTACGGCGGCCTGCCCGGTGGCCAGGCCGAGTACGTGCGGGTGCCCATGGCCAACACCGGCCCGCTGCCGGTGCCCGGCGCGCTTTCGGATGCGCAGGTCCTGTTCCTCTCCGACATCCTGCCCACCGGCTACCAGGCGGTGGTCAACGCCGAGGCCGGCCCGGGGCGCACGCTGGCGATCTTCGGCGCCGGCCCGGTGGGCATGATGGCCGCGGCCTGCGCGCGCATGCTGGGCGTCGAGCGGATCTTCATGGTCGATCACCACGACTACCGCCTCGCCTTCGCCAAGGCCACCTGGGATGTCGAGCTGGTGAACTTCGGCCGCGTCGACGATCCCGCCCAGCACATCATCGAGCAGACGCAGTTCCGCGGCGTGGACGCAGCCATCGACGCGGTGGGCTTCGAGGCCAAGGGCAGCCGGCTGGAGACCGTGATGACCGCGCTCAAGGTCGAGGGCTCCAGCGGCAGCGCCCTGCGCCAGGCCATGGCGGCGACGCGCCGCGGCGGCATCGTCAGCGTGCCGGGCGTCTACGCCGGCTTCATCCACGGCTTTCTCTTCGGCGATGCCTTCGAGAAGGGATTGAGCTTCCGAATGGGGCAGACGCACGTGCAGCAGCACATGCCCGAACTGCTCGAGCGCATCGGCCGGGGCGAGCTCAAGCCCGAGCAGATCATCAGCCACCAGTTGCCGCTGGAGGAGGCGGCACAGGGCTACGAGCTGTTCGCCAACAAGCTGGAGGATTGCCGCAAGGTGGTGCTCAGCCCGGGCGGCTCCGACCCCCTGAGGAAAGCGTGAGCAGGCGTGAGCGGGGGCAGAGCGTCGGAACGCGGCTTGCCATCCGGAGGATCCACCTTCCCTGCCTTCGATGAGGAGCGCGCACCATGGCCAGTGAAATGCCCCTGCCCGAGAACCCGGCGATCCCGCCCGCCGGCAAGACCAACGACAGTGCCGCCGGCGGCGGCATGGACCCGGCCGCGATGGAGCGCCGGTTCGAACGCGTGGTCAGCGGCGCGCACGAGGCGGTCGACACGGCGGCCGAGTCGGTCCAGCAGGCCGCCGAGAAGCTGCGCACCCAGGCCCAGCGCTTCTCCGACTTCGAGCAGGAGTGCGCCGACGCCTGCCGCGTGCGGGTCCGCGAGAACCCCTTGAGCTACATCGCCGGGGCCTTGCTTCTCGGCGTGCTCATCGGGCGCTTGTCGCGCTGAGGGAACGGGGCCCCGGGACCTGGCGCGCCTGGCCCGCCCCGGCCCTCAGCACAGCCACCGATCCATCGTCTCGCGCAGCATGGCGGGCGTCAGCGGCTTGAGCATGGCCTGGTCCATGCCGGCCTCGATGCACGCGCCCAGCCGCGATGGATCGAGCGAGGCCGTCGCCGCCACGATGGGGCAGGGTGAAACCTCGCCGCGGGCCTGAAGTTCGCGCAGGGCCCGGGTGGCTCCCATGCCGTCCAGGTGCGGCATGTCCACGTCCATCAGCACGAGCGAGGGATGGGTCACGCGGCATCGGGCGATCGCCTCCAGGCCGTCGCCGGCCTCCTCGGCGATCTCCCCCATCCGATGGAGAGTCTGCACCGCCACCGAGCGATTGATCGGCTCGTCGTCGACCACCAGCAGCGGCCGATGGCTGGAGGGGTGCGGAAGCGGCAAGGGCGACTGGACAGCGTCGGCGGTGAGGCGGCGCAGGAGCGTCGCGCCCAGCGGCAAGGGGATCACCTCGAAACCGTCGCTGCGCGGCCCGCCGGCGAGAGCCGCGGAGCCCAGCACCACGGCAAGCACCTTGCGTACCTCGGGTGGAAGCAGTTCGCCCAGGCGCCGCGCGGCCTGCTGCGTCTCGCTGTCGCCGTCGCCATCGAGCAGCAGCACCAGCACCGGCGCCTCGCCGCGACCGCCCGGCCGCGGCACGCGCAGGCGCCGGATCGCATCGGCCGCACGCTCGAAGCGCCTGGGAGCCCAGCCGAGCCTCTTCAGGCGCTGCGCCAGGGAGTCGCCCGAGACAGCGTCGGCGGCGATCACCCAGGCTGGCGCCTCGGCCGCCTGAGGCTCGTCGGCGCTGCCGGCCGGCCCATGCTCGTCGACCTCGAAGCGGCCTTCGGAGACCGCAACCACCCCCTGTGCGGGAGAACGCGCCAGGCGGATGTGCGCCCCCGTGCAGGGGCACTCGCCCTCGAGTCGTCTCAGGCGCGGCTGCGGGTGCAGCTCGCCCGGGGCCGTGTCGGCGCAATCGTGCAGCGCGAGCCTGCGCAGCACCGCTTCGGTGGCCGTGTCGCCGTCGAGCACGCCGGTGGCCCACAGGCGCACGGTCACCATGGCCTGGCCGCTGCGCGAGCGGCGCACGCGGCCGTCCAGCATCATGGCACCGTGACGGATCAACTCCTGCACGCCCAGGCTGAGGCGGTGCAGGCCGCAGCCGAGACGGATGCCGTCGCTGTCCAGCAGCAGCCCGGGGCCCCGGCTGTCGAAGGCGAAGTGGATCGCGCGCTGATGGGCGCGGCGCTCCAGTCCACGTGCCACCTGCTGGAGCAGTTCGCCGAAGTCGCAGGCCATGGGCCGCCCTGCGGGTGGCGCCGAGCGGGCGCGTGCGTCAGGAGGCCACGGCGGAACTCAGGGCCTGCTTGCGCTCGGCCATTTCGCTGCCCAGAACCGCCAGATCCAGCTCGGTCTTCCTGATCTTCGGGAAGATTTCGTCTTCCTCCTCCTTCACGTGGTGCTGGATGTACTCGCCCAGCACCGTGACCTTCGCGTCGTAAAGCGGCTCGTCGGGCGACGAGGACTCGATCTGCGCGATCAGGTCCTTGGCGCTGGCGTGCTCCACCGTGGCCTCGTCGATCAGGTCGGCCTCCTCGCCCAGCGCCTCGCGCGCCAGGGGGTAGAACAGCTCCTCCTCGATCGTGGTGTGCACGGTCAGCATGCTGCAGATCTGCCCGGCCAACGCCTGGCGTTCGTCCGGCGAAGCCTCGTTGTCGCACAGCTTCTTGTACTCGTCGAAGAGCTTCTTGACCTCCTTGTGGTCCTCGGTCAGCAGCTTGATGGCATCGGTCTTCTCGGTCGCGGGCATGGGGATCTCCTGTCAAGTCCAGTAAGGGTTGGCAGGCCCGTATCCGGCAAGCCGCATGCCTCGGGCAAGGGGTCGACGAGATACGCGGGCGGGTATCGTGTTTGCCACCTCCCGGATGCGGCAATCGGCCGATTTGCAACAGGAGTCCCAGCATGCCCCAGCAGCAGAACCGTGATCAGCAACGCGACCAGCAGCAGCAACAGCAAGGCAATCGCAGCGGCCAGCAAGGCGGCAGCGACATGAACCGCGGCCAGGACCAGCAGCAGCAGAAGGGCAGCCGCGAACAGCAGGGCTCGCGCAGCAACGAAGCCGGTCGCGAACAGGAAGGCTCACGCAGCAGCGAAGCCGGTCGCGAACAGCAAGGCTCGCGTACCTCCGACGCGAACCGCGGCGGCCAACGCTGAGCCTGAACGGCTCGCACCCGAAGGCCCGGAGCCGGCAACGGCGAAGGGCCTTTTTTCATGCATCGCTTGCCGAAAAGCCGGGTACGGGCGGACACGATGGACACCTCCTGCATCCGGCCGCAGGGTCGGCACAGGCCTGGCGCGGAATGCAGCTTGCCCGGCAAAAGGGCGAGCACAGCGAGGTGAAGCCATGAGCGATGACAGGCCTGATCTTCCAGGGCGTGAGCCCGGCGCACGCGCCGGCCCATCGGTCGATCCCGCAGCCAAGCCCGCGATGCGCGGAAACACGCTCGGGCACGCACTGGCAGAGCACCCGCTGGGCGCCGTCGTCGGTGCCATCGCCGGGCTGGCGATCGGCGGCTTGATCGGGCTGGCCGCGGGGCCCTTGGGCAGCCTGGCGGGTGCGGTCGTCGGCCTGGTGGCCGGCGTCCTGCTGGCGACCGGCTTCCCGGGCGCGACGGACCTGCGCCGCCCTCGTTGAACGACGAGCGCGCTCAGGCGACGTCGTGGCGGATGCGGTCGAGCGCATCCTCGGCGTCGATCGCCGTCCTCAGCTCGGTCGACAGGCGGCGGATGTCCTTCAGCAGTGCCAGCATCAGGTCGGGGCCGCCGCTCTGCCGCAGCGTCTCCTCGAGCGCGAAGCAACGCAGGCGCAGCGAATCGGCGAGGCAGACCGCCAGCGAATGCTCGGGATCGGACGAGGTCATGCGGTACTCCAGTGGCTGTCACGCCGTCGGCAAGCCGCGTTCCGCTGCGCTGCACGAGTCACGCCCGGCGCGCGGCCCGCACCTGCATCCAGGCCGTGCTGACCTCCCTCGGGACGACGCCGCGGCAGCGCACGACCCACGGCAGGCCCGCGATCGCCGCCGACAGCGCCCCCCAGGCGGCGCCATCCCGCAGGGCCTCCCGCAGCGCCATGCGGGTCTCCTGCCACGCCAGCCTCGCCGGCAGGCGCAGCCAGGCCACCCAGAGGCGGTTGCGGGCGAGCAGCCAGCGCCGGCGCGACGCATTGCGGGCAGGCGAGGGGTGGTGGTGGCAGACGAGCTGAGGGGCATACGCGATTCGCCAGCCGCGCGAGAGCAGGTCGAGGCTCATGAGCGACTCCTCCGCACCGATGAACAGCCGCGGCTCGTAGCCGCCCACCTCGCGATAGGCCCGGGTGCGCAATACCGACGCGCCGGCCATGAAGCCCACCAGCGCGGGACCGGGCAGCGCCTCTGCAGGCAACGGGCTCTCGGCCATCCGTGCGCAGGTCGGATCGAGCTGCCGGGACGTGCCGACCAGCACGCGGGCCGAAAGCGCCGCGAGCCGGGGGCAGGCCTCCATCATGGTGACGGCTCGCTCCAGCGAGCCCGGATCCCACCAGGTGTCGTCGTCGCAGAAGGCCACATAGGGCGTCTGGACGCGGGAGACGCCCGCGTTGCGGCCGGCAGCGCCTTCGTTCGCCGGGCGTGCGACCAGGCGGACCTGCGGGAAGCGACGCCCCACCTCGGCCGCCGTGCCGTCGGTGGATGCGTTGTCGACGACGATGACCGGCGGCGGCTCGGGCAGTTCGTGCAACCGGTCCAGCGTCCGCAGCAGTTCGCCAACCCGGTTGTGGGTCAGCACGACGACGGTGATGAGCTGCGGATCGGTCATCGGCGTTTCAGCGCTCCATCGACGGCCGTTCGATCGACCAGAAGCGCTCGGGTCGGCGCGTGTCCCGGCGAGCCTCGTCGCCGAGCGCGCGCCACTGGCTGACGTAGGCCGAGACGGCCCGGTCCTTCAGTGCACCGGGCGGCGGGTCGAGGTCGGGCAAGGGGGTGGCGACAACGCCCGCTTGCCGCAATTCGCACAGGCGGTTTTGCAGCAAGCCGCCGCGTCGTCGATAGGGGACGTCCTCGTAGGCCCAGACCTGCACGGGCCGGGCCCAGGCGGCCAGCGCCTGCAGCGTGGCTTCGTGCGCGAGCAGGTGGTCGCGGTGGAACAGGCCCAGCGGGAGCAGCACCCGCGCAGGCGCGACGCTCTCGAGCACCGGCACCAGCGTGGCGGCTATCTGCTGCGCATCGCGGGCCTGTCCGTACTGGTCATCGGCGTGCTCCAGCCAATGCGGCCGCGCGCCGAGGACGTCCAGCGCCTGCCTGTCCTCGAGCCGGCGCATCTGCAGGGCCTGTCGTGCATTGACGAAGCCGCAAGCCGCGTCCCATTGCGTGGTCACGGTGGTGTCGGCGGGCGAGCCTGCGAAGACCGTCACCACCTGCGCGCCGGGCCGCGCGGCCATCCACTCGCCGCAGCTGAAGACGGCATCGTCCAGGTGCGCGGAGACGATGAGCGCGAGGCCTGCGAGGTCGGTGCTTTCGTTCATGTCGTCGGTCCGTCGCGCACGGCGCTGCGCGGCAATCCGGATGCCGCTGCGGCACCGCCCCGCCAGCCTGGGTACGGCCCTTGCCGGCCGATGCTGACCGACCCGATCAAGGAGACCCGGATGCAGCCACGGCAGCACGATCCGCACGACGAGGACCAATTCGATGGCGCCGGCGCCGAGCGCGGCTTCGCGGGCGGCGGCCCCTATGCCGGCGCGGCCGGCGCCGCGCACGGCGCCTCGGATGCCGGCCGCGACGCGAACGCCGACGAGCGCGGCGTGTTCGGCAGCGGCGATCCGGCCTACGTGAGCCCCTTCGCCGGCCGGGTGGACGTGCCGCCCATGCGATCCGGCCGGCCCGACCAGGGCTTCGGCGGCTCGCAGTTCGGCGGCCGCGCCGGCGGCGAGTTCCGCGGCGGGGTGTATGGCGAGGGCGACTGGCCCGGCGCCGGCACGCACGCGGCGACGGGGAGCACGGTGGAAATGCGCGC
>CAMLGG010000180.1 GCA_946479475.1 uncultured Ideonella sp. | reverse complement strand
CGGCGAGAAGGTCCTGATCCTCAAGCCGCAGACCTGGATGAACTCGTCCGGCGAAAGCGTTGAATCCGCAGCGCAATTCTACAAGATGACTCCTGCCGACATCACCGTCGTCTACGACGAAATCGACCTCATCCCCGGCAAGTCCCGCATCAAACGCGGCGGCGGCAATGGTGGCCACAACGGCCTCCGCTCCATCGACCCGCGCATCGGCCCCGCAACGCAAGCCGCCACGCGAGCCCAACGACGCCGAATCAAGGCCGGCGCGCGAAGCCGCACCGCCGCCCTCGCGCTCGCCCCAGGAGCCGGCCGCCGACCGGCCGCGCCGCGAGCCGGCGCCCGGTGCGACACCCGAGGAGCGCCAGGCCGCACGCGCCGCGCGCAAGGCCGAGCGCGAGCGCGCCGAGCAGGCGGGCGAGAGGGCGAGCGACAACAAGCGCCAGCGCGGCGAGTGAGCGAGGCAGCGCCGGGCCGATCCGGCCAGGCGCTCCTTCAGCCGCTGACGCGCTTGGTGTGGTTGAAAAGGCCCTCGGGGTCGAAGCGGGCCTTGAGCGCCGCCAGCCGCCGCAGCGTCGCCGGCCCGTAGGCGGCCTCGATGCGTTCGGCACCCTCGTCTTCGGTGAGGAAGTTGACGTAGGTGCCGCCGGTCGAGCAGGCGCGCGTGGCCTCGAAGGCGGCGCGGGCCCAAGCGATGTTGGCGGCGTCGTCCTCCGGCTTCTCCCACGAGCCCGCGATGTTGAGCACGTAGGCCGCATCGCGGTTGCCGGCCGGCGAATGGTCCGCCGGCAGCTCGTTGAGCGCGCCGCCGATCTGGAACATCAGGATCGCCGAGTGCGGCGAAGCCAGCCTGCCGAGGTGCTCCACCGCCAGCTTGGCCAGCTCGGGGCTGACGCGCGGCAGGTAGTGCGACTTCCAGTAGTAGCGGCGGCCCTTGGGCTGGGTCGCGTCCAGCAGGCTCTGCATCTGGGTGTAGGGCCGGCGGGTGACGATGTCGGCCACCGGCTGGCCGACGCGGCGCAGCTGGTTGACCAGGCGCTCGCCCTCGGCGATGTCGCCCGAATGGCAGATGAAGATCGCGGCGATGGGCTGGCCGTGGACTTCCTTGGGCAGCCAGGGCGCGGGCGGCGCCTTGCGCAGCACCGCGACGCTGGTGAGCTCGCGCGGCGCCGCGCTGCTGAACTCGCGGTAGGCGTCCAGCACCTGCCGCGCATCCTCGCCACGCCAGGCCAGGGCGCCGCCGTAGATCTCCGGCCCGCAGGGGAAGAGCCGGTACTCGAACGAGGTGACGATGCCGAAGTTCCCGCTCCCGCCGCGCAGGGCCCAGAACAGGTCGGCGTTCTCCTCTGCCGAGGCACGCACGATGCGGCCCTCGGCGGTGACGACCTCCAGGCCCAGCAGCGTGTCGCAGGTCCAGCCGTGCTTGCGCGTGAGGTAGCCGAAGCCGCCGCCCACCGTCAGGCCCGCGATGCCGGTGGCCGAGACGAAGCCCATCACCGCGGCCAGGCCGTGGGCCTGGGTCTCCCGGTCCAGGTCGGCCAGGGTGCAGCCGGCCTGCGCGCGGGCGCTGCGCAGGCGGGTGTCGACGAAGACACCGCGCATCGGTGACAGGTCGATCATCAGGCCGCCATCGCACACCGCCAGCCCGGCGATGTTGTGGCCGCCGCCGCGCACCGACAGCAGCAGCCCGTGGGCGCGCGCGAAGCGCACGGCCTGCACCACGTCGACCGTGCCGGTGCAGCGGGCGATGAGGCCGGGGCGGCGGTCGATCATCGCGTTCCAGACCTTGCGGGTCTCGTCGTAGGCCGGGTCGTCGGGCGCGAGCACCGGGCCCTTGAAGCCGGCCTTGAAGGCCTGCAGCGCGTCGGCTTCCACGACCGCGGTGCCGCCGTCGAGACGACTGAGTTCGATGGCCATGCCGGGCTCCTTTCCGGAAGACGGCGACGACTTTGCGCGCACGGGGCCGCGCGGGCCAGCCCAGGAACCGAATCCCCGGTCCCTCAGCCTGGGGACATCGGCCGCGCCTGGAGGGGATTGCGCGCGTGAGTCGCGGCCGGGCGCCCGCGGCTTACAGCGCCGGCCGATCCGATCGTGGGGGATGGCGGCGGTAAGCCGCGCGGGCCGGCCAGCGACCACTGGCGCGGGCCTTCGAAGTCCGCACCTTGCCCCACCCCACAGGAGAAAGCATGAACCCGATCCGCCGCCGCCCCGTCCTGGCCAGCCTGGCCCTCGCCCTGTCCGCTGCCGCCCTGCCCTCGCTCGCGCACGCCGGGCTGCGCTCCGGCATGGTCTTCACCAGCAGCAACGACGCCGCCGGCAACGAGCTCCTCGTCTTCGCCCGCACGGCCGAAGGCGGCCTCTCGATGGCCGCGCACGTGGCCACCGGCGGCCTGGGCAGCGGCGCCGGCCTGGGCTCGCAGGGCGCCGTCACGCTGAGCCAGGACGGCCGCCACGTCTTCGTCGTCAACGCACAGAGCAACACCGTCTCGACCTTCGCGCTCGACGGCGACGAGCCGCGGCTGGTCTCCACCGTCGACTCCGGCGGCCTGCACCCGATCAGCGTGACCGAGCATGCCGGCCTGGTCTACGTGCTCAACGACGGCGGCGACGGCAACGTCGCGGGCTTCCGCAACCGCCACGGCATGCTCAGCCCGGTGGCGGGCAGCGTGCGCGGCCTCTCGGCGGCCGGCGGCGTCGCGCCGGCGCAGGTGGGCTTCACCACCGACGGCGACGCGATCGTCGTCACCGAGAAGGCCACGGCGCAGCTGACGAGCTACCGCGTGAACCTCGACGGCAGCCTGCGCGCCACGCCGGTCATCACCGCCTCGCCTGGCCTCACGCCCTTCGGCTTCGCCTTCAACAGCCGCAACCGCCTCGTCGTCAGCGAGGCCCAGGCCGGCGGCGCGGGCCTGAGCACCGTGTCGTCCTACCGCTTCGACAACCGTGCGCCGGAAACGCCGATGACCGTGAGCGCCGCCGTGCCCGACACCCAGACCGCCGCCTGCTGGGTCGCCGTCTCGCCCAACGGCCGCTGGGCCTACGTGACCAATGCCGGCAGCAGCAGCGTCAGCCGCTACCGGGTCGCGCCGGACGGCAGCATCACCCTGACGGAGCCGGTGGCCGGCATGACCGGCGAGGGCTCGTCGCCGGCCGACGTCGCCGCCTCGCCGGACGGCCGCCACCTCTACGTGCGCAATGGCCGCACCTACACGCTCTCGAGCTTCGTCATCAAGGCCGACGGCAGCCTCGCCGAGCGGCCGGTGACCGAGGGCTTGCCGACCACCGCGGTGGGGCTGGCGGCGAACTGAGTCGGCCCCTACGCCGCCTTCGGCGTCGGTCCCCCAGGGGGATCAGTCGTCTAGGGAGCGGCCCGTCGACGACTGAGCCCTACAGCACCTTGCGTTCGATGAACGGCCTCGCCTGCAGGACCACGATGCGGCCCTGCGGGTCGATGGCCCATTCGATGTCCTGCGGCGCGCGGCCCAGCAGCCGGGCGAGCTGCTGGCCGACGCGCGCCAGGCCCCTGACCTGCGGATCGCCGAGGACCTCCCGCGCGGCGGCTGCATCGAGCGGCCGTTCGGTGACGCCGCCGGCCGCATCGAGCTTGAGCTCGGCGCTCTCCTGCGAGCGCGACAGCCGCCGCACCGCGCCGCTGCGGGCCTCGAACATCGACTGCTCGGCCACGCGCCGGCCTTCGACCACCTTGATGCCGATGCCGCGCTTGGCGGACACGTACACCACGCCGCGATGCGTCGCATCGAAGGGATCCCGCGTCACCATCACGCCGGCGGCGACCGAATCCACCGCACGCTGGACGAACACCGCCATCGCGACCTGGGAGGGCGCGAATCCGGCCTGGCGCCTCGCCTCCACCGCCTCGGCATTGAACACGGAGGCCCAGACCGTCTTCACCGCCCGTGCCAGGTCGGCCTCGCGGTTCACGTTGGGCACGGTCGTGTACAGGCCTGCCCCGCTGAAGTTCGGCAGGTCCTCCGAGTTGGACGAACTGCGGACGAACACGCCCGCGGCACCCAGCTGGCCTCTCCAGGCGGCCAGCCAGGGCGCGACGACGGCCTCGTCCAGCGGCATCTCGACCAGGTCGCGCCGCAAGGCCTCCAGCGCCTTTCGTCGCACGGCGCGGCTGCGCTCGAAGCCCTCGGTGGCGAAGGCCGCCTCGACGCGGCGGGCCACCTCCTCGCGCTGCATGAACTGGCGGTAGGCGGCATACGGGATGCAGAAGCCGTCCGGCACCGGGGCGACACCGGACAGCCGGCCCGCGCGGCGCGCCGCCTCGATCTGCCCGAGCCGCGCAGCCTTGGCCCCGCAGGCATCCGCACGGGCCGCCTGCAGCTTCGCCAACGGCAGCAGCGCGCGAACCGACCAGTTCGGCGGCCGCACGGCAGCGACCGCCGATGCCGGGCGCTGCTGCTTCGCACGTGCCGCCGCGACCTGGGCCGGCGTGGCCGGCTCGACGGTGTAGCCGGCATCGCCGACCTTCAGCGCCACCCACTGTCCGTCCAGCGGCTTCAGTTCGTCGAACGCGTTCCTCACGTAGGCGTTGGGCACGCCCCAGCCCTTGACCAGCAGGTTGACGTGCGAGAGCGCGGTCGAAGGCTGCTCGGTGAGCACGCCGGCCACCGGGGCGATGGCCAGCGGCACCTCGCGCAGCACGACGATGTCGGTGGGCAGGATGTCCTCGCTCGCCTCGCCATTGGCGGCCGCCTCGAGGTCGGCCACCAGCCGCAGGCGGCCGGTCGCGCTGCCGGCGTTCAGCGCCATGAAGGCCCGGTCGCCCAGGATCTGCGCCTCGGTCACGGCGTCGATGCCCGCCTGCTTCGCCACCGACTCGTGCTGTGCGGCATTGGCCTTGAAGCCGACGGGCGCGAAGAAGCTCTGTGCGACCTTCGACAGCGTGAGCTTCAGCAGCTCCGGCGTGAGCTGGTCGCCCTCCCAGAACTCGACCAGCCAGCGCCCGGCCTCGGGCCGCCAGCCCAGCGTGCCGAGCACGAAACGCCGGTCGGGCCGCCGGTAGTAGGCCGCCAGCGTCTTGTGATCGAGGCCGGCGACGAGGAACTGGCCGCGCAGGAAATCCTCGTGCAGCGGATAGCGGCGGGTGTTGACGAAGTAGAGGCGGTCGGCCTGCGAGCGGTCGATCACGAACAACAGGTGCGGCACCGCGCGAGGCGTGCCGGGCTGGTAGACGCGGGCCAATGCATCGAAGGCCGCGCGGTCTGCCAGGCGATCGACGAAGGCGCCAGCGCGGCGGTCGTCGGCCGCCGCCATGGCCTGGCCGCGCCGCCGGGCTGAGTACGCCGAGGGCTTTTCCGCCAGCTGCGCCAGGACGCCGTCCGACAGCGCCATCGCGAGCGCCACTGCGGCCACGCGACGCATCCATGCCCCCATCCCCGAGCCCCGCTGAAGAAACGGCGGGCATGTTGGCATGCCGGGCGCGGGCGCCGGTGCCTCGAATCGACGGCCATCGCGCGGAAATGCACGTTTGATGGAGACGACCAGTCCCCCGGACAGTCACGCGAGAGGGTGTCCACCGCAGAATCGAAGGGCAGGACGCCGAAGCCGTGAACAAGCGGCCGGCCGCGGAGGGAGTCGAAGTGGAATCAGGATGTCGAGCGCCGCTGGCCGGCGCGCTGGTGGCGTGGTGGAGCGCGGCGCTGATCGCCGTGGCGTGCCTCTCGCCGGACGCGGCCACCGCGGCCGAGACGCCGCGCCCGGCGATCGGGCCGGAGCCCGCCTGGGTCGAGCTGGTCGCGCCGGACTCGGCCCCGAAGGCGCCGCCCGAGCAGGTCTCCGAAGGCGTGCAGTACCTGCTGCTGGACGAGCAGGTGCGCGTCGATTCGAACGACAAGACCCGCTTTCGTCACCTGGCTTCGAAGGTGCTGAACGAGCGCGGCCTCGACGACGTGGCCAACATCGAGATCCCCTTCGATCCCTCGTACCAGAAGCTGACGCTGCACTCGATCGACGTGCGCCGCGGCGGCCAGCGGATCGCCAAGCTGCCGACCGCGCAGATCAAGGTCCTGCAGCGCGAGTCCGGGCTCGAATCGCTCATCTACGACGGCACGCGCACGGTCCACGTCTTCCTCGAAGACATCCGCGTCGGCGACGTGGTGGAGTACGCCTACAGCGTGCGCGGCACCAACCCGGTGTTCGGCAACCGGCTCTTCGGCGGCTTCGAGCTGCAGTACAGCGTGCCGGTGGCGCGGCTGCGGGCCCGGCTGTGGTGGCCTTCGTCGCGGGCGGTCCACTGGAAGCGGCACAACGGCGCGACCGAGGCGCAGACCTCGTCCGCCGGCGAGCACACGCTCTACACCTGGGACCTGCGCGACGTGCCGGCGCGGGTCACCGAGTCCGACGCGCCGTCCTGGTTCGACCCCTACCCCTCGGTCCAGTGGAGCGAGTTCGCCGACTGGGGCGCCGTCAGCGCGTGGGCGCTGCCGCTGTACCGGCTGCCCCCCGATCCCGGGCCGAAGGTCCAGGCGGCCGTGTCGCAGATCGCCTCGGCCCACGCCACGCCGCAGGCCCGTCTGCTGGCGGCCCTCGCCTACGTCCAGAGCCAGGTGCGCTACCTCGGGATCGAAGTCGGGCCCGGCTCGCACGCGCCCAACCCGCCCGAGACCGTGCTCGGCCGCCGCTACGGCGATTGCAAGGACAAGACGCTGCTGACGGTCGCGCTGCTGCGCGGCCTCGGCATCGAGGCCCGGCCGGCGCTGGTCAGCACCGGTGCGCGCCAGGCGATCGAGCATCACCAACCCTCGCCCGGTTCGTTCAACCACGTGCTGGTGCGGGCCCGCATCGGGCCCCGGACCTATTGGCTCGACCCGACGCGCGCACCGCAGAAGGGCGACCTCGATCGACTGGTGCAGGCCGACTACGGCCGGGCGCTGGTCGTGGCCGAGGACAGCCGCGACCTCGTGCCCATGGCCGGCCCCACGGCGCGCGCCCAGCGCCGCGAGATCCACGCCACGCTCGACGCGAGCGACGGCGTGGGCAAGCCCGCGAGCTACGTCGTCACCACCACCGCCCGCGGCGCCTCGGCCGATTCGCTGCGCGCCACGCTGGACGAGGAAAGCCGCGAGAAGCTGCAGAAGCAGTACCTCAACTTCTACACCACCTACTTCGGCGCGATGGAGTCCACCGCGCCGTACACCGTCCTGGACGACGCCACGGCCAACGAGGTGTCGGTGAAGGAACGCTACGTCCTCAAGGAGTTCTGGCAGCGCTCCGACGACCGCCACCGCCACGAGGGCAACATCGAGGTGCCCGACATCGGCGAGTACCTGCGCCAGCCGCGCAGCCTGGTGCGCAACGCGCCGCTCGCCCTGGCCTACCCGGTCGACCTCACGCAGGTGACCGAGGTGAAGCTGCCCAGCGGCTGGACCATAGAGCCCGAGACCACCACGGTTCAGGACGCGGCCTTCCGCTTCGAGCGACACCAGCAATGGAACCCCGGGACGGGAACGCTGACGCTGACCGACCACTACGAATCGCTGGCCGACCACGTGGTGCCGGAGCGCGTCGCGGCCTATGCGGCCAAGCTGGAGAAGGCGCGCCAGTCGGCGGGCTACGTGGTGTTCCAGAACGACGACTCGCCGAGGGCCGCGCACGGGGCCGGCAGCGGCCCGCACTGGCTGCCCGCCGTCGCGGCCACGCTGGCGGTGATCGGGTGGTTCTCGCTGGCCCGGCGTCTCGCGCGTTGGGATCCGGCACCGCGCGCGCCGGCGGCCGACGAGCCCTTCTCGTCCGGCCCGCGCGGCATCGGCGGGTGGCTGCTGCTGCCCGCGATCGGGCTGCCGGTGTCCATCCTGCGCCTGATGACCCAGTCGGTGGGCCTGTGGCCCGCCTTCACGCCCGAGACCTGGGAGGCGCTGACGTCTGCCGGCAGTGCGAGCTACCACCCGCTGTGGCTGCCGCTGATGCTCTTCGAGCTGGTGGGCAACGTCGGCCTGGTCGTGCTGGCCTGCCTGACCACCTGGCTGTTCTTCCAGCGGCGCAGCAGCCTGCCGAAGGTCTTCATCGCCTTCGTCGCGGGCGCGGCGCTGATCGTCTCGCTGGACCTCGCGCTCACGCTGGCGATCCCTTCGGCGGCGGCGAGGTTGAAGCCGAGCGACTGGGGCGAGGGCTTTCGCTCGATCCTCTCGGCGGCGATCTGGTCGGCCTACTTCCTGAAGTCCGAACGCGTGCGCCGGACCTTCGTGCGGCGGCTGGCACAGCGCGCCCCGGCGGCAGGCCCGGCCACCGAAGTCGCCGCCTAGACTTCGCCTAGACGCGCGCCAGCACCGGCCTCAACGCCTCGCCGGTGTGCGTGCCGGCCTGCACCACCTGCTCCGGCGTGCCGGCGCAGACGACGCGGCCGCCGGCCGCGCCTCCTTCCGGCCCCAGGTCGACGATCCAGTCGGCCTCGGCGATCACGTCGAGGTCGTGCTCGATCACCACCACGCTGTGGCCGCCCGCGACGAGGCGGTGCAGCACGTGGATCAGCTTCTCGACGTCGGCCATGTGCAGGCCCACCGTCGGCTCGTCGAGCACGTACAAGGTGTGCGGTGGCTTCTGGCCGCGGCGCGTCACGTCATCCCGCACCTTGCTCAGCTCGGTGACCAGCTTGATGCGCTGCGCCTCGCCGCCAGACAGCGTCGGCGAAGGCTGGCCGAGCGTGAGGTAGCCGAGGCCGACGTCCTTGAGCAGCTGCAGCGGATGCGCGATGGACGGCATGCTGGCGAAGAACTCCACCGCCTCGTCGACCTCCATCGCGAGCACGTCGCCGATGCTCTTGCCGCGCCAGCTCACCGCCAGCGTCTCGGCGTTGAAGCGCTGGCCGTGGCAGACGTCGCAGGGCACCTTCACGTCGGGCAGGAAGCTCATCTCGATGGTCCGCATGCCCTGCCCCTCGCACGCGGGGCAGCGACCCTGGCCGGTGTTGAAGCTGAAGCGCGCGGCGGCGTAGCCGCGGGCCTTGGCCTCCAGCGTCTCGGTGAAGAGCTTGCGGATCTGGTCCCAGAAGCCGATGTAGGTGGCGGGGCACGAGCGCGGGGTCTTGCCGATGGGCGTCTGGTCGACCTCCAGCACCCGGTCCACCGTGCCCCAGCCTTCGAGCGAGGAGCAGCCGCTGAGGATGACGTTGCGCTGCGCGCCGCGGCCCTTGCCCGCGACGAGCGCGGCCACGTTCTCCAGCAGCACGTCCCGCGCCAGGGTCGACTTGCCGGAGCCGGAGACGCCCGTCACCGCCACCAGGCGCTGCAGCGGGATGTCGATGTCCACGCCTTGCAGGTTGTGCAGGTTGGCGCCGCGCAGCTCCAGCCTTGGCGTGGTCGAGGTCACCGCGCGCCGCTCGTGAAGCGGGTGCTTGAGCGGACGTGCGAGGAAACGGCCGGTGAGTGAATCGGGATGCGCGGCCAGGTCCTTCGCCGTGCCTTCGGCGATCAGCCGGCCGCCACGCTTGCCCGCCCCGGGGCCTATGTCGATGATGTGGTCGGCCCGGCGGATGGTGTCCTCGTCATGCTCGACGACCACCAGCGTGTTGCCCTTGCCGCCGAGCTTGTGCAGGGCGTCGAGCAGGATGCCGTTGTCGCGCGGGTGCAGGCCGATGGTCGGCTCATCGAGCACGTAGCAGACCCCCTGCAGGTTGCTGCCCAGCTGCGCGGCCAGGCGGATGCGCTGGGCCTCGCCGCCCGAGAGCGTGGGCGCCGCGCGGTCGAGCGTGAGGTAGCCGAGGCCCACTTCCTCCAGGAACTCCAGCCGGCTGCGGATCTCGGTGATCACGTCACGCGCAATGCCTGCTTCACGGCCGACGAGCCGCAGCGACTCTATCCAGCCCCGCGTGTCCCTCACCGACCATTGCGCGACCTCGTGGATGCCCTTCTGGGCGAAGGTCACGGCGCGGGAGATCGGGTTGAGTCGCGCTCCGCCGCAATCCGGGCAGGGCTCGCCGGCCACGCCTTCGACCTCGGGCTCCTCGCTCGGGAAGCTCTGCTCGCGGCCCTTGTTGTCGTCGTCGCGCTTGCTGTCGTCGAAGGCCTGGCGCTGCTCGCGCGTGAGCGTGAGGCCGGTGCCCACGCAGCTGGTGCACCAGCCGTGCTTGCTGTTGTAGCTGAACATGCGCGGGTCGAGCTCGGGATAGCTCGTGCCGCAGACGGGGCAGGCGCGCCTGGTCGAGAACACCGTCACCTGGCCGATGCGCGCGGTGCTGCCGCCCGCGGCCATGGTGCCGGCCAGGCCGTCGAGCGGATGCAGCAGGTGCAGCACGCCCTTGCCGATTTCCAGCGCCTGGGCCAGCAGCGCGCGCAGCTCGGCCTCGTTGTCGGGGCGGATGACGAGGTCGCCGACCGGCAGCTCCAGCGTGTGCTCCTTGAAGCGGTCCAGGCGGGGCCACGGGTCCACCGGCAGGAACTCGCCGTCGACGCGCAGGTGGCTGTGGCCGCGGGCCTTGGCCCACTTGGCAAGGTCGGTATAGACGCCCTTGCGGTTGACCACCAGCGGCGCCAACAGGCCGACGTGTTCGCCGGCGTGGTCGCGCAGCAGCTGCGCGGCGATGCTCTCGGCGCTCTGCGGCATCACCGGCGCGCCGTCCTTCACGCAGTGCTGCAGGCCGAGCTTGACCCACAGCAGCCGCAGGAAGTGCCAGACCTCGGTCGTCGTCGCCACCGTGCTCTTGCGGCCGCCGCGCGAGAGGCGCTGCTCGATGGCCACCGTCGGCGGGATGCCCCACACCGCATCCACCTCCGGCCGGCCCGCCGGCTGGACGATGCTGCGGGCGTAGGCGTTGAGCGATTCGAGGTAGCGCCGCTGGCCTTCGTTGAAGAGGATGTCGAAGGCCAGCGT
>CAMLGG010000179.1 GCA_946479475.1 uncultured Ideonella sp. | reverse complement strand
TCGCCCTGAGCCTGTCGAAGGCGAGAGGCCTGTGCAATCCAAGCCCGCGCGTCAAGGCCAGGAGGGCAGCGGATGCTTGCGAAACCACTCGGCCAGGAAGTCGACGCAGGCGCGGGTGCGGGCCGAAAGGTTCTGCCGGGTCGGGTAGACGGCGCTCACGTCCGCCTCGGGCAGGCGCCAGTCGGCCAGTACCGGCCGCAGCCGGCCCGAGCGCAGGTAGGGCGCCGCGTCCCACGCCGAGCGCAGCAGGATGCCGTGCCCCTCCAGCGCCCATTGCAGGGCCACGTCGCCATCGTTGGTGGCCAGGCGCCCGCGCACCTTCACGGTCTCCTGCCGGACGCCCTGCCGCAGGTGCCAGGTGCCGAAGGTTTCGTCGCTCTCGCGCAGAACGATGCATTGATGCCCGGCCAGTTCTGCCGGTCGCGCCGGCTCGCCCGCGTGGCGCAGGTAGCGCGGCGAGGCGCACAGCAGCCGCACGTTCGGCGCGAGCCGTCGGGCGGTCAGCCGCGCGTCCGGCAGGCCGCCCAGGGTGACCGCCACGTCCACGCCCAGCTCGACCAGGTTCACCGGCCGGTCGCCGAGCGTGAGCTGGACCTCGACCTCGGCGTGCTCCCGCGCGAAGGCGGACAGCGCCGGCGCCAGGTGCCTGCGCCCGAAGCCGAGCGTGCCGTGCACGCGCAACAGGCCCCGCGGCGTGGCGCGGCTGCCGGCAATCGTCTGCTCCAGCACCTGCAGCTCGCCCAGCAGGCGGGAGCCCTCGGCCAGGTAGGCCTCGCCTTCGGCGCTCAGGCTCACCCGGCGCGTCGTGCGGTGCAGGAGCCGCACGCCGAGGCGGCGCTCCAACGCGGCCAGCCGTTTGCTCACCGTGGGGGGCGTGACGCCCAGCTGCTGCGCAGCGGCGCTCAGGTTGCCCAGCCGGGCCACGACGACGAAGAAGCTCAGGTCGGAGACGGGATCCATGCGGCCGAATTGTGTCGCCAGAGGCAAGAATGATGTTTTCGGCACGACATCGTTTCCGCGACCTCCGCGTCTACGATCCGCCCATCCACCTCGACGAGAAGGAACCCCGCCATGAGCAGCACCGAGTTCTTCCCCGGCTTCCGCCCGCTGCGCGTGCGCACCGACGAAGGCGTGGAGATCCACGCGCTGGTGGGCGGCAGCGGCCCGCCGCTGCTCGTGCTGCACGGCCATCCTCAAACGCACGTGATCTGGCACCGCGTGGCCGGCACGCTGGCCCAGCAGTTCAGCGTCGTGCTCGCCGACCTGCGAGGCTACGGCGATTCGTCCAAGCCCGCCGGCGCCGCCGACCACGGCAACTACAGCAAGCGAGCCATGGCGCGCGACATGCTGCGCGTGATGCAGTCGCAGGGCCACCAGCGCTTCGCCGTGCTGGCCCACGATCGCGGCGCCCGCGTCGCGCACCGCCTCGCCGCCGACCATCCCGAGGCCGTGAGCCGCCTCACGCTGCTGGACATCGCGCCGACGCTGGCCATGTATCGCCAGACAACCGAGGGCTTCGCCCGCGCCTACTGGCACTGGTTCTTCCTCATCCAGCGCGCGCCGATGCCCGAGCGGCTGATCGAGTCGGACCCGGGGGCCTACGTCCGCGAACTGATGGGCGCCCGCCACGCGGGCCTGGGGCCTTTCCATCCCGATGCCCTCGACGAGTACGCCCGCTGCCTGTCGCAACCCGGCGCGGCCCACGGGATGTGCGAGGACTATCGCGCCGCTGCCGGCATCGACCTCGAGCACGACAAGGCCGACCGCGACGCCGGCCGCCTGCTGCCGATGCCGCTGCAGGTGCTGTGGGGTGCCAAGGGCATCGTGCACCGTCATTTCGATCCGCTGGCCGAATGGCGCAAGGTCGCCAGCGACGTGCGAGGGCTGGCGCTCGACTGCGGCCACTACATCCCCGAGGAGGCGCCCGAGGCCCTGCTGCTGCACGCCCTGCCCTTCCTGGCGGAGAAGGCCTGATGCCCGGGCCGCGAACCCTGTACCGCAAGCTGGTCGACTCCCACGCCGTGACGGCGCTGGACGAGCAGAACGTGCTGCTCTACTGCGACCTTCACCTGATGAACGAGTACACCAGTCCCCAGGCCTTCGCGGGCCTGCACGAACGCGGGCGAGGCGTGTGCGTGCCGGGGCAGAACATGGCAGTGGTGAGCCACATCATCCCCACGCACCCGGTGGCTCATCGGGTGATCCAGGACCCGGCCTCCGCGCTCCAGGCGGCGAACCTCGAACGCAACGCAGCGCGACACGGCATCCCGATGTTCGACACCAACGACCCGCTGCAAGGCATCGAGCATGTGGTGGCGCCGGAACTCGGCATGATCCGGCCCGGCATGGTGGTGATCTGCGGCGACAGCCACACCACCACCTACGGCGCCCTCGGTGCCCTGGGCTTCGGCATCGGAACCAGCGAGGTCGAGCACGTGCTGGCGACGCAGACCCTGGTGTACCGCCTGGCGCGCGACATGCGCATCACGGTGGAAGGCCTGCTGCCGCCAGGCACCACCGCCAAGGACCTGATCCTGTCGATCATCGCCGGCATCGGTGCGCAAGGGGCGCGCGGCCACGTCGTCGAGTTCGCGGGCGCCGCCATCGACGCGCTGAGCATCGAGTCCCGATTCACGCTGTGCAACATGGCGGTGGAGGCTGGCGCCCGGGGAGCCCTGATCGCGCCCGATGCCAGGGCCATCGACTACGTGCTCTCGCATGCCCCGGATCTCGCGCAGGGGCCCTGGCGCGAGCCTGCCCTGGCCCACTGGGCCACGCTGCGCAGCGACGAGGCGGCCGTGTTCGACGTCGAGCACCGGTTCGACGCGGGCGAAGTCGAGCCTTACGTCACCTGGGGCACGAGCCCGGACCAGGCGATCCCGGTCACGGCCCTCGTCCCGTCGCCTGACGATGCGGCCGACCCCGTCGCGCGCCGGAGCACCGAGCAGGCCCTGCGCTACACCCGCCTGGACGCCGGATCGCCGCTGGCCGGCACGCCCGTGCAGCACGTCTTCATCGGCTCCTGCACCAACGGCCGCATCGAGGACCTGCGCGCGGTGGCCAACGTGGTCGGCCACCGGCACGTCGCCCCCGGCGTGCGGGCGATGGTCGTGCCCGGCTCCGGCGCGGTGAAGGCCCAGGCCGAGGCCGAGGGCATCGCCAGGCGCCTGCAGGCCGCCGGCTTCGAGTGGCGCCAGCCGGGCTGCTCCATGTGCCTCGCGATGAACGACGACGTGCTGGCCGAGGGCGTGCGCTGCGCCAGCACGACCAACCGCAATTTCGAGGGCCGCCAGGGCCGGGGCGCCATCACGCACCTGATGAGTCCCGCCATGGCCGCCGCGGCCGCGATCACCGGCTGCATCACCGACGTGAGGACGCTCAGGGCATGAGAGAACTGCTCGAAGGCCGCGCCGCCGCGCTGCCCACCGCCAACCTGGACACCGACCAGATCATGCCCAAGCAGTTCCTGCGCGGCATCGACAAGTCCGGCCTGGCCGGCGGCCTGCTGCACGACCTGCGCTTCGATTCCGAAGGCCACCTGCGCGAGGGTTTCGTCCTCAACCGCCCCGGCTTCGCCGGCGTGAACGTCCTGCTGGCCGGGCCGAACTTCGGCTGCGGCTCCAGCCGCGAGCACGCGGTGTGGGGCCTGCAGCAGTTCGGCATCCAGGCCGTCGTCGCCTCCAGCTTCGGCGAGATCTTCTACTCGAACGCGGTCAACAACGGGCTGTTGCCGGCGATGGTGGATGAGGCGGCTGCCCGGGCGCTGCTGGAAGAAGCCGCCGCGCACGACGGCGCGCTGCCCCTGATCATCGACCTGCGAGGCATGGCCGTGACGAGCCCCCGGAGCAGCGTCCGCTTCAGTCTGTCCGCGCGTCACCAGCGCATGCTGCTCGAAGGGCTCGACCTCGTCGGCGCCACGCTGGCCCACCGAGGCGCGATCGACGCATTCGCGCAAGGCCACTGGGCCGGCCAGCCCTGGTTGAGGGATGTCGCCCTGCGAACGAGGCCCTCGCCACCCTAACCCTCGAAGTCGGCCTGGGGGAGGCGCCCCCCGGCTCGCAGGGTGGTCGACCTGGTGACACGGCACGAGACTGAAGCGGCCAACAAGCATCAGGGAGATCGTCATGGCACGCCTCACCGTTCCTCTGGAGGCCGTCGGCATCGACGGCCTCGATCCCAGGCAACCGATCAAGGTCGTCCTCGCCTCGGCGGGCCGACCGATCGCATCGCGCACGGTCACGCTGGAGTCCAAGGGCTGCGGCGCGGTCAGCTTCGACTTCGACCGCGCGGCCACCGGCCTTCGGGTGATCGTCGGGCCGGCCGATGCCACCGACGAGGAGATGCTCGCGCTGCAGACGCTGGGCGTCGACGTGCCCTTGCGTCGCTTCCTCGGCAAGGAGGAGCTCGCCATCGCCCCGCTGCGCATCACGCCGTACTACTGGTTCTGGTGGCTGCGCTGGTGCCGGACCTTCACCGTGCGGGGCCGCGTGCTGTGCAGCGATGGCAGCCCGGTTCCGGGAGCGGTGGTCTGCGCCTACGACGTCGACGCCTGGTGGTGGTGGTGGAGCCGGCAGCAACTCGGCTGCGCCACCACCGACGCGAGCGGGAGCTTCAGCATCAGCTTCCGCTGGTGCTGCGGCTGGTGGCCGTGGTACTGGTGGTCGCTGCGCCATTGGCAGGTCGAGGCCGGGCTCGCGCAGCGGCTGCTGCAAGGCCTGCAGCGCCAGCCGCGCCTGCCGAGGATCCCGCTGCCCGACCCGGCCCCGGACCTGGGCATCTTCGAACGGCTGCTCGGCCCTTCGGAGAGTCTTCCGGCGCCGTCGCGCAGCCTGGCCCGGCCCGCCATGACCAGGGCTGCATCGCCCCACGCATCGCGCCAGGCCCTGCCGATCGCTTCGCCCCGGTCGATGGCCTCGATGGTCCGGCCCGAGCGCCTGGAGGGGCTGCGCGAGAGGCTCGTCGCCGCACTGCCGCCGATCGACGAGTTGAGCGCCCTGCGCCTTTGGCCCTGGGCGCCCTGGCAGCCCTGGTGGGATTGCTCGCCCGACCTGATCTTCCACGCCACGCAGCGCTGCGGCGGCGAGGAGAAGCCGGTCGTCGAGGAGGGGTGGTTCCAGGCGCGCTGGAACGTGCCCACCGAGCTCGACGTCACGCTCACCGCCAACGACCAGGCCTGCTGCATTCCATTGAACGACTGCGTGGAAGGCCATTGCGTGGCGCTCACCCAGGCCTGCCACATCGATGCCGACCAGATCGGCGGCAACGCCGGGGCTGCAGCCACGCCCGCCGGCTACGCGCGGCCGAATGCAGTGGCCAACAACGGCGACGCGCCTTTCGCCGGCGTGGTGGTGATCCACGGCACCATGCCCTGCCTGGCGGACGTCGACTACTACGAGGTCGAGTTCAGCACCGACGGGAGCACCTGGCTGACACTGCCTCCGGTCGCCCTCGGGACCTTCGTCCGCAAGTACTGGGACTTCGACCTCGGCCACGACGTGGACGTCTACTTCGCAGCCACCACGCCGGTCGACGGCAGGAACGTCTACGAGAGCGTCGCCCACTACGAGGCCACCCATGCGCCCGCCGACTGGGGCGCCAGCAAGGTCTGGATGGGGACCAACATCGACGTCGTGTTCCCGTGGCTGACGGCCGGCAGCTTCAGCGACGGCACCTACTGGCTGCGGCTGCGCGGCTACGACGAGACGGCCGGCGTGCTTTCGGGCGGCGAAGTGCTGCAGGTCTGCGAGAGCGGCGACGAGGCCCGCATCGTCGTGACGCTGGACAACCAGTCCAGCTTCCCGGCACCCGGCCCGGCGGACAACCCCTGCGGCCCCGGTACCACCCACGCGTGCACGAACGAGCCGATGACCGACATCCTCGACGTGCGCATCGTCAAGGCGGGCGGCGCGATCGAGGCGGTGGGGCCTTGCGGGCAGGTGCGGGTCCAGCCCGGCGACGTTCTGGAGGTCGACTTCGTCGCCTACGACGCCCAGGGCCACCTGGCCTCCTTCGACATGATCGCAACCTACGGCGAGAACGAGGCGGTCGCGCTCACGGCGCTCGGCGGCGTCGCAGCCCTGAGCCCCTTGCCCGGCGCACCGGTGCCGGCGGCCGCGCAGGTCGGACCCGACTACGCCCACGCTCGAACCCAAGGGGCCACCGCGCCGGCCTGGCAGGGCGGGGCGCTGCGCTTCTCGCTGCCCGCCACCATCGCCTTCCCGGAAAGCTGCTGCTACCAGCTGGAGCTGCGGGCCTACAAGCGCACCATCGTCGACTGCCAGGAGAACTTCGCCCACCGCAACCTCAGCGAGCGAAGCTTCCAGGTGTCGGTGTGAAGGCGAAGGCCGATGGACGCCGCCCTGCCCTGGCTCGCCGCCGCCCTGGCCACCTGGCGCCTGACGCACCTGGTGGCCGCGGAGGACGGCCCGTGGAACGTGGTCGTGCACTTGCGCCGCCTGGCCGGCGCCAGCTGGCTGGGCGACGCGATGGACTGCTTCCACTGCGCGAGCCTCTGGCTGGCGCTGCCCTTCGCCACCGCCTTGTCGGAGGACCTGCGGCAAGCGCTGATGGGATGGCTGGCGCTCTCCGGGGCGGCCATCCTGCTCGAACGAACCCGGACCTGACGAGGAGACACCATGTGCTGTGGAAGCCAACGTTCCGCCGCGCGAGCGGCCGCGCTCGCCGCCTCGCCGCGCCCGCGCTCGCCGGCAGCGCCGCCCGGCCCTGCTGCCCCATTCGTCGGGCCCATGGTGTTCGAGCATCTCGGCGCAGGGCCGGCCGAGATCCGCGGCCCCGCGAGCGGCCGCACCTACCGCTTCGCGGGCCGCGGCGATCGGCTCGCCGTCGATCCGCGCGACCGCCCCGGCCTGGCGGCGATGCCGGGCCTGCGACGCATCCGGTAGCGGGCATGCGGCGGACTCGATCCGCCCTGAGGCGGAGTAGGCGATCATCCGGCCCATGCGCCTGCAACTGGCCTCCGACCTCCACCTCGAACGCGACCCGGTGTTCCAGCTGCCCGCCGCGCCCGGTGCCGACACCCTGGTGCTGGCGGGCGACATCGGCTCCTACCAGGCGGGCTCGCGCCTGAAGGAATCGGACGACTTCGGCCTGGCCCGCTTCGCGCCTGGTGCGCCGGGCGTTCCGTGGCGGCGCGTGCTCTACGTGCCAGGCAACCACGAGTACGACGGCCTCGAGTTCGCCGGGGCCCACGAGCGATTGCGCGCGACCTGCGAGCGCCTCGGCATCACCTGGCTGGAGCGCGAGACGCTGGTGATCGAAGGCGTGCGCTTCATCGGGACCACGCTGTGGACCGACTTCGAAGCGCTGGCGCGCGGCCAATCGACGATGACCCTGCAGATGCAGGCCCTGGAGAAGGCCTACCGCGCCGCCAACTTCTACCTGCGCCGCTTCACCGCCTCGCGCGATGGCGTGCCCATGCTGGCCGAGCAGTGGCGCCAGCTCGCGCTCGAATGCCAGCAGTGGCTTCGGGCTGCGCTCGCCGAGCCTTTCGCCGGCCCGACGGTCGTCGTCACCCACCACGCGCCGAGCCTGCGCAGCGCCGATCCCCGCTACGGCCTGACGCCCGGCACGGCCGGTTTCTGCAATGCGCTGGACGAGCTGCTGGACCAGGCGGACCTGTGGCTGCACGGCCACCTGCATTGCGCCAGCGACTACCGCAGCGGCTACCGCGAGCGCTGCCGCGTGGTCGCCAATCCGCTGGGTTATGCCAGCAAGGGCGAGCAGGAGGATTTCCGCCCGTCGCTGGTCATCGAGGTCACCGGCGCCGCTTGACGCAAGGCAAGCCGGCCCCTGCGGCCCGTGCGAAACTGAAATCCGAACAAACCTCGAGGAGCAAGGCGATGAAGATCCTGGTGGCCGTGGATGGAAGTTCCTACACCAAGCGCATGCTGGCCTACCTGGCCGCCCACGACGAGTGGCTGGGCGGGCAGCACGAGTACACCATCGTCCACTCGGTCATGGCGGTGCCGCCGCGCGCGGCCGCGGCGCTCGACAAGTCGGTGCTGTCCGCCTACTACGAATCCGAGGCCGAGAAGGTCTTCAAGCCCATCCGCACCTTCTTCGGCAAGCAGAAGCTCAATGCCACCTTCGTGGCCAAGGTGGGGCATGCGGCCGACAACATCGCCGCGGTGGCCAGCAAGGGCAAGTTCGACCTGCTCATCATGGGCTCGCACGGCCACGGCACGCTCGGCAACCTCGTCATGGGCTCCGTCGCGACCAAGGTGATGGCCCACTGCAGCACGCCGGTGCTGCTCGTCCGCTGAGGCAGGCACCCGCTCGAAGACCGATCCCCTAGGGGGACCGACGCCGAAGGCGGCGTAGGGGTCGACTCAGGGTCGTCGACGGGCCGCCCCCTAGACGACCGATCCCCTTGGGGGACCGACGCCGAAGGCGGCGTAGGGGTCGAAGTCAGCCGGTCAGCCGCCGCAACCAGCCTTCGGGCGCCACGCCGCGTCCCGCAGGGCTGATCGCAGCCCCTGCCACCGCCTCCAGCGGCGGTTCGTCCAGGCAGAAGTCCAGGCCGATGGCGGTGCCCATGTCGGCCGGATCGGCCTCGGGCAGCGCTGCCACGCGAGCGCCCATCAGTCGGCGCAACAAGCTGGGTTGAGCGGCGTTCGACATGCAGGCCTCCATGGCGGTCAGGTGTCTTGAGTTTCGGCGCGGTTACGGATTTCGTTACCTTCATTCACATGGGTAAAGCCGGCCAATTGCCACTTATGGCACTCGATTAGCGAACCTTATGAAGCCTGAATTTCATGAGTTTTGCTTCATCAGTTCGACCGGCCGGCCGAGAATCCGCCCATCGCTTTCCAGCCGCCTTCTCGACCCATGAAAGTCATCGTCCTCGGCGCCGGCATCATCGGCATTTCCACCGCCTGGTACCTCGCCGAGGAGGGCCACGAGGTCACCGTCGTGGATCGCCAGCCGGATGCGGCCCTCGAGACCAGTTTCGCCAACGGCGCGCAGATCTCGGTCAGCTTCTGCGAGCCCTGGGCCAACGCCGGCGCGCCGCTGAAGGTGCTGAAGTGGCTGATGCGCGACGACTCGCCGCTGCTGTTCCGCCCGCGCCTGGATCCCTACCAGTGGCGCTGGGGCGTCAAGTTCCTGCTGCAGTGCACGGACGCGGCCTTCGCGCGCAACGTCGAGCAGCTCGTGGCGCTCGGCGCCTACAGCCACGCCTCGTTGAAGGAGCTGGTCGACCAGACCGGCATCGAATACAACCGCCTCGAGCGCGGCATTCTGCATTTCTTCTCCTCGGCCCAGGATTTCGAGGCTGGCGCCCAGGGCGCCGAGATCATGCGCCAGCACGGCGTGGACCGCCGCGTACTCAGCCGCGAAGAGGTGCTAAAGGTCGAGCCTTCGCTCGCCTCCTTTGGGCCGAACATCCACGGCGGCACCTTCACGCCCAGCGACGAATCCGGCGACGCCCGCGTGTTCACCCAGAAGCTCGCGCAGAAGGCGCGCGAGCGCGGCGTGAAGTTCCTCTACGAGCACGACATCCTCGGCTTCGACCTGGTGGGCAGCGAGATCAGCGGCGTCAACGTGGCCTGCCAGCGCACCGGCGAGCGCCGCACGCTGCGCGGCCAGCAGTTCGTGGCCGCGATGGGTTCGTTCACGGCCCCGCTGCTGCGCCCCATCGGCGTGGACCTCGACATCTATCCGGCCAAGGGCTACTCGGCCACGCTGAAGCTCAAGCGTCCCGAGGCGGCCAGCGTGGTGAGCCTGCTGGACGACACCCGCAAGATCGCCATCTCGCGCCTGGGCGACACCATCCGCATCGCCGGCACGGCCGAGATGGCCGGCTACGACCAGGGCCTGGACAGCGCCACCGCGAAGGTCCGCTGCGAAGCGCTGGTCAAGCGCTACGAGGAGCTCTTCCCCGGCGTGGCGGATGCGAGCGAGCCCAACTACTGGACCGGCCTGCGCCCGAGCACGCCGACGAACATCCCGTACATCGGCCACAGCGGCAAGGTTGCCAACCTCTGGCTCAACGCCGGCCACGGCACGCTGGGCTGGACGCACGGCGCCGGCTCCGGGCGCGCGCTGGCCGAGCTGATGAGCGGCAGGCAGCCGCACCTGGAGTTCGGCTTCTGCGGCGGCCAGGCCCTGCCCCCTCGGCGCCCGCAAGTCGCCCTGGCATGAGCCCCCGCGCCCCCTTCCGGGGGCTGCCCCCCGTGGGGGCTCGCGCAGCGGACCGGCAGAGCCGCGAACCGGGACCCCCACGGGCCCCTGCCAGGGCCCTGCCCCCCGTGGGGGCTCGCGCAGCGGACCGGCAGAGCCGGATCCGCGCACGCCCTTGAAGGGGCCGGCGCCGGGCGCGGCCGGTGGGGACGGCTTGGGGGGTGCATCGGTGGCAGAATCGCCGCCCCTCCCCGCTGCGCGCCGCCATGTCCTCCGCCCCTCGCGCAGATTACTGCGCCATCGATTTCGGCACCTCGAATTCGGCCATCGCGCTGCCGGACCATGACGACCGCGTCGCGCTGGTCGAGGTCGAGGCCGGCCAGCGGACCATGCCGACGGCGGTCTTCTACACGCTGGAAGGCACCGCCCCGCACGAGGAGCCCAGGCGCCTTTATGGCCGCGCCGCCATGGCCGCCTACATCGAGGGCCACGACGGCCGGTTGATGCGCTCGATGAAGAGCGTGCTCGGCTCCTCGCTCATCGACCAGGGCACGGACGTCGGCGGCGGCCGCTCCGTGCGCTTCCTCGACGTGATCGCCGGCTACCTCCGGCACCTGAAGTCGCTGGCCGAGGCGCAGGCCGGCCGGCCGCTGACGCGGGCCGTGCTCGGCCGGCCCGTCTACTTCGTCGACGACGATCCCGAGCGGGACGCGCAGGCGCAGGCGGCACTGGAGCAGGCGGCACGCCTGGTCGGCTTCA
>CAMLGG010000178.1 GCA_946479475.1 uncultured Ideonella sp. | reverse complement strand
TGGCAGACATTGCGCTGCGCGTACTCCACGATGTCGGCCACCATGGATCCGGGCAGCTTCAGCCCGAAGGCGACGCCCTCGCGCTGGAGCCGCTGCACGAAATCGCCGCGGTCCAGGGGATCGAAAACGCTGTCGGGCAGCCTCGCCTCGCAGTCGGCGAGCCAGGCCTGCAGGCGCCGATGCTGCAACAGCCGGCGCGACTCGCCGACCGCGCGGCGAATCACCTCGAAGCGGGCCGCCCCGCGCATCAGGGTGTAGCCCGGCTGCGTGCGAAGCGACCGGAGGATCTGGGCGAGTCGGCTCATCCTGGTCCTGGTTGCGCCGCTAGCGGTCGCCCAGCGGCATCCACTGCCGCACCCGGTCGATCGGCCGGAACATCAGGCGCCGCTGGACCGGCATCCACTCCCGCCGGTCCTGCGGGAGGGCGTCGATGATGCCCTGCCAGTCGCGCGCCGCGATGCGGGCCAGCACCTCGTCCTCGCCGACCGTATCCGGAGCATGCGTCTCGTCGTCGGCGCGAAGTTCACCGCTGCGCATCAGTTCGACGAAGCGCTGCGGGTCGGCAGACAGGTCGTACTTGTAGCGCGTGGTCGCCTCCGCGCGGACGAACTCGGTGTACTGCGGGATGCGGTGGACCATCGTGTACGCGAAGCGCAGCGTGTACCGCGGGATGTCGGACAGGCGGCGCTCCAGTTCCTGGGGCGGCAGTTCGGCGTGCAGCCGCAGGCCTTCCAGCTGATCGGGCCCTTCGACGGCGTCGCGCAGGCCCGCCTCCCGGTAGATCGAAGGCGCGATGCCTATCACCTGCTTGCCGAGGATGCCGGCCTCGAGCGCCGCACTGCCATTGGCCACGACGATCGCATCGCATTGCTCGATCAGGTTCAGCGTGCTGGCCGGGTCGGCGCTGGCGATGGTGTGGATGCCGCGCTGCGCGGCCCACCCGGCGTAGTGACGCTCGGAGTAGCTGCCGCCCTGTCGCCCGATCTTCTCGCTCCAGTTCGGATGGCAGCGCAGGACCAGGTCTTCGGGCTTCAGCCCGAGGCGCTCGATCAACGCGTCGTAGGCCGCCAGCGGATCGGGCCACTCGGCGACCCAGTCCGGATGGCCCCAGACCTCGTTGCGGCTGCTCGGGATGAGCAGGATCCTGCGGCGCCCCTGCGCGGGCCAGGACGAGGCCTGCGCGTTCAGGTTGTACGCGCGCCACTCGGTGAAGTTCTGCCGCAGGAAGCGCCGTGCCACGTGCGAGGCGGCCAGCAGCGCCTGACTGCGGGTCAGCGGACGCTCGCGCCAGGCCCCGACCAGGCGGTGGACGCTCTGCAGGCCCAGGCAGGACTCGCCGGGATACAGCTGCAAGCCGTCGCCGAACCAGGTCCGCTCCAGCGTGACGACGCGCACCCCCAGCGACGTCGCCGCTTCGAAGATGGCGCGCGTGGTATCCATGCGGCCGTTGAAGACGCACACCGCGTCCAGCCGCTGTTCGCGTATCCACGCCCGCGCTGCCCGGTACGTCTTCTGCACGGCGGGCTGCAGCCTGTCCGCCAGGGCTGCGAACTCGGCGCTGCGGTAGTCCTCGTCCGACTCGAAGCGCCCCAGCGTGCTGGCGCTCGAATGGGCCCACTCCGGCCGGGCCGGCGACTCGTCGCGAGGGGCGAGACGGCCGATCGACGAAACGTTGTGGCGCGTGTAGGAGCGGATCCCGCCGGCCCGGCACTGCAGGCACTCCTGCCAGGCGGGCCGGTCGCGCATCTCACGCGTGTAGCAGGTCGGCAGGTCCGCATCGCAGGTGAGGAAGAAGGCCTCGTGCCCCGCCCTTTCGGCCAGGCCGGCCAGGAACGACAGGTGTTCGACGTGGGGACGCCAGGAGTAGATGCTCGCGAAACCGATGCGCATGATCAGGGGAACAGGCGGCTGCCTAGCGCCCCTCCCCGAGCGCGGAGCGGAAGTAGTCGATGGTCCGGACCAGGCCCTCGTCGAGCCCGATGCGAGGCTCCCAGCCTTGCAGGGCCTGGCGGGCGAGCGCGATGTCCGGCTTGCGCTGGCGCGGGTCGTCCGACGGCAGGGGCCTGAACACCAGCCGGCTGCGCGAGCCGGTGAGCTGCAGCACCTTCTCGGCCAGCTCGAGCATCGTGAACTCGTGGGGATTGCCCACGTTGACCGGCCCGGTGAAACCGTCCTCGGTGTGCATCATGCGCACCATGGCCTCGATCAGGTCGTCGACATAGCAGAAGCTGCGAGTCTGCGAACCGTCGCCGTAGATGGTGATGTCCTCGCCGCGCAGGGCCTGGACGATGAAATTGGAGACGACCCGGCCGTCACGCTCGTACATGCGGGGCCCGTAGGTGTTGAAGATGCGGATCACCTTGATCCGCAGCTGGTGCTGGCGCCAGTAGTCGAAGAACAGCGTTTCCGCGCAGCGCTTGCCCTCGTCATAGCAGCTGCGCACGCCGATCGGGTTCACGCGCCCCCAGTACGACTCGGGCTGGGGATGGACCTCGGGGTCGCCGTAGACCTCGCTGGTGGAAGCCTGGAGGATGCGCGCTCCCAGGCGCTTGGCCAGGCCGAGCATGTTGATCGCGCCGTGCACGCTGGTCTTGGTCGTCTGCACCGGATCGAACTGGTAGTGCACCGGGGAGGCCGGGCAGGCCAGGTTGTAGATCTCGTCCACCTCGACGTAGAGGGGGAACGTGACGTCGTGCCGCATCGCCTCGAAGCGAGGATGCCCGCGCAGATGAGCGATGTTGGCCTTGGTGCCGGTGAAGTAGTTGTCGACGCACAGGACGTCGTGGCCCTCTTGCAGCAGGCGATCGCACAAGTGCGACCCGAGAAAGCCGGCACCGCCTGTGACCAGCACCTTTTTCATCGACCGACTCTCCAGTGAAGGGGCATGGATCTTATCGGATGGGGCTCCTCGGCCCGGGGGCCACGGCCGTGCCCACTAGAATTCCGGGTCTATGGATACCCCAGCTACCGACGACAACCAGCTCATCGCCGAACGGCGCAAGAAGCTGGCTGCCCTGCGCGAGCACGCCAAGGCGACAGGCCAGGCGGTCTTCCCGAACGACTTCAGGCCGACGCACCAGGCCGCCGAACTGCACCATCGCCACGGCCAGATCCCCAACGAGGAGCTCGAGCCGCAGGCCATCCAGGTGGCCGTGGCCGGCCGAATGATGCTCAAGCGCGAGATGGGCAAGGCCTGTTTCGCCACCCTGCAGGACGGCACCGGCCGCATCCAGCTGTACGTCACCCGGGACAACGTCGGCGCCGAGGGCCTGGCCGCCTTCAAGCACTGGGACCTGGGCGACATCCTCGCCTGCGAGGGCACGCTGTTCCGCACCAAGACGGGCGAGCTTTCGGTCAAGGCCACCAGCGTGCGCCTGCTGACCAAGAGCTTGCGGCCGCTGCCGGACAAGTTCCACGGCATGACCGACCAGGAGCAGAAGTACCGCCAGCGCTACGTCGACCTGATCACCGACGATGCCGCGCGCGCCCGATTCGTCGCCCGCAGCAAGGCGGTCAGCTCCATCCGCAGCTTCATGGTCGAGCACGGCTTCCTCGAGGTCGAGACGCCGATGCTGCACCCGATCCCCGGCGGCGCCAACGCCAAGCCCTTCATCACGCACCACAACGCGCTGGACCAGGAGATGTACCTGCGCATCGCGCCGGAGCTGTACCTCAAGCGCCTGCTGGTGGGCGGCTTCGAGCGGGTGTTCGAGATCAACCGCAACTTCCGCAACGAAGGCATCTCGGTCCGGCACAACCCGGAATTCACGATGATGGAGTTCTATGCGGCCTACTGGAACCACCACGACCTGATGGACTTCACCGAGGCCGTGCTGCGCCACGCAGCGCGCTCGGCCACGGGTTCGGCGGCGATCACCTACGGCGGCAAGCCGGTCGCGTTGGACAAGCCTTTCGCCCGCATGACGGTGCGCGAGTCGCTGGTGACGCATGCCGGCGTGAGCGACGCCGAGTCCGCCGATGCCGCTGCGCTGCACGCGAAGCTCAAGTCGCTCGGCGAGGAGCCGCCGGCGCACTGGACCCTGGCCGAGCTGCAGTTCGGCCTTTTCGAGGCGGCCGTGGAAGAGAAGCTCTGGGAGCCGACCTTCATCATCGACTACCCGGTCGAGGTGAGCCCGCTGGCCCGCGCGTCCGACAAGGACCCGTCGGTCACCGAGCGCTTCGAGCTGTTCATCACCGGCCGGGAGTACGCCAATGGCTTCTCCGAGCTGAACGATGCGGAGGACCAGGCGGCGCGCTTCCAGGCGCAGGCCGACAACAAGGCCGCGGGTGACGAGGAGGCGATGTACTACGACGCCGACTTCATCCGCGCGCTCGAGTACGGCATGCCCCCGGCGGGCGGCTGCGGCATCGGCATCGACCGGCTCATCATGCTGCTCACGGACAGCCCGAGCATCCGCGACGTGATCCTGTTCCCGGCCCTGCGCCGGGAGGCTTGAGGTTCCTCAAGCCCTGCGGCCGCCGCGGCGCGATCATCACCCGATGAACGCGTCCGCCATGCCGCCGGAGCTGGCCTCGGTCCACGAGCGGATCTGGGGCGAGCTGCAACGCGCGGCGCTCGAGCGCGAGGGCGCCTGGCGCACGCTGGTGCTGGCCACGTCGGGCGGGGCGGCCGGCTGCGATGCCCGCACCATCGTCCTGCGCGAGGTCGATGTCGAGGCACGGGCCCTCGTCTTCTTCACCGATGCCCGCTCGCCCAAGGTGAGCCAGATCGGCCAGGACCCGCGGGCCGTCATGGTGGCCTGGTCCGACGAACTGGGCTGGCAGCTGCGCATGGCCGTCAGGCTGGAGGTCGAGACGAGCGGCCTGGCCGTCTCCTCGCGCTGGGCGCGGCTGAAGATGACCCCGGCAGCCCACGACTACCTCTCGCCACTGCCGCCCGGCACGCCGCTGGCGCATCCCGCGCCCGAACGCGGCTCGCGCGCGCACTTCGCCGTCGTCGTGGCCCGGGTCGAACGCATCGACTGGCTGGATCTGGACCCGGCCGGCCAGCGGCGCGCCGTCTTCGACGCCTCGGGCGCGCGCTGGCTTCAGCCCTGACGTTCGAACTTCGGCGGGCGCTTCTCCAGGAAGGCCGCCATGCCCTCGCGCTGGTCGGCGGTGCCGAACATCGCGTGGAAAAGCCGCCGCTCGTACCACAGGCCGTCGGAAAGCGGCGACTCGAACGCGCGGTTGACCGCCTCCTTGGCCGCCATCACCGAGATCTGGCCGAAGCCGTTGATCTGCGCGGCCACGCCGAGCGCCTCCTCCATCAGCTTGTCGGCCGGCACGACGCGCGAGACCAGGCCCCAGGCGTCAGCCTGCTGGGCGTTGATCCAGCGGTTGGTCAGCACCATGTCCATCGCCTTGGCCTTGCCGATCGCGCGCGGCAGGCGCTGGGTGCCCCCGGCGCCGGGCACCACGCCGATGGTGATCTCGGGCTGGCCGAACTTCGCGTTGTCGGCCGCGATGACGATGTCGCACATCATTGCCACTTCGCAACCGCCGCCGAGTGCCACGCCGGCCACCGCCGCGATCACCGGCTTGCGCACGCGCCGCATCGTCTCCCAGTTGCGGCTGATGTATTCGGTGCGGTAGGTGTGGCTGAAGTCGTAGTCCTTCATCGCCGCGATGTCGGCGCCGGCCGCGAAAGCCTTCTCGTTGCCGGTGAGGACGATGCAGCCGATGCCCGGGTCCGCATCGAAGGCCAGCAGGGCCTGGCCCAGCTCGTCCATCAGCTGGTCGTTCAGGGCGTTCATCTGCTTCGGCCGGTTCAGGCGGATGAGGCCGGTCTTGAGCTCGCCATCGCCGTGGCGCTCGGTCAGGATGCATTCGTAGGCCATGGGCCCTCCTCGTTCGTGGACGGTGTTCAGCGCACTATACGGCCCGACCCCGAGGCGGCCGACGCCGGCGGCGCAGCCTGCAGCGGCAGGCTCTTGAGGGTGAGCTCGCCATGGTTCTCGGCATCCTGGCGCAGCGTGATCCTGGCCGGCAGGTACTGCAGCGAAGGCGCGATCCAGATGTCGACCAGCCATTCCTTGCCGCGCCGGCTGCTGGGCCGCGGCTCCAGGTGGAAGGCCTTGATCGCGCCGAAGGGCAGCTGCAACTCCTCCGGCTCGCGTACGTCATAGGTCCAGCGGCCGACGCGCCGGGGCAGCGCGAGCGGGAACTCCACCACCTGGCCCGGCTGCAGCAGCTCCGGCCGCGTCAGGAAGAGCCAGGTCATCTGGACGAACTGGCTGGCGGTGTCCTGCACGCCGGGCACCGGGTCGTTGACCTTGCCATTGGCGAGCTGGATGCGATCGGGCTCGAAGAAGACCGAGACCCGCGCGGTGTCTTGGAACAGGCGGTCGGTCTCCTCGTCGTAGCGACGCGGTGCAAGACCCTGCGGGCCGAGCTGGCCGTCGCTGACCATCCGGCGGCCACCCAGCGGCGGCACGCGGACCTCCAGCCTGACCTGGTAGCGCGAGCCTTCGCGCAACCACTCGACCTGCGCGTTGCCGTACACCGGGCCCCTGCTGTAGCCCTCGAAGGTGTAGCTCAGTCGGGTGGAGGGAGGCCAGTCGAAGGCCGCGGCGTCCGAGGCCGGCGCGCTGGCCGGCTCCGAAGCGGTGGCCGCCACCGGCGGGGCGGGCTCGGAGGCAGCGCTCGCGGCGACCACCGGCAGCTCCACGGCGCTGGCGGCTTCTTCGACCGGCCCGCTCGCCGCCTGCGAAGCCGCCGAAGCGGCGGGCCGCGGAGGCCGGGGCACCACCACAGGCGCCCGCGGCGCAGGCGCTGCGGCCACGAAGACCGGCGGCGCGGCCGGCGCCAGCTCCCGCACGAACGCCACCTCGATCGCCTCGGGCATGTCGTCGCCGGCGCCCTCGCCGAGCCGGCTGTCCGGCAGCTGCTCGGCCACCCAGACATGCGCCACGCTCACCGCGAGCACCAGCAGGACGGCGGCCAGTCGGCGGCGCAGATGCCGGCGGGTCAGGCGGCGAGCGGACATCGCTTCGCCATCGGGTTCATCGGGACGCGGTCAGTCGCCCAGCCATCCACGGCGCAATGCCAGGGCCGCAGCGGAGGCCTGGGCCTCGGACGCCGGGGCCAGCGCGAGGTTGCTCTCCAACGCCGGCGTGGCCTTGGGCTGCACGATGAGCCGCCGAACGCGCTGGCCACGCACCAGCAGCAGCTCGAAGGGACGACCTTCCTTCACCCATTGCTGGGCGTCGTCGAAGCGCCGGATGCGCCAGCCGTCGATGGCCAGCAGTTCGTCCCCGGCCGAGACGCCGGCCGCTGCAGCCGCGCTGCCGGCCAGCACCGACTTGACCTGGACGCCGGTGACCGGCCCCTCGGAAAGCTTGAGGCCGAGCGAGGCGCTCCAACCGGCCTTCTCCTGCGCACGCGCGACGCCGGCGGAAGCCAGAGCCGCCTCCAGCGGCAGCTCTTCCCGGCCGTGCACCCAGCCTGCCAGGGCGTGGGCCAGCTTGCGCCCGCCCATCGTCTCGACCTCGGCCAGCACGAGCTCCTCGGTGACCCCGCCGCCGGGCGCCGTCTTCCAGAGCCGGCGCATCAGCGCGTCGAGCGATTCGCCGGCCTGGCGCAGGTGCAGGTCCAGCATCAGCGCGATCAGCGAGCCCTTGGTGTAGTAGCTCACCGTCGCATTGGGCGTGTTTTCGTCGCTGCGGTAGTACTTGACCCAGGCGTCGAAGCTGGCCTCGGCCACGCTCTGCACCCGCTGGCCGGGGGCGGCACGCACGCCGTTGATCGTCCGGGCAACGAGCTTGAGGTAGCGCGCGCTGTCGATCAGGCCGGCGCGGCGCAGCATCAGGTCGTCGTAGTACGAGGTGAAGCCCTCGAACAGCCACAGCAGGCGCGTGTAGTTCTCGCGGCTGTAGTCGAGCTGCAGGAACTCGGCCGGCTTCAGGCGCTTGACGTTCCAGGCGTGGAAATACTCGTGGCTGATGAGGCCGAGCAGGTTCAGGTAGCCGTCCCCGACGGCGGGCTGGCCTTCGCGCGGCAGGTCTCGCCGGTTGGCCAGGAGCGCGGTGCTGGCACGATGCTCCAGGCCGCCGTAGCCGTCCTCCACCGTGTTGAGCAGGAAGACGTAGCGCTCGAAGGGCGGCTTGCCGCGGCCGTGCCACAAGCCGATGTGGGCTGAACACAGGCGCTTCGCGTCCGCCAGCAGCCGCTCGCCGTCGAAGCCCGGCCAGGCGCCGGCGACCACGAACTCGTGCGGCACGCCGGCCGCCTCGAAGCGGCCGCGCCAGAAGGCCCCCAGCTCGAAGGGATGGTCGACCAGCTCGTCGTAGTCGGCGCTGACGAATCCGTGGCGCACCCCGGCGAGCGGCGGCATCGCGGTGGCGACCTCCCAGCCCGACGGCAGGCCGGCGAGACGAACCTCATGCGCGCGTGCCTCCTGGCCGTGGACCCGCAGGCACAGGCTGGTGGCATTGAAGAAGCCGCGGCTGTCGTCGAGGTAGGCGGTCCGGACCGAGGTGTCGAACGCGTAGGCGTCGTACTCCAGCGTGAGCGCGCCGCGGCCGGCGGGTTCGGCGCGCCAGCTGGTCTTGTCCAGCTGGGTCAGCGTCACGGGCGACGAGCCCTGGCGCGCCGTCAGGCCGCTGAGGTGGCGGCCGAACTCGCGCACCATGTAGCTGCCGGGGATCCACACCGGCAGGCTCAGCACCTGCTCGCGCGCCGGGGCCGGCACGGTCAGGGTGACGTGGTAGCGGTGGGCGGCGGGGTCGGCCAGGTCGATTCGGTAGCGGATCGCGGTCGTCATCGGGTTTCCTGCTGCCTCAGCTGCCGGCCGCGCCGATGAAGCAGCTCAGGGCGGCCACGGCGCTCAATCGGAAGCGCAGCGTGAGCCACGCCCCCAGGCCTTGCGCAGCATACAGGCGCCGGTCGACCGCGTAGCAGACGAGCAGCATCGCGCCCAGAAGCACGAGCCCGGCGTAGGCTGGCATCAGCACGCCCACGGCCGCGGCCAGCGGCGGCACGACGGACCAGGCGAAGTGCGCCGGCTCACCCGGCGCCGCGCGCATCGCCAGGCCCCAATGGATGCCTCCGAGGAAGCCCACGACGCAGGCAGCGTAGCCGGCCAGCGCGAGGGTGACGAGAGGTTGCGCCTCGGGGTAGACCAGCCAGATCAGGGCGGCGCCGAGGACGAAGGGAATGAGCCCGGCGGCGCCCAGCTGGCGGGCCAGGCGCGGCGGTTCGGCAATCGGTGCCGGCGGGGCGGCGAGACGGGTGGTCGCGAGACTCATGGCGCGCCATTGTCGCTGCAGCGCCACGGCGCCGGCCTAGGGGCCGACTCGAATGCGCGCCCGAAGCGCCGACCGCGGGGTCAGGACTTCTTGCCGGTCTCCCGCGCTTCCTTCATGCGCGCTTCCAGCCGCTCGAGCGAAAGGGCGCCGGGTGAGCGCGTGCCGTCCTCGAAGACAACCGCCGGCGTACCGTTGATCTTGAACTTGCGGCCCAGCTCCAGGTTGCGATCCAGCGCGGTGGTGTCGCACATCCCGCCCCGCGGCGGGGCCACGCCGTCGATCATCCAGGAGCGCCACACCTTGGAGTTGTCCTTCGAGCACCAGATGTCGCGCGACTTCACCGTCGAATCCGGCCCCAGGATGGGCAGCAGGAAGGTGTAGATGGTCACGTCCTTGAGGTTGACCAGGTCGCGCTCGATTCGCTTGCAGTAGCCGCAGTTCGGGTCGGCGAAGACCACCAGCTTGCGGGCGCCCGTGCCTTGCTTGAAGACCATGGCGTCCTTCGTGGGCAGGGAGGCGACGTCGATCATCGTCAGCTTGTCGACCCGGGCCCTCGTCAGGTCGGTCTTGGTCTTGGTGTCGAGCATCGCGCCTTCGAAAAGGTAGGCGCCGGTCTCGTCCGAGTACAGGATGTCGGTGCCAATTCGCAGCTCGTATACGCCCGGGATGGGCGTCTTGGTGATCTCGTCGATCTTGGGCAACTCCGGCATGCGGTCGGCCAGGGTCTTGCGGATCGTCGCCTCGTCGGCGATGGCGGGTTGGGTGGCGGCGGCGAAGAGGCCGCACAGCGCCAGGCCGGCCAGCACGCGCGGGGCAACGCCGAGGCGGAAGTTCTGTGATTTCATGGGAGTCCTTCTGGAAGGCGTTGTCTGATGGGGCAGGCTCGAAACCTCAGGCGTCCAGCGCCTGCGCGACCAGCCAGCGCTTGACCGGGCCGATCCGGTTGACCAGACCCAGGCCGCGGTTGCGAAGTTCCCGCAGCAGGGGCTGCTGGCCGGCGAAAAGTTGCCACAAGCCGTCGGTGGCATGGCTCATGGCCCAGGTGCCGGGGGCGCGCCGGCGCGCGTAGCGGCGCAGGAGGTCGGCATCGCCCAGCGGCCGCCAGCTCTCGCGGGCTGCCAGCACGTCCGCCAGCGCCGCCACGTCGGCCAGGCCCAGGTTCAGACCCTGCCCGGCCAGCGGGTGGACGACGTGGGCGGCGTCGCCGACCAGCGCCCAGCCCGGGCCGCTGACTTCGGCCGCATGCCCGATGGCCAGCGGCCAGGCGGCGCGCTCGGTGGCCAGGCTCAGACGCCCGGCGGCGTTGCCGGTGGCGTCGTTCAGCGCGGCCTCGAAGGCCGCCGGCGCCATGTCCAGCAGGCGTTGCGCCTCGGCGTCCGGCAGCGACCAGACGAGGCCGTAGCCGTGCCCGGCCTGCGGGCGGTCGAAAGGCAGCAGCGCCAGGATGTCGGGCGAGCGGAACCACTGGCGGGCGACGCCGCCATGCGGCCGATCCGCCACCAGGCGGGCCGCGATGGCGCGCTGGCCGTAGCCATGGCGCTCGAACCGCACCCCGAGCTGCTCGCGCAGGACCGATGCCTGGCCTTCGGCCACGACCGTCAGCGCCGCGGCCGCCGGCTCGGGCGAAAGGGTGATGCGGGGGTTGTAGTCGGCCGCGGTGTCCAGCACGGCCTCGAGCGCAGCGGCATCGACGATCCAGGCCAGGGCCGGCAGCCGCTCGCTCCAGGCCGAGAAGTCGATCCGGGCGCCCGGTGC
>CAMLGG010000177.1 GCA_946479475.1 uncultured Ideonella sp. | reverse complement strand
GCCGCGGCGCGGGTCGGCTCGCCGGGGCTGTACCTCGACTACTCGATGAGCAAGGCGGCGATCGACCACTTCACCACCGGCCTGGCGCGCGAGGTGGCGGCCGACGGGATCCGGGTCAACGCCGTGCGGCCGGGCATCATCGACACCGACATCCATGCGACCAGCGGCCACCGCGAGCGGGTCGAGGCCAGCCTAAGGCTCATCCCCATGGGCCGCCTGGGGACGGCCGACGAAGTGGCCGAGGGCGTGGTGTGGCTGCTGTCGGACGAGGCGCGCTACGTCAGCGGCGCGCTGCTGGACGTGGCCGGCGGCCGCTGAACTCCCACATTCGACGGCTCATCGCGGGATGCCTCGCGTTGACACGCGCTGGGTACCATCGGGCCCACCATGACCGACACTGCGCCGCGCACCGTCGCGAACGCCCGCCCGCAGACCCTGGGCGAGGAGATCGCCAACGCCGTCAGCCACGGGCTGGGCTGCCTGCTGGCCATCGCCTCGCTGCCCGTCCTCGTCTACTACGCGGCCGAGCGCGGCAGTGCAGTGAACGTGGTGGCGGCGAGCGTCTTCGCCGGGACGGCCATCCTGCTGTACCTGGTTTCGGCGCTCTACCACGCCATCCCCTTCGGCGCCGCCAAGCGCTGGCTGGGCCGGCTGGACCACGCGGCCATCTACCTCTTCATCGCCGGCAGCTACACGCCCTTCGCGTTGGGGGTGCTGCACGGCGGCTGGGGCTGGACGCTGTTCGGCATCGTGTGGGCCGCAGCCGCCTTCGGCGTGACGATCAAGCTGCTGGACAGGCTGAAGCACCCGCTGATCTCGACCGCGCTCTACGTCGCCATGGGATGGGTGGCGCTGGTGGCCGCCGGCCCGCTGATCGAGCGCATGGCCGCGCCCGGGCTTGCTTGGCTTGTCGCCGGGGGCCTGAGCTACACGCTCGGCGAGGTCGTCTTCCTGCTCGACGAAAGGGTGCGCTACGCGCACTTCGTGTGGCACCTTTTCGTGCTGGGCGGCAGCACGTGCCACTTCTTCGCGGCGCTCTGGTACGCGACGCCCGCGGCCACCGTGGCCTGACCCCGGGCTGGTTTTCAGCGGGCGGTGGCGCGCGGCTTGATGGAGCCGCAGTCGGCGCCGAGCCAGCGGCCGCTCTGCGTCATCTCCATCTTCTCGGGCTTGCCCTCCACCTGGGTCAGGACGGTGGTGCGGCCGGTGTAGCTGGTCGGGCTGGACAAGGTGTACTCGCCTTCGCCGCTGGTGGGCGGATTGCCTGCGCAGCTGAAGCGGTAGCGAACCGTGCTGCCGCTGCGCTCGACCGTCTCCTGCTTGCAGTGGCCCTCCTGCTGGGGCAGATCGGCACGCGCCGCCTGCTCGGGGCTGAGGCACATCTTGACCGTGGTGTTGCGCCCGGCGGCGCTGCCGCCGCCCATCGCCACGCCCTGCTTCGCCATCATGTCCTCGACCATCTTGCGCTGGTCGGGCGGCATGCCGGCCAGCTCCTTCTGCATCTGCGCCATCTGCGCTTCCATCTGGCCGCTGGCGCTCTTCATCGTCATCGAGTGCTCCCACAGGCCCGGCTGCAGCTTGCCCGGCTGGGCGGCGGCCGGGAGGGCGAGGGTTGCGGTAGCCAGCGCGGCCAGGGCATGGACGGTCTTCATGGCGATTCGTTCGTGGGCGGTGTGGCGGCCAGTGTGCGGCGCGGGACCTGCAGCGGCAAGCCCCATGAAAAGGGCAGGCGGCCTCAGCACAAGCCGCGCGTGTCTATCCAGTGGACCTGGCCGGAGCGGCGCGTGACCTCGTCCATCATGTGCTTCGTGCCGCCGGGGCCGTCGCCGCCGGCGCCGTTCCACAGGCAGACGAAGTGCACCGGGAGGGGACCGGAGGCGAGCGCGGTCTCCATCAGCCAGTCGTTGGCGCGTTCGAAGACGTCCTGGCCCGAGGGGGTGGGCCCTAGGTGCTCGGGCATGACGCGCGGCGGCTGCCCCAGGCGGGCGCGCAGGGCGAGCCAGCGCTCGCGCCAGGCCGTGCCGTCGCTGCTGGGCAGGATCGAGCGCCGGATGAACTCGGGCTCGTCGAAGGGCAGCAGCACGAGGCAGTCCAGCCCGCGGGCGAGGGCGGCCTCGATGAAAAGGATGTCGCCGCCGGCCGCGGCCTGGGACAGCGCCAGGTCACCGGGGCCGGCGCCGAGGCGGTCGAGCACGGCGCCTATCGCGTTCGCCGCGGCCGCTTCGCACGAGGGCGGGAAGCGAGGGTCGGGCCGGCCCGGCGCGTCGATCATGTGGCCGGAGAACAGGAACACCTGCCGGGGCGCGGAAGCCTTCATGGCTGCCTCCCCTTCCCTTCGGCCATCGGCGCCTCGAGCGCGCGAAGCCAGGCCCGCAGCTGCTCGCCCTGGGCGAGGCGGAAGGGCTGCATCCATCCGGCCGATTCCACGTTGCGCAGGCGGGCCGCCCAGCGCTTCTCCTCGGCCGGCTCGCCCAGGCCTATGGCGGCTTGCCACAAGGTCGCATGGACCCAGAAGCGCGACTTGGTGCCGATGTCCTTTCGCGCGAGCTGCTCCTGCGCCAGGCTGCGGGCTTCGCGCCAGAGCCGCTCGGCGATGACGCGGTCGGCCTGCTGCGCAAGAGCGCCGCGCTCGCGTGCCAGGCCGGCCGCCCGGCCCAGGTGCAGGGTGGCGAGCTGTGCAGCGAGGTAATGGTCGGGGTTCAGCGACAGGGCCCGCGCGTAGGCACGCTGCGCGGCGGACCAGTGCGCGGCCTGGTGGTCCCGCTCCCACAGGCGGCGGTGGATGGCGCCCCACAGGCTCAGGGTCTCGGGGTCGTTGGTGGTGGCGGGATCCAGCGGCAACAGCAACTGCCGCGCCTGTTCCAGCGCGCGCTTCTCGCTTGGCCGCTTGGCCCGGTAGATGGCCAGGGCGAGCTGCTGGGTCGCGTGGCGGTCGCTGGGGCTGAAGCGGCGCACCTCCGTCCAGGCCTTGATGGCGGCGCCGTAGTCCTCGCGGGCCATGGCCTGCTGCGCTCGCTCCAGCCAGTCGCGGGCGCTGGGCGGCACGGCCGGCCTGCGGCCCGGCGCCGGCGCGGCGGCCCCGGGCGTCTCGTCGTCGGCCGGCGAGGGCGCCGGCTCTTCCCGCGGCGGCGCCAGCCCCGGCAGCAGCGAGTACACCGGGCTGTCCGTCCGGCCTTCGGCGAGGATGGCCTTGATCGCCGCGGTGAGCTCCTTCTCGAAGCGCCGTGCCTCCTTGGCGCCGAGGTCGGGCCCCAGGTGCTCGTAACGGCGGATCAGGATGTGGTTGACGTCGAAGGGGCTCTTGAACTTCGACTCCGCGACGACGATGGTCGCCCGCGGCTTGAGCGCGTAGCGCACGCCGAGCTCGAATGCCGCATTGAGGTTGTTGGCCGAGAGGTCGGCGATCACCAGGTCGGCGTTGAGCAGCCTCTCGTACATCGGGATGTCGATGGTGCCCGAGTGGACGATCTCGTCGGCGCGCTGGCAGGTGAGGCCGGCCCTCTCCACGGCCTGCTTGATCACGTCGTAGGAGGCGTCCAGGTCCAGCACCCGGCCGTCGGTGTAGTCGGTCTTGGTGCCGAAGCCCTGGACGACGAAGCAGGTCGGGCGGGAGGGTGGATTCAAGGTCGGGCGCGGGTCGAGCTCATCGAGGCGGCGATCATGCCGCACAGCCGCCCGGATTGCGCCCGCCCGGCGCGCACAGCGCCTTGTCGAACCACAGCTCGTAGGTGTCGGTGGCCGGCGTCGCGCGGCGCAGCGCCACCAGCTCCACCGGCGCGCCGGCCGTCTCCTCCAACGCGCGCTGGCACCAGCGGGCGAGCTCGGGGTCGCTGCCGCCTTGCACGCGCAAGCTCGGGCGCGCGGGGGCGCGGGCCTCGCCGGTGAGCTCGATCCCGGGAGTCGCGTAGCCGGCCGCGGCGAGACGGCGGGACAGCGCCTCGGCCAGGGGGCGCTGGCTCTCGCGGGCGATCTGCACGTAGGCCACCGGACGTCGGGCAACGCTGCTTCTGAGCGCGGCCGAGAGGCGGCTTGCGCTTTCGCGATGGACCGCGGCCAGCGGCGAGTCGGCCAGTTCCGCCAGGAGGGCCTGCAGGCTCTCCTGCTGCCCGCGCAGGGTGGCGGGGCTCGCCCTTTCCAGCAGCGCGAGCGTGCTGGCGATGCCCTGGGACGTGGCCTGCGCCGTGGGCGCCGAGCGCAAGGCACGCCGCGCCTGCGCGATGGCCGAGGGCAGCGACTCGGCGGCGCTGGACGGGTCGAGGGCGAGCGAGGTGCCGGCCGCCAGGCGTGTCTCGCGATCGGTGCTGAACAGCGCCTCGCTGCGGCTGCGGGCAGCCTGCGCGACCGCCGGCTCGGCCGTCACCCGGGGTGCGCGGGCGGGCGCCGGCGCCGAAGCGGGCGTGACGGCGGCGACGGCCGATGCGGTGGACGCGGCCGGGGGCGGGACGCTGGGCCGCGGCATCGGCGTGCCTTCGGCCAGGGCCACGCCGGTGGGGCGGGTCAACGGCGGGGCGGCGTCCGGCAGCGTGAGCAGGGCGAGCTGCGCACGCGCCACCACGCGCTGCATGCTGTCCAGCCGCTCGGCGGCATCGAGTGCGCGCTGGAAGTGCAGCCGCGCATCGGCCCGCAAGGCCTCCAGCACCTCGCCGGCCGGCGGCGGGTTCCCGCGCAGCATCAGCTGGGCATAGAGGTGGCCGAGAAAATAGTGGGCCGGCGCCAGGTCTTCGTCCAGCTCGAGCGCGCTGGCGTACTGGCTCTGCGCGCTCTCCAGCCGTGGCGGCGTCGCGAAGTGGTCCTCCAGGCCGGCGGAGAGATGGACCAGCGCCTCGCGGCGGTTGAAGCGCTGCCAGCCTGTCCAGCCGAGGGCGCCGACGCCGGCGGCGCCGGCTGCTGCGGCGGCCAGCAGCAGGCGGCGTCGCGCCCGCCGGTGGGAAAGCGTGTCTTCGCTCGCCAGCTGGGCCAGGGTGGCCAGGCGTTCGGCCTCGTTTGCCCGGCCGTCGCGGGGGCCGGCCGCGGCCAGGCGCTGGCGCACCTGGTTGACCAGGGCCTGGCAGGCGTCGTCGTCCGCGTCGCCATCCCACTCCAGCAGGTCCAGCGTGTGCAGCGTGCCGAAGCCCAGCGGCAGCTCGACCGCGCTGATGCGCACCGGCAGGAGCTTGCCCATGTCGCGGGCGCGGCTGCACTCGTCGCGCACGAAATCGGAGCGTACCGAGGACGCCGACCACAGGACGAGCGCCACCGGAGCGGCCTTGAGGTTGCGCTCGATCTCGGCCGCGAAGTCGCCGCCGCCGGTGAGCTCGCGGTCCCACCAGACGTCGATGCCGCGTGACTGGAGCACGCGGGCCAGCGCGAGCGCCGTGTCGCGGTCTTCGCGGGCATAGCTGATGAACAGGTCGGGCATGGCGCGCGCAGGTCGAGGGACCGGCGGCCAGCATGGCGGCAAAGCGGCCTCGCCGCAAGGCGCCGGGCGACGGCGAGCTGGGGAGGCGTGGCCCCTAGGCCACGGGGACGGCGGGGTCGGCCGCGATCGCGGGTTGCGCGCGCAGCAGCGCCAGCGCCCCGTTCTCGGCCAGCGGCGCCGAGTAGAGGTAGCCCTGGCCGCGGCGACAGCCGAGCGCGCGCAGCGCGTGGGCCTGGGCCGGGGTCTCGATGCCCTCGGCGATCACGTCGGCCCCGAGCGCCGCGCCGATCGCGACGATGGCCCTGGCGATCGCATCGCCGTGCGCGGCCGCGGTGCCGAGCTTGCGCACGAAGGCGCGGTCGATCTTCAGCGTGGTGATGGGGAAGCTGTCGAGGTAGGCGAGCGAGGAGTAGCCGGTGCCGAAGTCGTCGATCGCCAGGCCGAAGCCGGCCGAGCGAAGCCGCGCCAGGCGGCCGATCATGCGTTCGCTGCGGTCGACCATCAGGGACTCGGTGAGCTCCAGCTCCACCGCGCCGGGGGGCAGCCCGCTCGCGGCGAGCACCTGCGCGAGGCGCTCGATGGCCTCGTCGCTGCCGATCTGCCGGGCCGAGAGGTTGACGCTGATCTGCAGCGAAGGCTGCACGGCGCGCCATTGCTTCAGCCGCGCACAGGCCTCGCGCAGCACCCACTCGCCGATCGGCTCGATCGCGCCGCTCGCTTCGGCCAGGGGGATGAACTCGGCCGGTCCGATGGCGCCGAGGGCCGGATGGCGCCAGCGCAGCAGGGCCTCGAAGCCGACCAGCGGCGGCGTCCCGCCCGGCTCGGCGCCGGCACACGGCAGCAGCACCTGCGGCTGGTAGGCCAGGTGCAGTTCGCCTCGCGCGAGGGCGCCTTCGAGCGCTTCTTCCAGCTGGTGGTGGCGGCTCGGCGGCTCCGCGCCGCCGGCGTGGTAGACGCTGTAGCGGTTCTTGCCGCGCTCCTTCGCGCGGTACATCGCGCTGTCGGCGTGGCGCATCAGGCTGTCGCGGTCGTCGGCCTCGTCGGGGTAGAGGCAGGCGCCTATGCTGGCCGAGACCGCCGGCGCGCCGCGGTCGCCCACGCGGTAGGGCGCGGCGAGCACCTCGACCAGCTTGGCGGCGACGGCGGCCACCTGGTGCTCCTGGCTGTCGTCGTCGATGATGACCGCGAACTCGTCGCCGCCCAGGCGGCACACGCCGTCGCTGCGGCGCAGCGTCTCGGTCAGGCGCCGGCCCACCTCGCGCAGCAGCTCGTCGCCGCGGTCGTGGCCGAGGGTGTCGTTGACCTGCTTGAAGCCGTCCAGGTCGATGTAGATGAGGGCGCACCGGCCGTGCTCGCGGCCGGCGCGGGACACGGCTGCATCGATTCGCTCGCGGAAGTAGTGCCGGTTGTGCAGGCCGGTGACCGGGTCGAAATAGGCCAGGTCGTTCAGGCGCACCTCGGCCTGCCGGCGCTGGTGGAGCTCGTGGTTCAGGCGGTCGTCGCGCTGCTCCAGCTGGCTCATCATCTGGTTGAACGCATGGGCCAGCGCGTCGACCTCGCGGCTGCCGCTGACGCCGGCGCGCAGGCCGAAGTCCTGCTCCTCGCTGACCCGCCCGGCCAGTTCGACGAGCTGGGTCAGCGGCTCGGCCACGCGCGTGGCCACGCGGCGCCACAGCGGGATCGACAGGCCGAAGGCCAGCGCGGCGAGCGCCAAGCTGGCGCCGATCGTGCCGGCCAGCGCGCGATAGGTGGCGCGCAGGCCCATCTCCATGGCCATCTTGCCCACCGCCTTGCCGTGCAGCAGGATGGGCCGCACGACCGAGGCGCCGCACCAGCGCAGGTCCCAGCCGGGCGGGGTGTCGGGGTGGAGCGCGTGGCAATCCGCTTCTTCGCCGGACTGCGGCGTGTAGCGCCCGAGCGTGTGGCCGTCGGCCAGGAAGATGTAGGCCTGAAGCACGTCGGGCGAAGCGGCGAGGGAGGCCAGGATCTCGTTGGCCTCCTCCTCGTTGCCGAAGGCGATGGCCGCTGCACTGTTGGCGCCGATGATCTCGGCCTCGGTCGTCATGCTGGCTTCCAGCGCATGGCGGCGGTTGGCCGCTTCGTGCAGCACCATGCCGAGGGCGAAGCCGGCCAGCACCAGCGCCGTCAGGGCCAGGCCCAGCGTCGTGATCTGGCGCTGGATGCTCTGGCGGCGAAGCGTGGGGAAGGCCGGCATGGCTCTGGCGGAACTACAGGGTGCCAGCCACGTAGCTGGCCAGCTTCAGCATGCGGGCACTGAAGCTGATGTTGGCCTTGCGGGCCATGCGAAGGTTGACCTCGAAGCCCAGCCGCGTGTCGCGCTTGTGGATCTCGATCATCAGGCCGCGGTCGGCCAGGCCGTCGCCGTCGGTGATGGTGAGCACCGGCGCGCTGCCGAGCCTGCCCAGCACCTCGTCAGCCTGGCTGCGCTGGCTGTCGTCGAGGTACAGGGCGTGGCAGGCCGCGAGCGAATCGCGCGGGTTCACGTGGCGCACGTTGATGTGCAGGCCGCCGAGGACCTGCTTGCCTTCGAGCTGGGCGAGCTGCTCGTCCAGCGGCGTGTGGCCGAGGACGCACAGGCGGAAGGGCTCGTCCGGGGGCACCGGCCACTGGGTGAACTGGATGAAGTTGAACAGGTAGGCGGCCTTGAGCGCGCGCTCGTCGACCTGGGCCATGCCGGGTTGCGCCAGACCGGCCAGCAGGCTGGCGGCCAGCAGACCTCGGCCCAGGGCCGGAAGGAGGCGTCGGCGCGGCATCACTGGAAGCGCCCCGTCAGTTCGATCCAGGCCGAGCGCCGGCGTCCGTCCGGCGGCTCGCTGTAGTACTCGTCGATCGAGGCGTCGCGCTCCTGCAGCAGGTTGCGCCATCCCACGCGCAGGTCCAGGCCGGCGAGGAACTTCTGCGAGACCACGGTCAGGTCCAGCAGGTTCCGACCCGGCACGCGGATGCCGCTGCCGTCGGAGAAATCACTGGTGCGCCGCAGGGCCAGGCTCGCGCGCAGGGTTTCGCCCGCCAGGGGCGCGGAGGCCTGCAGCTTGGTGACGCTTCGGGGAGAGTAGGGCAGGGCCGGGCCGACGTCCGCCTTGGCGTGCTGCCAGGCCTGGCTGCCTCGCAGTCGCCAGCCGTGCCATTGCCATTCCGCTTCGAGCTCGAGCCCGTGGCCCTCGATGCGGGACGCATCCGCATCCCGCGTGCCGCCGACGGTGCCGTCGACGAGAGAGTCGATGCGGTAGTCGTACAGGCTGCCGAGCAGCCGCAGCGCCTCGCGCTTGTACTCGGCCACCAGCTCGCGTGTCGTGACCCGCTCTTCGGGCCGGTCCGGGGCCAGTCCGAAATCGCGCTCGGAGGTGGAGGGGAAGCGGGTCGCGCGCCCCTGGGACAGCTTGATCGACCATTCCGGACTCGGCTCCCACACGACCGCGGCGCGCGGGCTCCAGGTCCAGGGGTAGAAGCTGCGCCGGTCGACGCGCAGGCCGGCGGTGACGCGCCACTCGGGCGACAGCGTCACCTCGTCCTCGGCGGACAGGCCGACGCTTCGGCGGTAGTCGTCGTCGCGGTAGATGCTGCCGTCGTAGTAGGCGTCGTGGAATCGCAGCACCGGATCCTTGCGGACGCGGCCGCCCAGGACGATGCGATGGCCTTCGATGCCGTCGTAGCCGAGCTGGGTGTCCAGCGCCCACCAGACGCCGTCGTTGGCCTCGCGATCGCGGCCGAGCTGGGCGTCGTCGTCGTTGAAGCGGTAGGCGTAATGGCCGGCCTGCAGGCGCACCGAGGAGCGCCAGTCCTGCGCAGGCTTGCCGTCGTGTCCCAGCGAGACGAGCTCGTTGCGGTCGATGTAGCCGTAGACCCAGGCCGGGCGGTTGTCGGAGCGGGTCATGCGTTGGGCGCTCAGCCCTTCGATGCTGAAGCCCTCGAAACTGCCCTTGAGGAAGAACCGCTGGTCGTGTTCGGTGGTGATGTCGAAGATGTCGCCGATCTCGGCCGAGGGCAGGCCGCTGTTCTGGTGCATCGAGGCCGAGAGCAGCCACTCCGCGCCGTTGTCCAGGCGCCGGCCGCCGGTGAGCCGCCAGCTGCGGTCGCCCCAGTCGCCGAGGGCGGCGCTGGCCTGCAGGCCATCGATGTCCCGGCCGCGCCGGGTCACGACGTTGATCACGCCGAGGAAGGCGTTGTTGCCGTACATGGCCGAACCGCTGCCGGGGGCGTATTCGATGCGTTCGATCAGGGTGACGTCGATCAGGCCGTCATGGCCGAGGTAGAGCTGGTCGTACAGGTTGTCGACCGCCGGTATGCCGTCGATCAGCAGAAGCACCCGGCCGGCCAGGCTTTGCGGGCCGCCTATGCCGCGGGCCCCGAGGAAGACGTAGTCGAGCGAATGGCTGATGTGCAGGCCGCGCATGTGGTCGAGCACCTCGCCGAAGGTGCGCAGACCATAGATGCGGATGTCCTCGGCGGTGAGCACGGAGACCGCGGAGGCCGCGTCGGTGACCTGGCGGGCGAAGCGGGCGGCGCTCACGACCTCGGTCTCCAGCAGGCTTTCCAGCGGGAGGTCGGTCAGCTCCGCCTCGGCCAGCGCGGGCAGCGGCGCGGCACCGGTACCGATCAGGGCCAGGGCCAGGGCGAGAGCAGGGAGGCGGCGCGCAATCGCGGCAACAACATCGAACAGCATGAAGCGGCCAGGGCAGGACAGGCGCGGGCCAGGCCCACGTGCGGAATCAAGATTGTCGTCAGCGTTTTCGGCGGCATCGGCCCGAACTGTCGGCTGAACGGCCGCTTCTTCGCTCCGTGCGTGATGGCCTTCACGGCCCCTGCCCGGCCGGAAACGGCCGCGCCGCCAGGGAGCATGGAGCCCCGTGGCGGCGCGGTGAGGACTGATCGCCCGATGAGAGCCGGGCGATCAGCAGGGGGCCGGGCTCAGCGGACCCGGCCCTCCTTCCAGGCCGACAGCAGCTTGTCGTAGGCGATGGTCTCGCCCTTCGGCTTCTCGTTGGCCAGCTTCTTCCACGGCGCGCCCTTGTCGGACAGCCACTTGTCGGGCGAGCTCTTGGGGTTGAGCTTGGGCGCGCAGGTCGCCATGCCGGCGCGCTCCAGGCGGGCCAGCACGTCGTCCATCTCCTTGGCGAGGTTGTCCATCGCGCCTTGCGGGGTCTTCTCGCCGGTCACCGCCTGGGCCACGTTCTTCCACCACAGCTGGGCCAGCTTGGGGTAGTCGGGAACGTTGGTGCCGGTCGGCGTCCAGGCCACGCGGGCCGGGCTGCGGTAGAACTCGATCAGGCCGCCGTACTTGGACGCGTTCTTGGTGAAGTAGTCGCTGCGGATGTCCGAGTCGCGGATGAAGGTCAGGCCCACGATGGACTTCTTCAGCGAGGTGGTCTTGGCGGTGATGAACTGCGCGTACAGCCAGGCCGCGGCCTTGCGGTTCGGGTCGCCGTCCTTGAAGAAGGTCCAGGAGCCGACGTCCTGGTAGCCGTTCTGCATGCCTTGCTTCCAGTACGGGCCGTTGGGGCCGGGCGCCATGCGCCACTTCGGCGTGCCGTCGGCGTTGACCACCGGCAGTCCCGGCTTGGTCATGTCGGCCGTGAAGGCCGTGTACCAGAAGATCTGCTGCGCGA
>CAMLGG010000176.1 GCA_946479475.1 uncultured Ideonella sp. | reverse complement strand
GGAGCCGGCCTGCAGATGAGCACCACGCCGACCGCCGAGGACCTGGACCTGCCGCTGTACGCCGGCGCGACGGTGCGCCGCGATGCGGGCGACGACGGCCATGGCGTCAATCTCTCGCTGTGGGGCGGGTCGATCGGATTCAAGCTGGCCGTGGCGAAGTACCACAGCGCCGACGCGGTGGAGCCTGTGGCCGGCTTCTATCGCGAAGCGCTTGCGCGATTCGGCCCGGTGCTGGATTGCAGCGTGCCGCGTCCGAAGCCGGCAGCGGCAGCGGCCGACAGCAAGGTGCTCGCCTGCAATGCCGAAGACAAGGCAGGTCCCGGCGGCCGGCTGTACAAGGCCGGCACCAAGGACAACCAGCGTGTCGTGAACCTGAAGCCGGCGGCCGACGGGCGCGGCACGGACCTCGACCTGGTCCGCGTCGAAGCCAGGTTCTGATTGCCCCCCCAGGAAATGACTGCGTCATTCCCGCCCCCAGGGGTCAAGCAAAGTGGCAAAGCCACATTTGCTTGAGAGGCACTACAGCAGCCCGCGTTCCGCGAAGCTCACGACCTTGCCCATGCCGACCACGAGGTGGTCCAGCACCCGCACATCCACCAAGGCCAGCGCGTTCTTCAGCGACTCGGTGAGGAACTCGTCGGCGCGCGAAGGCTCGGCCAGACCCGAGGGGTGGTTGTGGGCCAGGATGACGGCGCCGGCGTTGAGGTCCATCGCATGGCGGACGACCTCGCGCGGGTAGACGCTGGTCTGCGTCAGCGTGCCGCGGAAGAGCTCGCGCCATTCGAGCAGGCGGTGCTGGCTGTCGAGAAAGAGCACGGCAAAGACTTCGTGCCCCAGGCCTCCCAGCTGCAGAGCCGCGAAGTCCTTGACCTTGGCGGGCGAGTCGAAGACCGGCGCGTGCCGCAGCTGCTGCGAGAGCGCGCGCCGCGCCAGCTCCATGACCGCCGAAAGCTCGGCCCGCTTGGCCGGCCCCAGGCCCTTGACGCGCTTGAAGTCCTCCGCACGGCTGTGCAGCAGCCCCGCCACGCCCTTGAAGCCGCCCAGCAGCTCCTCGGCCAGCGCCAGCACGCCCTTGCCCTTCATGCCGGTGCGCAGCAGCAGGGCGACCAGTTCCGCATCGGCCAATGCGGCCGGCCCGTGGGCGAGCAGCTTCTCGCGCGGCCGCAGCGCGGCCGGCAGTTCCTTGATCGTCATCGTTGTCCTCCCTGGGGCCTGCCGGCCGCGTGGCTGCGGGCCGTGCAGGCGCGTGGAGGATAGCGGAGACAGCCCTCAGGCCGGGCTCAGGAGGCAGGCCCGAGTGCGCCCCGTCAGCGTGTTGCGGGCCGTGCCCGCGATCTGGCCGGAGTCGTTGATCTCGGCGGCGGCCGTGACGATCCAGCCGGCATCGCGCGTGGCGTCGTCGAGGAGCGTGTTGAGGTCGACGATCTGGCGGTCGACCCAGATCACGCCGCGTGCATCCTCGTTCCTCGGCTTGCGGGTGAGGTAGCTGGTGCCGACGACTGTGCCGTTGTTGTCGATGTCGCTGGCGTAGCCGTGGTTGCCCGCCAGGGCGCCGAGGTCGACTATCGCGCCGTCCTCCCAGAGCGCGGCGCGGTAGCGCCCTCGCTCGTCCTGCGCGTAGCCGACCGCCTGGCCGTGCTCGTTGATCGCCGCCGCGTTGCTGAAGAGACCGCCGAGCGTGCCGAGGTCCCGTACCCGGCCTTCGTGCCAGAGGGCGGCGTGCGGTTCGCCGCGAGCATTGGCGCTCCAGCCGACGACCTTGCCGTGGGCGTTGATCGCCGTCGCCGAACTGCTGCTGCCTCCGGCCGTGCCCAGGTCGAAGATGCTTCCGTCCTGCCACATCACCGCGTGCATGCCCGTGTTGCCGGGCAGGAGGCCGTCGCCGACCACCTGGCCGGCGGCGTTGATGCCGTAGGCATGGCTCGTGCCGCTGCATAGCGCACCCAGGTCCGTCGTGGTGTCGCCGTCCCAGAGCGTCGCGTGCCATTCGACCATTCCCGGCGGGTTGCTCTCGCCGACCGCGACGCCGGACTTGTTCACCGCGACGGCGCGGCTGTCGACGCCGTCCGGGCCGAGAGGCACCGCGCGGCCGTTGCGCCAGCGGGTGGCGCGCCAGTGCATGCCATGGTCCACGCCGCAGTAGCCCACCACCGTGCCTCGCCAGTTCAAGCCCAGGCCGAAGCTGAAGGACTTTTCGAGCGTGCCCAGGTCGGTGAACCGGTAGGCCGGCGCCGTCCGGTGGGCCCCGGCGCGTGCGCCGACTGGCATCAGGGCGGCGGCGAGCAGCAACTGTCGCCGCGAGGGATGGTGCAGGGTCATGTCAATTGCTCCTGAAGGTGGTCTTCGGGGCCAAGCGCCCGATCGGAATGTGATCGCGCCGGGTGCCTGGGGCTTGCGAAGGCTCAAGCCCATGGCAGTCCGCCGGGTGGTGAAAAGGCGAGCCGCTAAAATTCGCCCGTGAAAACCGTCCAACAGGGGTCGTTCCTGACCCTGCACTACCGCCTCGCGGGCCCCGACGGGGCCGATGTCGTCAGCACCTTCGAAGCCAAGCCGGCCACGCTCACGGTCGGCGCCGGCCAGCTCTCGCCCGCCATCGAGGCGCGGCTCGTCGGCCTGGAGGAGGGCGCCGAGGCGAGCTTCGAGCTGGCCCCGGGCGAGGCCTTCGGCGAGCGCAACCCGGACATGCTCCAGAAGCTCAGGCGCAGCGTGCTCGACGAGATGGGCGACCCCGAGGCCGAGTACCACGTGGGCGACGTGGTCGAGTTCCCCACGCCCGATGGCACCGGCCGCTTCGCCGGCGTGGTGCGCGAGTGCGGCGACGACTGGCTCATGTTCGACTTCAACCACCCGCTCGCGGGCCAGGCGGTGACCTTCCAGGTCCGCCTCATCGGAGTGCTCTGATGGCGATCCAACCCCACGAGGTCCTGCTGGCCGAACCGCGCGGCTTCTGCGCCGGCGTCGACCGCGCGATCGAGATCGTCGAGCGCGCCCTGCAGAAGTTCGGCTCGCCGATCTACGTGCGCCACGAGATCGTTCACAACACCTACGTCGTCAACGACCTGAAGGCCAAGGGCGCGATCTTCATCGAGGACCTGGCCGACGTGCCGCCGGGCGCGACGCTGGTCTTCTCGGCCCACGGCGTGCCCAAGGCCGTTCGCGCCGAGGCGGCCAAACGCGGTTTCCAGGTCTTCGACGCGACCTGCCCGCTGGTGACCAAGGTCCACGTCGAGGTCGCCAAGCTCGCCAAGGAAGGCTACGAGTTCATCATGATCGGCCACAAGGGGCATCCCGAGGTCGAGGGCACGATGGGCCAGCTGCACGAGGGCATCTACCTGGTGGAGGACGTGGCCGACGTCGCGGCCGCGCCCGTCACCAGGCCCGATCGCCTGGCGGTGGTGACGCAGACCACGCTGAGCGTCGACGACGCGGCGGAGATCCTGGCCGCGGTCAAGGCCCGCTTCCCGCAGGTGCGCGAGCCGAAGAAGCAGGACATCTGCTACGCCACCCAGAACCGCCAGGACGCGGTGAAGTTCATGGCGCCGCAGGTCGACGTGGTCATCGTCGTCGGCAGCCCCACCAGCTCCAACAGCAACCGCCTGCGCGAGCTGGCCGAGCGGCTCGGCACGCCGGCCTACATGGTCGACGCGGCCGGCGACCTGCAGGAGGCCTGGCTGGACGACCGGCCGCGCGTGGGCCTGACGGCCGGCGCCTCGGCGCCCGAGGTGCTGGTCAACGCCATCGTCGACCGGCTGCGGGCCCTCGGCGCCGTCTCGGTACGCAAGCTGCCCGGCGTGGAGGAGACCATCGAGTTCCCGCTGCCCAAGGGCCTGGGCGACAAGTCGATGGCGGAGTTCTCTTCCTCCCGATCCTAGAAGCGCCCGCTCCACGCGAAAGGCGCCCATGGCTCATGCGGCGCCTTGTTTTTTGAACGGCCTTCCTACAATCGCCCCTCGCCTGAAAGAACCCCCACCATGCTCGACATCACCCTGCTGCGCAAGGACCTGGATGCCGTCGTCGCGCGGCTCGAGACCCGCAAGACCCCTCAACCCTTCCTCGACGTGCCCGCCTTCACCGCGCTGGAGGCCGAGCGCAAGCGCCTGCAGGTGCGCACCGAGGAGCTGCAGGCCAGGCGCAACAGCGTCTCCAAGCAGGTCGGCCAGGCCAAGGCCAAGGGCGAGGACGCCTCGGGCCTTATGGCCGAGGTGGCCGGCATCGCCGACGAGCTCAAGGCTGGTGCGGAGCGGCTCGACGCCCTGCAGGCCGAGATGGCGCAGATGCTGATGAGCATCCCCAACCTGCCGCACGAGAGCGTGCCGGTCGGCGCGGACGAGCAAGGCAACGCCGAGGTGCGCCGCTGGGGCACGCCGCGCGTCTTCGACTTCCCGGTCAAGGACCACGTGGATCTGGGCACCCCGCTGGGTCTCGATTTCGAGACCGGCGCCAAGCTCAGCGGCGCCCGTTTCACCGTCATGAAGGGCCAGGTCGCCCGCCTGCACCGCGCGCTTGCCCAGTTCATGCTGGACGTGCAGACGCAGGAGCACGGCTACACCGAGTGCTACACGCCCTACATCGTCAACCGCGAGGTGCTGGAGGGCACGGGCCAGCTGCCGAAGTTCAAGGAGGACATGTTCTGGGTCCTTCGCGGCGGCAGCGAGGAGCAGGCCGAGCAGTACCTGATCTCGACCTCGGAGATCTCGCTCACGAACACGGTGCGCGGGGAGATGCTGCAGGCGGCCCAGCTGCCCATCAGGCTCACGGCGCACAGCCCTTGCTTCCGCTCCGAAGCGGGCTCGGCCGGGCGCGACACGCGCGGCATGATCCGCCAGCACCAGTTCGACAAGGTCGAGATGGTGCAGATCGTGCATCCGGAGCGCAGCTACGAGGCGCTGGAGCAGATGACCGGCCATGCCGAGGCCATCCTGCAGAAGCTCGAACTGCCCTATCGCGTGATGCTGCTGTGCAGCGGCGACATGGGTTTCACCGCGGCCAAGACCTATGACCTGGAAGTCTGGCTGCCGGCGCAGGACGCCTTCCGCGAGATCAGCTCCTGCTCGAACTGCGAGGCCTTCCAGGCCCGTCGCATGGGCACCCGCTTCAAGAACGCGCAGGGCAAGCCCGAGCTGGTCCACACGCTCAACGGCTCCGGCCTGGCGGTCGGCCGGACGCTAGTCGCCGTGCTCGAGAACTACCAGAACGCCGACGGCTCGGTCACCGTGCCGGCCGCGCTGCGGCCTTACATGGGCGGCCAGACGCGCCTGGTGGCGTGACGGCGTCGAGCCTGCCGTTCGAAGAGGCATCGGCCGGCGAGCTGCTGCCCGTCGAACGCGACGTGCTGGCGGCGCTGGCCATCGGCGCCGCGCCGCGTCCGCGCGCCTGGGTGGTCGACTTCCTCGCCCAGCCCGGCGTGCGAGAGGGCGGCCAGCGGCGCGCGACGATCGATGAGGTGCGCGCCGCCATCGCCCGCTTGCGAGGCCGCGGCTGCATCGAGGAGCACGAGCGCAAGCCCGGCTTCTGGCGGGTCAGCGCAGAGCAGTTGCCGGCCGTGCTGGAGCGCGTGCTCGCTCGCGTGCCCCTGCCGGCGCTGCGCGAGGCCCTTGCCGCGGCCGACAGCTACCGATCCCTCACCTTCGCCGCAGGCCGCCTGGGCGGCGACCGCGTGCCAACGCTGGAGGCGGCGTTCGCCCTCGTGCGGCTGGAGATCCTCGGCGGCGCCTCGATGGAGCAGGTCGCGGCCCTCGACGGGCGCCTGCCGTGGGGCGTGCAGGCGATGGCCTTGTCGGACACGGCGCTCGATACCGCCCTGAACGATGCCCTGTACGCCCGCCTTCACCCTGCTTGGCAGCTGCAGGCCCTGGTGGCGGCCTGGGCTGCCTGGGTCGCGGCGTGGCAGCCGGCGCAGGGCTGGTCGGTGCGCGAGCACACGCGGCGGTGGCTGGCCGCGCCGGCCGAGGGGCCGGGCCTGGCGCCACGGCTCCAGGTGCTGAGGGAGTTCTTCTGCGAGGCGCTTCTGTGCTCGGGCGAGGAGAAGCTCCTGGCCGAGGTCCTGCGCGCTCCCGTGTCCACCGAGGAGCCTGTGGGCGAGGCGATGCGCGTGGCCTTCGAAGCCGGCCTGGCGGCACAGCGAGGGCGCTGGGCGGAAGCGGAGCAGGGCTTCGACAGCGCCTTGGCCTCCTTGCGGACGATCACCCGCAAGCGCCGCGGCCTGCTGCCGCCGAGGCTGGGCTGGCTGCATGTCACGGGCTTGCTGGCGCAACGCCGGCCGGCCGCCGACGCCAAGGCCTTGAAGTTCTGCCTTGCCGAGGGTGGCAAGCGCGAGCCGGTGCTCGATTCGCCCTTCGGCTTCGCCGCGCTGGCCTTGCAGATGCACCTGGGCGAGTCGCCCCGCACCGCAGGCCCCTTCCTGCCGCCGCGCCACAGCATGGAGGGCTTCGCGTCGCCGCTGGACCTTGCACGCTGGCAGATGCGCGCCTGGCTGAAGACGGGCTCGCAGGCCGAGCCCCTGCCGGCCGGCGAAGCCGCGGCGGCCGCGGCTTTGAAGCAGCAGTTGCAGGAGGCCGGTTTCGCGCGCCTGGAAGCCGAGCTCGACGCGTCCTTGCAGGTGCTGGCGGGCGAGCCCGCGCCGCCATGGTTCTTCGTGCCGGGCCCGGAGGCGGCCTGGCAGGCGACCCTGAGTGCGCTCGGTGCCGTTGGCCTGGCCGGCAGCGAAGGGGCAGGCGCGGCGGCCGCCCGCGAAGCCGCGCCCGCGCGCTTGCTGTGGATGCTCGAGGTGGACGCGCAAGGCCGGGTGGAAAGCCTGGTTCCCCACGAGCAGAAGCACGGTCCGCGCGGCTGGGGCAAGCCCAAGGAGGTCCCGTTGTCGCGCCTGCAGAAGACCGCCGCCGCGCTTGCGCCGCATGACGCCGCCGTGGCTGCGGCCATCCGCCGCGAAAGCTATGGCCGCGATTGCCGGCTCGACGTGGCCGCCGCCGTCGCGGCCTTGCCGGGTCATCCGGTGCTGGCCTTCGCCGACGCGCCGGACCAGCTCGTCGAGCTGGTCGAGGCCGGGCCCGAGCTGGATGTCGTTGCCGAGGGCGAGAAGCTGCGCGTGCGCATGCTGCCCACCATGCGCATCGGGCACGATGCTGCCGCGCCGCGCTGGGGCGGCAGCGAGGCCGAGCAGAAGGAGCTCGACGCGCTGCGGCTGGTGTGCATCGTCCGCGAGACGCCACAGCATGCGCGGCTGGTGCGGTTGACCCCGGCGCAGAAGCGCGTCGCCCAGCTGCTGGGCCCGCAGGGCCTGGAGATCCCGCGCGAGGGGGCTGCCCAGCTGCAGCAGGTGCTGTCCGGGCTGGGCTCGCACTTCCGCATCCATGCCGACGAAGGTGGCAACGCGCAGGCGGCGCGCGAGCTCCCGTCGACCGCGCGATTGCGCGCCGAGCTGACGCCAGCCGGCGCCGGTCTGATCCTGCGGCTGGTCGCCGCGCCTTTCGGCGACGAATACCGGGCAGACGGCCCGCGCCTGGTGCCCGGCCACGGCCGCCGCCACGTCGTCGCCACCTTGCGCGGCGAGATGCTCGGCGTGCAGCGCGACCTCGCTGCCGAGCAGGCCCATCTCGAAGCGGTGCTCGACGCCTGCGAGTGGCTGCCGCCGCGCGATCCGGCTGCACCGTGCGAGTGGCAGCTCGACGATCCCGAGCACGCGCTGGCCACCGTCGAGGCCTTGCATCGTCTGGCCGGTGCGGTCCAGATGGATTGGCCGCAGGGCCGGCCCCTGCGGGTCGATCCGGCCGGTCTTTCGCAGCTGGCGCTGCGGGTGCACACCCGTCAGGAGTGGCTGGCGGTCCAAGGCAAGATTCGCTTCGACGAGGGCCTGGTGCTGGGCCTGCAGCAGCTCATCGGTGCAGCCACCGCCAGCAGCCGCTTCGTCCCGCTGGGCGAGGGCCGCTATGCCGCCTTGACGCAGGAGCTGCGCGAGCGCCTGGCCGACATCGCGGCGGTGGCCGAGGTGCAACGCGCCAAGGGAGACGATCTCGCCACGCTGCGCATCCCGTCCGTCGCCGCGCCCTGGCTGGAGCAGGCGATCCAGGGCACCCAGGCCGAGGTCGACCCGGCCTTCGCCGAGCGGCTGCGCCGGCTCGACCAGGCGCGGCAAGTCGTGCCGAAGTTGCCCTCGACGCTGCAGGCCGAGCTGAGGCCGTACCAGGAGGAAGGCTTCGAGTGGGCGATGCGACTGTGCCACGCCGGTCTCGGCGCCTGCCTGGCCGACGACATGGGCCTGGGCAAGACTCTGCAGGCGCTGGCGGTCCTGCTTTCACGCGCCGGGGCCGGCCCTGCGCTCGTCGTGGCGCCGACTTCGCTGATGGGGAACTGGCGCGCCGAGGCCCGCCGCTTCGCCCCTTCGCTGGCGGTGCACGTCTATGCCGAAGGCGGTGCTCCTGGCGAGCGTTCGTCGGCCATCGAGGCGGCCCGCGCCGGCCAGGTGCTGCTGGTGTCGTATCCCATGCTGCAGATCGACGCCGAGGCCTTCGCCGCGCGTGACTGGGCCACACTGGTGCTGGACGAAGCGCAGGCGATCAAGAACGCCGCGGCCAAACGCAGCCAGGCGGTGTTCGCGCTGCGAGCGGACTTCCGCCTGGCCCTGTCCGGCACGCCCGTCGAGAACCGGCTGGGCGAGCTCTGGTCGATCATGCGGGCCATCAACCCGGGCCTGCTCGGCAGCGCGGCACGGTTCGCCGAGCGCTTCGCCGGCCCCATCGAGCGCCAGGGCGACAAGCATGCGCACAAGCAGCTCAAGCGCCTGATCGCGCCTTTCGTGCTGCGACGGACCAAGGCGCAGGTGCTGGACGACCTGCCGCCGCGCACCGAGCTCGTGTTGCGCGTCCAGCCCGACGACGCCGAGGCCGCGCACTACGAAGCCCTGAGGCGCGATGCCCTCGTCGCCGCCGAACGCAGCCTCGAGGGCGACGCGCCCGGCCAGGCGCACCTGAACGTGCTCGCGGGCCTGACGCGCTTGCGCCGGGCTGCCTGCGATCCGCGGCTGGTGAGCCCGCACCTCAGCGCCCGAGGCGCCAAGGTGCAGGCCTTCGCCGAGCTGGCCACCGAGCTGGTCGCCAACGGCCACAAGGCCCTGGTGTTCAGCCAGTTCGTCGACTTCCTGGCCCTGTTGCGCGAGCCGCTCGACCAGGCGGGCATCGTCTACCAGTACCTCGACGGCTCGACGCCCGCGGCCGAACGCACCCGCCGCGTCGATGCCTTCCAGGCCGGCGAGGGCGAGCTTTTCCTCATCAGCCTCAAGGCCGGCGGCTTCGGCCTGAACCTCACGGTGGCCGACTACGTGGTGATCGCCGATCCGTGGTGGAACCCGGCCGTCGAGGACCAGGCCAGCGGCCGCGCGCACCGCATCGGCCAGCAGCGGCCCGTCACCGTCTACCGCCTGGTGAACCAGGACACGCTGGAGGAGAAGATCCTCACCCTGCACCGTGACAAGCGCGAGCTGGCCGAGGCGTTGCTCGACAGCGCAGACGGCTCCGCCCGCCTGCCACCTGCCGACGAGCTGCTCGCCCTGATGCGCTCCGACGACGCGACCGCCGCCCTCTACGAGTGAGGCCCGTTCTGGGCTAGAATGCGCGGCTTCACCCAGTGACCACGGGTGCCAGGACAAGCAGGAAAGGTGGCAGAGTGGTCGAATGCACCGGATTCGAAATCCGGCATACGGGTCCTCCCGTATCGGGGGTTCGAATCCCCCCCTTTCCGCCAGTGATAGGTTCTAGGAAGTCCGCCGACGACCAACGAACCGCGAGCTAAGCCCCGTCAATCGGGGCTTTTTCGTTTCCGCACGGCGCCGGGCCGCTGGTTCCGGGCGGCTCGTCACTTCCTGTGCGGCCAGAGTTCGCGTCCGCTGCGCCAGCGCCACTGACCGGCCTGGGCACCCAGGGCGCGGGCGCCCCGCTCGCGACGCTGGGCCGGGCGCTGCGCGGCCCAAGCAAGGGTGTGTTGATCCCGCACGGTTTCTTCGGCGACGAGGCTTTGCGGAGGGCAGGCTTGCGGGCGATCGGACATGGGCGCATTGCTGGGATGGACGGCCTTCATGTTTGCCTTTCGCACCGCCGCGCAAACCGACGAAATGCACCGCAACTCCCGCCCTGTAGTGGTTCCGCCTCGGACCGCGGTGGCACAGGTCTTGCCGCATGTGCCGGCATGGACGAGGAGCGTGAAGCATGAAGCAGCTCGGCAGCGAGACGGGCGTGGCACAACCGGCGCGGCCGGCGAGACTGCTGGCCCTGGCCTGCGACTACGACGGGACGCTGGCGCATGACGGGGTCGTCGACGAGGCGACGATCGGCGCGCTCGAGCGGGTTGCCGAGGCCGGCCGGCACTTGCTGCTGGTGACGGGCCGGGAGCTGGAGGACCTGCAGCGCGTGTTCACCCGCCTGGACCTCTTCGACCGCGTGGTGGCCGAGAACGGCGCGGTGATGTACCAGCCGGCCAACGGCGAAATCACCGTGCTGGCCGAGGCCGCGTCGCTGCCGCTCGCCCAGCTGCTGCGGGAAAGGAACGTGACGCCGCTGTCGGTCGGCCACGCGATCATCGCGACGTGGGAGCCGCACGAGGCGGTGGTGCTCGAATCCATCCGGGACCTCGGGCTGGAACTGCAGGTCATCTTCAACAAGGGCGCGGTGATGGTGCTGCCCTCGGGCGTCAACAAGGCTTCCGGGCTCGACGCCGCGCTGGCCTCGATGAAGCTTTCCGCGCGCAACACCATCGGCGTGGGCGATGCCGAGAACGACCATGCCTTCCTGATGCGCTGCCAGGTCGCCGTCGCGGTCGCCAATGCGCTGCCGGCGGTGAAGCAGGCGGCCGATGTGGTCACGGCGGCGGACCATGGCGCCGGCGTCGCGGAGCTGATCGAGGAATGGCTCGTCGACGACTTCGCTTCGCGCGCCGCCGGCTTCCATCGGCATCGCCTTTGCCTCGGCGCCCTGGCCGACGGCAGCGAGCTGCCCCTCGATCCCTGCGCCAGCGTGATCCTCATCGCGGGCACATCGGGCAGCGGCAAGACCACCGCGGCGCACGGCCTGCTGGAGCGCCTGCACGAAGGCGGCTACACCTGTTGCGTGATCGATCCGGAAGGCGACTACGGCGATCCGCCGGACGCCATCCGGCTCGGCGGCGACGAG
>CAMLGG010000175.1 GCA_946479475.1 uncultured Ideonella sp. | reverse complement strand
TTCCATGTCGCGATCGCCGAGATGACGGGCAACACGGTGCTCGCCCGCATGGTGGGCGAGCTCTTCGACGGCCGGCACGGCGCGATCTCGGCCCGGATGACCGACCGTGCCGAGAGCGCCCGCACCTGGGCCGCGGCGCTGCATGAGCACGAGGCGATCTACCAGGCCCTGGAGGCGCGCGATCCGCAGGAGGCGGTCGCAGCGCTGTTCTGGCACCTGACGGCGTCGAGGGAGCGCTGGATAGACACCTAGACCAGGGGCTTGGCGGCTTTGCCGCCTACGCCCCTGGGCGGTGGCCCTCCGTGGGCTCCCTCCAGCCTCCCTCCGAGAGGGAGGCTCCAGCCAGGGTGACGACACCACCCAGCCCTCCTCCGGGAGGAGGACTCCAGCCAGACGGTCGAAGGGCACGAGCGGCTCGGTTTGAGGTGCGGGTTTTGGATTGGCTAGACCAATTTGGTTGCGTGCTATAGTGGTCTGACCAATTCAAGAAATCACCCTGCCGGGTGTCCGCCTTGCAAGCGCCGCGGGCTTGGCTGCCGTGCGTGAGGCGGGCATCGGCGAGGCGTTCATTGCCCCATGCTGACTGTCATCTGCGAATCCCCGAGAAACCTGCAGGCCCTCAGAAGGCCGTGCCCGCAGCGGGCGCCCGGGGAGGTGCTGCTGCGCGTGAAGCGCGTAGGCGTCTGCGGCACCGACCTGCACATCTTCACCGGCAACCAGCCCTACCTCGACTACCCGCGAGTGATGGGGCACGAGCTGTCGGGCCTCGTCGAGGAGGCGGATGCCGACAGCGGGCTGTCGCCGGGGGATCCGGTGTACGTCATGCCCTACATGTCGTGCGGCGAGTGCGTCGCCTGCCGGCAGGGCAAGCCCAACTGCTGCGTGAAGATGCAGGTGCTGGGCGTGCACCGCGACGGGGCCTTCGCCGAGTACATCGCCGTGCCGCAGCGCTTCGTCGGCAAGGCGGTCGGCATCTCGCTGGACCAGGCTGCCATGGTGGAGTTCCTCGCGATCGGGGCGCATGCGGTGCGTCGCGCCGGGGTGGCGGCCGGCCAGCGCGTGCTGGTGGTCGGGTCCGGCCCGATCGGCCTGGCCACGATGATCTTCGCCCGGCTGCGTGGGGCCAAGGTGACTGCGCTGGACGGCCGGCAGGACCGGCTCGATTTCGCGGTGAAGCACGTCGGCGTGGCCGCCGCGGTCAAGGTCGGGGAGGGCGACGAGGAAGAGCTTTCCCGGCTGTCCGAGGGCGAGTTCTTCGACGTGGTGTTCGACGCCACCGGCAACGCGCAGGCGATGGAGCGCGGCTTCCGCTTCATCGCCCACGGCGGCAGCTACGTGCTGGTGTCTATCGTGCGCGGCGAAATCCGCTTCTCCGATCCCGAGTTCCACAAGCGCGAGACCACGCTGCTCAGCAGCCGCAACGCCACCCAGGAAGACTTCGAGACGGTGATGAAGGCGATGCGCGAGGGCCTGGTGCCGGACGCGGCGCTGGCCACCCACCGGCTGGCGCTGGCCGAGGTGCCGGCCGGCTTCCATCGCCTGCTCGACCCCGCCGAAGGCGTGATCAAGGCCATCGTCGAATGCTGAGCGCCCGATGAGCCCCGCCCGGCCGCCCGTAGGGGCTCATTCCCTCTCGGAGGGACCGGGCCGCAGGCCCGAGGGTGCGTCAGTATGCCCCGCCCGGCCGCCCGTAGGGGCTCATTCCCTCTCGGAGGGACCGGGCCGCAGGCCCGAGGGTGCGTCAGTATGCCCCGCCCGGCCGCCCGTAGGGGCTCATTCCCTCTCGGAGGGACGGCGCGCAGCGCCAAGGGTGCCCTCATGACCGCGGGCCACCCCATCCTGCAGTTCGGCACCAGCCGGTTCCTGCAGGCGCACGTGGATCTCTTCGTCAGCGAGGCGGCGCACAAGGGCGAGGCGCTCGGCGGCATCACGGTGGTGCAGACCACCTCCAACCCGGCCAGCACCGCCCGCACCCAGGCTCTGGCGCGGGCCGAGGGCTTCCCCGTCATCGTCCGGGGCCTCGAAGGCGGGCGGAGCGTGGACGACCGCAAGACCTGCCATTCGGTGCGCGAGGCCTTCCACGCCGCGAGCGACTGGGCCGCCGTGCGCGACCGCGTCCGCGGGCCGGTGCAGGTCATCGTCTCGAACACCGGCGACAGCGGCTGGGCACTCGCGCCCGGGGATGGCCCCGCGCTCCTGTCCGATGCCGCCGCGGCACCCGCCTCCTTCCCGGCCAAGCTGCTGGTGCTGCTGCACGACCGCTGGCAGGCCCGGCCGGGCGCCTGGCTGACCCTGATGCCCTGCGAGCTGGTGTCGCGCAACGGCGCGATGCTGCGGCAGCTCATCGTGCAGCTCGCGCGCGAGTGGCGCTGCCCGCCGGGCTTCGTGGACTGGCTGCAGGCCCAGCTCGTTTGGGTGAACTCTCTGGTGGACCGCATCGTGTCCGAGGCCCTCGAGCCGGTGGGCGCGGTGGCGGAGCCCTATGCCCTGTGGGCCGTCGAGTCCCAGCCCCGCCTGCAGCTGCCCTGCCGGCATCCATCGATCGTCGTCACCGATGGGCTGGCGCGCTTCGAGCGGCTCAAGCTCTTCCTGCTCAACCTGGGCCACACGCTGCTGGCCGACCTCTGGCTCGAGCGCGGCCTGGCGGCCGACATGACGGTCCTGCAGGCGATGCACGACGCCGAGCTGCGCCCTGCGCTGGAGGAGGCCTGGCAGCACGAGGTGCTGCCGGTGTTCGATGCGCTGGAGCAGGGCGAGGAGGCGCGGGCCTACCTCGTGGGCCTGCGCGAGCGCCTGCTCAACCCCTTTCTCGCGCACCGCCTGGCCGACATCGCGCAGAACCACGAGCAGAAGAAGGCCCGGCGCCTGCAGCCGCTGGTGGAGCTGGCGCATCGTCACACTCCCGGACTGGCCCAGCCCCGCCTGCTGGCGGCGCTGGCCGGCCGTTGACCAAGGAGCAAACAATGCAACGCATGGGCATGGTGATCGGCATAGAGCCGCAGCACATCGCCGAGTACAAGCGCCTGCACGCCGCCGTGTGGCCGGCCGTGCTGGAGCGGCTGGCCGCTTCCAACATCCGCAACTACAGCATCTTCCTGCGCGAGCCGGAGAACCTGCTGTTCGGCTACTGGGAGTACCACGGCAGCGACTACGAGGCCGACATGGCGGCCATCGCGGCCGACCCCGAGACCCGCCGCTGGTGGACCTTCTGCAGCCCTTGCCAGCGGCCGCTGCCCAGCCGCGCGGCGGGCGAGCACTGGGCTTCGATGGAATGCGTCTTCCATGTCGACTGAAGGGCCCCCGGTGCAGGAGCTGATCCTGCTGCATGGCGGCGACAACGTCGCGGTGGCGCGCATCGAACTCGCGCAGGGCCGTGTCGTCGCCCGCGCCGACGGCATTGCGCTGCAGGTGCGTGAGCCGATCGCGGCCGGCCACAAGATCGCGCTGCGCGCCATCGCGCCGGGCGAGGCGGTCCTGAAGTACGGCCAGCCCATCGGCATCGCGAGCGTGCCCATCGGCGAGGGCGAGCACGTGCACGTGCACAACGTCGGGATGGGCACGGCCTCGGGCGGGCCGGCTGGGCGCATCGATCCCGTCGCCGCGCCGCCGGTCGGCGAGCCGGCCACCTTCGAGGGGTACGTCCGCCCCGATGGCCGCGTGGGCACCCGCAACTACATCGGCGTGCTCTCCACCGTCAACTGCTCGGCCACCGTGTGCAAGGCGATCGCCCAGGCCTTCGCCGGGCCGGCACTCGCGGCCTGGCCCGGCGTGGACGGCGTGGTGGCGATCACCCACGGCAGCGGCTGCGGCATGAGCGCCGAAGGCGAGGGGATAGAGCTGCTGCGGCGTACCTTGCGCGGATATGCCGTGCATCCCAACTTCGCCGCGGTGCTGGTCCTCGGCCTGGGCTGCGAGGTCAACCAGGTCGACGCCCTGGTCGAAGGACTCGACCCGGCGACGCGCCAGCGCATCCGCACCTTCACCATCCAGGAGGCGGGCGGCACGCGCGAGGCGATCGAGCGCGGCCAGCAGCTGGTGCGCGAGCTGGCGGCGCAAGCGGCCGCTGCGCGGCGCAGCCTGGTGCCGGCCTCGCGCCTCGTGGTCGGCCTGCAATGCGGCGGGTCGGACGGCTATTCCGGCATCAGCGCCAACCCGGCGCTCGGCGCGGCGGTGGACCTGCTGGTGCGCCACGGCGGCACGGCCATCCTTTCGGAGACGCCGGAGATCCACGGGGCCGAGCACCTGCTGACGGCCCGCGCCGCCTCGCCCGAGGTCGCCGAGCGGCTGCTCGCGCGGCTGCGCTGGTGGGAGGAGTACGCCGCCCGCCACGGCGCGCAGCTGAACAACAACCCCTCGCCCGGCAACAAGGCCGGCGGCATCACGACCATCCTCGAGAAGTCGCTCGGGGCCGTCGCCAAGGGCGGCGGCAGCACGCTGATGGACGTCATCGAGTACGCGCAGCCCGTGCGCAGCACCGGCCTCGTGTTCATGGACACGCCGGGCTACGACCCGGTGTCGGCCACCGGCCAGGTGGCCGGCGGCGCCAACCTGATCTGCTTCACCACCGGCCGCGGCTCGACCTACGGCTGCAAGCCCGTGCCTTCGCTCAAGCTGGCGACGAACACCGCGATGTACCAGCGCATGAGCCTGGACATGGATTTCAACGCCGGCGAGATCGTGGATGGCACGATGAGCGTGGCCGAGGCCGGCGAGCGCATCTTCCGCCTCATGCTGGCCGCCGCCTCGGGCGAACGCACCCTGAGCGAGCGCCACGGCCTGGGCGACGAGGAATTCGTGCCCTGGCAGCTCGGGGCGGTGATGTGACGATCATGCAGTTCGACGTCCTGACGCTCGGAGAGGCCATGGTGCTCTTCGCCGCCGAGGATGCCGGGCCGCTGGCGCACGCCGGGCACTTCCGCCGCTTCAGCGCCGGCGCCGAGCTGAACGTGGCGATCGGCCTGGCCCGCCTGGGCTTCAGGGTGGGCTACCTCAGCCGCCTCGGCGCGGACAGCTTCGGCCAGTTCCTGCTGGACACGATGACCGCCGAGGGCGTCTCGACCGCGCTGGTGACGAGCTGCAAGGGCCAGCGCACCGGCTTCATGCTCAAGGGCCGCGCGCCCGACGGCAGCGACCCGCAGATCGAGTACCACCGCGGCGGCTCCGCGGCCAGCGGGATGGGCCTCGAGGACGTCGCGCGCCTGGGCGGCGTCCGGGCGCGCCAGCTGCACCTGACGGGCATCTCTCCGGCGCTTTCCGGAAGCTGCCGCGAGCTCGTGTTCGAGGCGCTGCGCTGGGCGCGCGCCTGCGGCGCCTTCGTCTCCTTCGATCCCAACCTGCGGCCGCGCCTGTGGCGCTCCGAAGACGACATGGTGGGCACGGTGAACGAGCTCGCCGCGCTGTGCGACCTCGTGCTGCCCGGCGTCGCCGAAGGCCGGCGCCTGAGCGGCCTGGACTCGCCCGAGGCGATCGCCGACCACTACCTGGCGGCGGGCGCTTCGCAGGTGGTCGTCAAGCTGGGGGCCCGCGGCGCCTGGTGCGCCGACCGCCAGGGCACGCGCGAGCTCGTGCCCGGCGTGCCGGTGCCTCGCGTGGTCGACACGGTCGGCGCCGGAGACGGCTTTGCAGCGGGCGTGATCAGCGGCCTGCTCGAAGGCCTGGGCCTGGGCGAGGCCGCGATGCGCGGCAACCTCATCGGCGCCCGGGTCGTCCAGTTCCCGGGCGACAGCGACGGCCTGCCGACCAGGCACGAGCTCGGCGCGGCCGCACCCAGGCGGGAGAGCACGACATGATCAAGCGGTTCGTCCGGCGCCATGCCGCCATTTCCTTGCTGGTGGCCGCGGGCGCCTCGCACGCCCAGGGCAACCCCGAGATGCCCACCCGCCCGACACCCGGGCCCGTGGTGCTGGCCGCCGACGACGTGCGCGCCTTCGCCGAGCCGCCGGCCGGCTTCGCCGACGAGCGGCCCGGCATCGAGCACGGGCGGGTGGAGGAGTTCAGCTACGACTCCGGTGTCACCGGCACGCGGCGCAAGGCGGCCGTCTACCTGCCTCCCGGCTACTCGGCCCAGCGCAAGTATCCGGTGCTGTACCTGCTTCACGGCCTCGCCGGCACCCACGACGAGTGGCGTGGCTACGTGCATGCGAACACCATCCTCGACAACCTGATCGCGCAGGGCAAGGCGCTGCCGATGATCGTGGTGATGCCCAATGGCCGGGCCTTGGCCGACGATCGCCCGCCGCCCGAGGAACGCAAGTTCCTGCCCGAGCACATCGCGGGCTTCGCGAAGTTCGAGCGCGACCTGCTGGACTTCCTCATCCCTGCAATCGAGTCGAAGTACTCGGCGTCGGCCGACCGAAGGGATCGCGCCATCGCCGGCCTTTCGATGGGCGGCGGCCAGGCCCTGAACTTCGGCCTGGGCCATCTCGAAACCTTCGCCTGGGTGGGCGGCTTCTCGGCCGCGCCCAATACCCGCACGGTGGCCGAGTTGACTCACGACGCCGCCTCGGTGCGGCGCCAGCTCTCGCTGCTGTACATCTCCTGCGGCAGCGCCGACGGGCTGTTCGCCCTCTCCCAGGGATTCCACCGCGAGCTGAAGGCCGAGGGCATCCCGCACGTCTGGAACGTCGATCACCACGGCCACGACCGCGAGAGCTGGATGGAGAACCTCCACCAGTTCGCGCAGAAGCTGTTCCGTTGAGCCTTCGCGTTGGCATCGCGCCAACGTGAAAGCGCAACCTACGGGCTTCCGATAGGTAGGTGCCCGTCCGAACGGCGAGATCATTGATCGACGGGGTGCCGGGGGATCGATTCCGAGTGGCCGCGGTTGCTGCCGGCGAACCGTCGCGGCAGCCGCCGCTTGATCTGTCGGGGAGGCCAGTCCAGGCCGCTCATCGGAGCCGGTCCGAGCGCGGGCCGGAGCGGGATGGAGGCAGGGATGAATCAGTCGCATCGAGCCGTGTGGGCCATGGCCGCAGTGCTGGTGGCACCCGGCCAGCCTTCGGCACAGGAAGTCGAGTCCGTCGTCATCATCGGCACCCGCGCGAGCGTGGAGTCGGCCGCCGAGCGAAAGCGCCGCAGCCCCGACGTCGTCGACGGCATCGTGGCGGAGGAGATCAACCGCCTGCCCGATCTCAGCCTGGCCGATGCCGTGCAGCGCATCACCGGCGTGCAGATCACGCGCGACCGGGGCGAGGCCTCGGTGGCCTCGGTGCGCGGGCTGGTGCAGGTCGAGACCACGCTCAACGGGCGCGAGATCTTCACCGCCGGCTTCGGCCGTGCGCTCGACTACGCCGACCTGCCCAGCGAGATGCTGGCCGGGATCGACGTCTTCAAGTCCTCCGCGGCGTCGCGTGTCGAGGGGGGGCTGGGCGGCACGGTGGACGTGCGCACGCGCCGCCCGTTCGACTTCCGTGATCCGACGCTGGTGTTCACCGCACGCGCCGTGCACGGCGACCTGGTGGACAAGACCGAGGGCCAGTTCTCGCTGCTCTACGGCGGCCGCACATCGGTGCCCCTGGGCGAGGCGGCCGTGCTGGTGAACATCGTCCACCAGGACCGGCCCTGGCGCGAGGACCAGAAGGGCACCGGCACGCCGATGCTGTGCAGCGCCCGCAACACCTCGGGTTGCCAGCTGGACCTGGTGGCGGGGCAGGACACCGTGGTCCCGAGCAGCACCTCCGAGAGCACCAGCTTCGGCCGCCGCAGCCGGGGCGCCGGCAGCCTGATGCTCGGGTGGCGGCCGAGCACGGCCCTCGATCTCTACGCGGAGGCGCATTACGCCGAGCTGCGCACGAAGCAGGACACCCTGCAGTTCAACACCGGTCCCAACTTCGGCGCCGGCAGCAGCTTCGACCCGGCCAGCGTGACGCTGTTCCCGGGCACGAACGACGTGCAGCACATCACCTGGACCAACACGCCGCTGTCCATCCTCGACTTCGCCCGCGACGTGGTCGACCGCACCCAGCAGTACGCGCTGGGCGGCTCGTGGACGGAAGGGACGCTGCGGGTGAGCGCCGACCTCAGCCACACGCGCAGCCTGAACCGGCTGTTCTTCTCCGGCCCCACGCTCGCGGGGACGGCGGCGAGGTTCACGCAGGACCTGTCCGGCGAGACGCCATCCACCGTGGTCGAGGGCACCGACCTGACCGACCCGGCCAGCCTGCGCTACGCGAGCCTGGCTTACCGGGTGCGGCCCCTGCGCGGCAGCCTGCTGGCCGGCCGGCTCGATGCGGAATGGCAGTTCGACCAGGGGGCGCTGGAGCGTGTGGCCGTCGGCTGGCGCCGGGCGCGCCGCGAGGCGGACAACGATCGCAACCTCGTCTTCGGCGACGTGGCGGTGCCCGGGACGGTGCTGGCCTCCGACATGCCGGGCCGGACGGTGGTCTACCCATACGGTCCGTTCCTCGATGGCCACGGCATCAGCGTCGACCGCTACCTGACCGACACCCTGGCCGACGCGCGTGATCCGGTGGCCATGCGGGCCGCCTTCGGCATCACCGATCCGCTGCCGACCTCCGGCGGGCCGCTGGGCATGTGGCGCATCGAGGAGCGCACCGATGCCGGTTATGCCGAAGCCGGCTGGAAGGTGCCGGACTGGGCGCTCGATGGCGTGGCCGGCGTGCGCCTGGTGCACACGCGCTCCATGCTCTCGGGCAACCAGAGCGTGCCTTCGAGCGGCACGATAGTGCCCATCCAGATCGACACCACGACGACCGACTGGCTGCCCAGCGCCAGCGCCCGCTGGGGTGCAGGCGGGCCCTGGCAGCTGCGGGCCGCGGCCTCGCGCACCATCACGCGGCCGGATTTCAACCTGCTGTCGCCGTCGATCACGCTCACTCCCAACAGCGTGAACCCCGAGCTGAACCAGGGGACGGCCGGCAACCCGGACCTGAAGCCGCTCAGGGCGAGCAACTTCGATCTCGCGGCCGAGGCCTATCTCGGTGGCGGCGAGGCGGCCTCGGCGACCCTGTTCTGGAAGAACGTCGACGGCTTCATCGCCACGCTGACCCAGGCCGAGACGCACGACGGCCAGCTCTACCAGGTCAGCCGACCCTACAACGCGGACGCCGGCCACATCCGCGGGGCGGAGCTCTCCTACCAGCGCTTCCTCGACTTCCTGCCCGGCCCCTGGCGCGGCCTCGGCTTCCAGGCCAATGCGACCTTCGTCGAAAGCAGCACCTACGACCGCGTGCTCAAGGCCAACGTGCCGATGCAGAACCTGTCCCGCCGCAGCCTGAACCTCGTCGGCCTGTACGAGTACGGCGACTGGTCGGCGCGGCTGGCGTGGAACTGGCGCAGCAGCTTTCCCAGCGGCACGACGAACATCGTCGGCATCGGCGCCTTCCAGGCCACCACCCATGCCTACGGCTGGCTCGACGCTTCGCTGCGCTGGCGCATCACCGATCGCCTGACCTGGTCGCTCGACGGCGGCAACCTGCTGGGCACGCTGCGCCGCTCCTACTACGGGGCCCAGACCCGTCCGCAGGCCGCCTGGGTCAACGACCGGCAGGTGGCCACCAGCCTGAGCCTGCGCATGTGAGGTCCGCCGGCACTCGATGGGCCATCGCTGTCGCAGCGGGGGTGCTCCTGGGGGCGGCCGCGCTCGCCGTGCCCATCGACGACTGGAGGCAGCAGGCCGCCACCGTCCGCAAGCTGGCCGACAACGACGCCGCCGCGGCCTACGAGCAGGCGCAAGGCCTGCAGGCCCGGCTGCCGCCTGAAGCCGGCGCGGCCGATCGGGTGCGTTCGCTCAACCTGCTGGCACGCATCGAGATCCACCTGGCCAGGACGGAGCAGGCGATGGCCCATGCCGAGCAGGCGCTTCGTGAGGCCACGGCTGCGGGGGACCACGCGGGCCAGGCCGAGGCCGACATGAACATCGGGCTGGCCGCGGTGAACCAGAACGACGTCAATCGCCTGGTCGAGGTCACTGCGCAGACCCTCGCAGCGCTCGAAGGCGTCGACCGGCCCGACCTGCTCGGCGAGGCCCTGTTCCGCGGGGCCCTGGTGTACCGCCGCGTGGGCCGCCTGGACGACGCGGCCATCATGTCGCTGCAGGCCCTCGATGCCGCGCAGCGATCGGGCGATCCGCTGGTGATGGCTTACGCGCACCACGGCCTGGCGATCTCCTACCTGCAAAGCGGCCGCCTGGACGAAGGCGAGCAGCAGCTCGGCGAGATGCTTCGGCATGCCCAGGCCGCGGGCTCGATTCTGCAGGTGGGCTACGCCCGGTTCGCCATGTCGGAGGCCGCGTTCCAGCGGGACCGCAAGGCCGATGCCGAGCGCTTCCTGGACGAGGCGATCGGGGCCTTCACCGCCGTCGGATCACCCACGGGGCTGGCCACGGCCATCAACAGCCGCGCCGAGCGCGCGCTGCGCGAAGGGCGCCTGAAGGATGCCCTGGCCGCGAACGAGCAGGGGCGTGCCATCCTCCAGGTCACCAAGCTGCCCGCCGGCTTCTTCTTCTCGGCGCTGCAGCGCAGCCAGATCGAGCAGGGCCTGGGGCATCCCGCGCGGGCGCTCGCCGAGGCGCAGGACGCCCACGCCCGCTCGCTTGGCCTGGGCCAGCCGCTGTACCAGTCGTTCGCGGTCCGGCGGCTCGCCGAACTGGCCGCCGCCGCCGGCGACAAGGAGCGCGCCTACCGGCTGGCAATCGAGTCGGCCGACCTGCAGGCCAAGGCCTCTGCGGAACGCAGCGCAGAGCGCCTGCTCGGGGCCGTGCAGCGCCGGCGCGAAGAGACCCGAAGGCTGGAGCTGGCCGAGCTGCAGAGGCGCGGCGAGCTGCAGGCCGCCGAACTGCAGACCCGCGAGCTGCAGCAGCGCTGGCTGTGGACGCTGCTGGCCGGCGCCTTCATCGCCCTGGTCGGCTCGATGTTCTTCCTGCTGCGGCTGCGGCGCTCGCGGGCCGAGGTCCGGCGCCTGGCCGAGACGCTGGAGCAGCGTGTGCGTGAACGCACCGAGCAGCTGGAGCGGGCGCAGCACGTCGCCGAGGCCGCGGCGCAGGCCAAGAGCGAGTTCCTGGCCAACATGAGCCACGAGATCCGCACGCCGATGAACGCGATCCTGGGCATGTCCCACCTCGCGCTGAAGACGGGGCTGGACGAGCGCCAGCGCAACTACGTCGAGAAGGTGCACGGCGCGGCCGAGTCGCTGCTGGGGATCATCAACGACATCCTCGACTTCTCGAAGATCGAGGCCGGCAAGC
>CAMLGG010000174.1 GCA_946479475.1 uncultured Ideonella sp. | reverse complement strand
GCCACGCAGGCCATGCTCTGGCAGGCGGGCGTGCAGACGGTGCTGCCGCCAGGCTACCTGTGCTGCGGCTACCCGCAGCGCGGTTCGGGCCAGTACGACAAGGCCGAGAAGATCATCACCGACAACCGGGTGCTCTTCCACCGCGTGGCCAACACGCTGAACTACCTGGACATCAAGACGGTGGTGGTCTCCTGCGGCACCTGCTACGACCAGCTGCAGGGCTACAAGTTCGAGGACATCTTCCCCGGCTGCCGCATCGTCGACATCCACGAGTTCCTGCTCGAAAAGGGCATCACCCTGTCCGACAAGGCCGGGACGTACCTCTACCACGACCCCTGCCACAGCCCGATGAAGCTGCAGGAGCCGATGAAGACGGTCAAGGCGCTGGTGGGCGAGGGCGTGGTCAAGAGCGAACGCTGCTGCGGCGAATCGGGCACCCTGGGCGTGAGCCGGCCGGACATCTCCACCCAGGTGCGCTTCCGCAAGGAGGAGGAGATCCGCAAGGCCGAGGCACAGTTGCGAGGATCCGGCGCCATCGGCCCGAAGGACGACCTCAAGATCCTGACCTCCTGCCCCAGCTGCCTTCAAGGCCTGTCGCGCTACCAGGACGATCTCCAGAGCGGCCTGCTGGAGGCCGACTACATCGTCGTCGAGATGGCCCGCAAGATCCTGGGCGAGAACTGGATGGCCGACTACGTGGCGCGCGCCAACGCCGGCGGGATCGAGCGGGTGCTGGTGTGAGCTGCGAGCTGTGCGATTGGGCGGCGTCGCCGGCTTGGGTCGAGGTGGCGGCCGACGACTGCCTGCGCATCCTGCGGGTGCTCGACGCGCCGGATTTCCCGGCCTTCTACCGGGTGGTCTGGCGAAGCCACGTGGCGGAGTTCACCGACCTGTCGGCGGCCGACCGACTGCATTGCATGGAGGCCGTGGCCGGGGTCGAGCAGGTGCTGCGCGAGATGCTCGCGCCCACCAAGATCAACCTGGCGTCGCTCGGCAATGTCGTGCCGCATCTGCACTGGCACGTCGTCGCTCGCTTCGCCGAGGACAGTCACTTTCCCCAGCCGATCTGGGGTGCGCGCCAGCGCGATCCGATGCCCGCTTTCGCCCGGCGCCTGGGCGAGGCAATGACGATGGTTGATCGGTCCGTCCGGGCGATGCTCGAAGGTTTGCCGGCGCGCTTGGTTAGCATCGCGGGATCCGCCCAACGACCTCCCGCACCATGATCCGTGTCGCCCGCACCCTGCTGCTCGCCTTCACCGTGGCCGCCGGCCTCGCCGCCTGCGGGGGCTCCGACAGCGGGACCGACGCCGGTAGCGGCGCCAACCTCGCGGTCATCAATTCCTCGCCCGAGTCGGTGAACGCGGGCGAGACCATCTCCTTCACCATCACGGTGACCAACGAGGGGCCGGATGCCGCCACCGACGTTTCGCTGGTGCATCACCTGAACGGCGCTCCGGCCATCGGGTCCATCACCTGCGTCTCCGCCGGGGGCGCGACCTGCCCCGAGGCCGTGAGCGAGTCGATGACCGTGCCCAGCTTCCCGGTCGGCGGCGGCCTGGTGTTCACCGTCCTGGTCCCGGGCTCGGCCGATCTCGTCGGCCCGGTGACCAGCGCGATGATCGTCGACGCCGCTGCCGACGCCGACCACACCAACAACACCGGGGAGTCGACCACCGTCTCGCTCGACCTGCGCAACGGCGACTACACCGCCTATGCGAGCAACGGGCGCCAGTACACCTTCACGCTCGACTTCAACAACAAGACCTGGGCGATGGTGGGCCAGCAGGTCGACCAGGCAGGCACTTTCACGCTGGATGCGAATGGCGTCGACTATGTGATCTCGGGCGCGTCGAAATTCCGCCTGAACAGCGACGGCCTCGTCGTCGGGGCGCTGGACTTCAACCTTGCCGGCAGCAATCACGTGTACGACCACGGCGTGCGTCCCTTCGTCGCCTCGAGGACGTTCACGACCCAGTACTCCGCCCTGCTCGGCCAGGAGTTCAACATCCTGGGCATCAACCTGCGCCGCAACGACAGCCTCGAATCCGTCGCGCTGCCCGCGCTCTTTTCCGAGGGCGCGTTGCAGGTGTGCACGGCGCCGATCCCGGTCAAGGTCGCGCTGTGCCCGTCGGACAGGCTGGCGAACTACACCCTGTCGGTCGTCGGCAACGAGATCCGCGGGCTCGATTCCGTGCACAGGGATTCCATCCACTTCCGGCTGGCGATGGCGGGATCTGCCTATATCCTGTTGCGCTCCGAGGATGCCGCCGACGACACCGGCCGGCAGTTCCGGGTCGGCCTGGCCAACACCGCCGGGCTGGCGGGCGGCAGCTTCGCCACCAGCGGCACCCGGGGCTTCTGGGGCACCAGCACGGTGACCGATACGCATTACGCCTTCAGCGGCACGGCGAGCGACGGAACCACGTTGAACGAGGCGGCCGACCTGAGTGTGCTCACCAACGCCGGCCCCACGGGTCTGCGCCGAGGCAACCTGGATACCGCCGCCGCGCCCCCGATCTTCGTTGCCCAGAACGACCCCCTGGTGTTGATGCTGGGGGTTGCCGGCGGCACGCTGGAAGGCACCATCGACATCGGCCTGCGCTAGCCGCAGCCGCCTGACATCATGACCACGCATCCGCAGCCGACCGCACTCACCGTCCACCAGGCTTCTCGCCTGCTCGAAGTCGCTTTCGACGACGGCCGCTCCTTCCGCATCCCGTTCGAGCTGCTGCGCGTCTACTCGCCTTCGGCGGAAGTCCAGGGCCACGGCCCCGGGCAGGAAGTACTGCAGACCGGCAAGCGTGACGTGGTCATCGAGTCCATCGAGCCGGTCGGCCACTACGCGGTGCAGCCCCGGTTCTCGGACGGCCACGACAGCGGCATCTACACCTGGGAGTATCTCTACCGCCTGGGCGCCGAGCAGCAGGACTACTGGGCCCGCTACGAGCAGCGCCTGAAGGAGGCCGGGCTGGAACGCGATTTGCCGATGCCCGTCAAGTCGGGTGGCGCCTGCGGCCACCACCACTGAGGGGCTCCGGCAGGGGAGCGAGCAACAAATGACCCAAACGCATTTCGGATACCAGAACGTCGAGGAGGGCGAAAAGGCCCGGCGCGTCAAGGGCGTGTTCGACTCCGTCGCGTCCAAGTACGACGTGATGAACGACCTGATGTCGCTCGGCATGCACCGGGCGTGGAAGGCCTACACCGTGGCGGTGGCCAACCTGCGCGAGGGCGACCGGGTGCTGGACATCGCCGGCGGCACGGGCGACCTGGCGCGGGCCTTCGCCCGCCGGGTGGGCGCGAGCGGCCAGGTGGTCCACACCGACATCAACGAGGCCATGCTGCGCACGGGCCGGGACAGGCTTCTCGACGACGGCCTGGCGCTGCCCACCACGCTTTGCGATGCCGAGCACCTGCCCTTTCGCAGCGGCAGCTTCGACCTGGTGAGCGTGGCCTTCGGCCTGCGCAACATGACCCACAAGGAGCAGGCCCTGGCCGAGATGGCCCGCGTGCTGCGCGAGGGCGGCCGCCTGCTGGTGCTCGAGTTCTCGAAGGTCGCCGAGCCCCTTCGCAAGCCCTACGACTGGTATTCGTTCCAGGTCCTGCCCAGGCTGGGCAAGCTGGTGGCCGGCGACGCCGACAGCTACCGCTACCTGGCCGAATCGATCCGCATGCATCCCGACCAGGCGACGCTCAAGGCCATGATGAAGGCCGCCGGTTTCGGGCACGTGGACGTCCACAACCTGTCGGGCGGCGTGGTGGCCCTCCACGTCGGCATCAAGTGCTGAGCCGGCGGGCCGGCCGGCTGCTGGCCCACCCGGCCTGGTGGCAGGGCCTGAGCCTGGTGGCCGGGTTCGTGCCTACCGAACTGACCGGCCTGCCGGTCGCCGTGGAGCCCGTCCTGGCGATCTGGCTGGTGATATGGCAGGCCTCGCGCCAGGCCTACCCGTCGCTGAATCCGCTGTCTCTGCTGCGGCGCCTTCGCTTCATCGGCCAGGCCTGGCGCCGTCGCCGCGAATGGCGCGCCTTGCGCAACGTGACCCCGGGCTCACAACTGGCCGCCGTGATGGCGGCGCGCAAGGGCCTCGTCCACATCATCGCCTGGCCCTACCTGCATCGGGCGTGGTCGGTTCGCCAGAGGGTGGACACCGTGGTGGCGCACTACCGGCAGATGGAGGTCGCACGCTGGCTGCAGGTGCCTCTGGGCGCGCGGCGTGTCCTGGCCACGCTGGGCGAGCCCGACGCCGGCCTGACCCTGCAGATCGACCAGCCCGACTGGCTGGCGCAGGAAGGCGAGCTGGCGCTGAGCCTGTTCGAAGGCGACCTGCGCCTTTACTCGATGGCCTTTTCCTTCGGCCAGCGCAAGGGCCGGCCGGTGGTCTACATCGGCGCCATCCAGGGCCGCTCGGTCGATGGCGCCGGCGAGCGCTACGCCGAGCTGACGCATCGGTTCCACGGGTGCCGCCCGCGCGACCTGCTGGTGCAGGCCCTGTTCATGGTCGCGCAGGAGCTGGGCGCCGAGCGGGCCTACGGCATCTGCGACTACTACCGCCACTTCCGCCAGCCCCGGCTGCTGGCGCGGCTGGACAAGAACATCAAGACGGCGGACTACGACGAGATCTGGCGCGACCGGGGTGGAGTCGAGACGGTGGACGGCTTCTTCGAGATGAGCACGCGCTTCGAGCCGCGCCCGCTGGAGGAGGTGCCGGCGAAGAAGCGGGCGATGTACAGACGCCGCTACGACATGCTCGGCGGGCTGCGCGAGCGCCTGCACAATCTCGCCCTGGCCAACCGCCTGCCCGACCAACTGATCCGCACCCCCGCCCGGTGACCCGCCGGGCCACCGCCCGATGCCCACCGTCCTGCTCACCGGCGCCACCGGCTACATTGGCTCGCACACCTGGCTCGCGCTGCAAGGCGCCGGCTTCGAGGTGGTGGGCCTCGACGATTTCTCCAACAGCTCCCCCCTGGTGCTCGAGCGCCTGCAGGAGCTGGCCGGCCGTGCCCCGGTCTTCGAGCGGGCCAGCGTCACCGACGCCGCGGCGCTGGAGGCCGTCTTCAATCGCCACCGCATCGACGCGGTGGTGCACTTCGCGGCCTTCAAGGCGGTGGGCGAATCGGCCGCCCAGCCCCTGGCCTATTACGCCAACAACGTCGGCGGCCTGGTAGCCACATGCGAGGCCATGCGCCGCCACGGCGCGAAGACCCTGGTCTTCAGCTCCAGCGCCACCGTGTATGGCACGCCGCAATACCTGCCCTACGACGAGGCCCATCCGCTGGCCGCGATGAACGTCTACGGCCGCACCAAGCTTTTCGGCGAGCAGATCCTGCGCGACCTGGAGGCGTCGGACCCGGCCTGGAAGATCGCATGGCTGCGCTACTTCAACCCGGTCGGGGCCCACGAGAGCGGCCGCATCGGCGAGGACCCGCGCGGAATCCCGAACAACCTCATGCCCTACGTGACCCAGGTGGCGGTCGGACGGCGGGAGTTCCTGCAGGTCTTCGGCGGCGACTACGACACGCCCGATGGCACCGGCGTGCGTGACTACCTCCACGTGATGGACCTGGCCGAAGGCCACGTGGCCGCGCTGCGCCACCTGCTGGATCGAGGGACCTCGACGACGGTCAATCTCGGCACCGGTCAGGGCACGAGCGTGCTGCAGCTCGTGCGGGCCTTCGAGAAGGCCAGCGGCCGCCCCGTCCCGTACCGCATAGTCGACCGCCGGCCGGGCGACCTGCCCGCGTTCTGGGCCGATGCCACCCTGGCCCGCGAGCAGCTGGGCTGGCAGGCGTCGCGCGGGCTGGATGCCATGTGCGAGGACAGCTGGCGCTGGCAGAGCGCCAACCCGAGCGGCTTCGCCTGAGCGTCCGCTGCCCGGCTGGCCCCCTCCTACAATCCGGGCCATGCCGAACCCCGTGACCGACCTGCTGCTGCCCGCGGCGACAGAGCGCTTCATCCTCCTGGCCAACCACGTGCTGTCCAGCGCGCCGGCCGCCACCGAGCGCCTGAAGCCTCACACCGGGCGGCGCCTGCGCATCGAGGTCGAGAACTGGCGGGTTCCGCTGCCGCCGCCGCCCCCGCTGACGTTGAGGATCACGCCGGCCGGGCTCTTCGAATCCGCAACGGAAGGCGAGGCCGGCGCCGAGGCACCGGAGCTGCGCCTTCGGGTCGATGCCGCGCATCCGTTCGAGGCGGCTCGCCGGGTCGCCACCGGGGAGCTGCCGCCGCTGCAGATCGAGGGCGACGTCGCCTTCGCGGCCGACGTGAGCTGGGTCGTGGGCAACGTGCGCTGGGACATCGCGGCCGATTTCGAGCGCGTCTTCGGCCCGCTGGTGGCCGGAGGCCTCGCGAACATCGGCGAGAAGGTGGCCGCCACTGCGCGCACGCTGGCCGAAGGCGCTGCGAGCGTCTGGCGAAAGCCTTGACCGGCTGACGGCCCGCCGCCGATGCTGCGCTTCGTCCTGCGGCTGGTCCGCATCGTCTTCACGCTGCTGCGCTACGGCGTCGACGAGATGGCGCTGTCCGGCTTCGGCGAGCATCGCCTGCGCATGCTGGCGGGCGCGCTCACGCTGGGCCGCCGGTTCGAGCTGCCGCGCGGCGTGCGGCTGCGCATGGCGCTGGAGCGCCTGGGGCCGATCTTCATCAAGTTCGGCCAGGTGCTGTCGACGCGGCGCGACCTGCTGCCGCTGGACATCGCCGACGAGCTGGCCCGGCTGCAGGACCGGGTCCCGCCGTTCCCTGCCGCGCAGGCCCGGGCCATCATCGAGGCCGAGCTGAGGCGGCCGCTCGACACCGTCTTCGCGCAGTTCGACGACGTGCCCGTGGCCAGCGCCTCGGTCGCCCAGGTGCACTTCGCGGTTCTGCGCGATGGCCAGGAGGTCGCGGTGAAGGTGCTGCGGCCCGGCATGCTGGCGGTGATCGACGACGATCTCGCGATCCTGCACATCCTCGCCCGGTGGGTGGAGCGCCTTTCGGCGGACGGCCGCCGCCTGCGCCCGCGCGAGGTCGTCAAGGAGTTCGACACCTACCTGCACGACGAGCTCGACCTGGTCCGCGAGGCCGCCAACGCCGCGCAGCTGCGTCGCAACATGGCCGACCTGCCGTTGATCATCGTGCCCGAGATGCACTGGGACCTGTGCACCCGCAACGTCTGCGTGATGGAGCGGATGACCGGCGTGCCGATCAGCCAGGTCGAGCGCCTGCGCGACGCGGGCGTCGACATCAAGAAGCTCGCCCGCGACGGCGTGACGATCTTCTTCACCCAGGTCTTCCGCGACGGTTTCTTCCACGCCGACATGCACCCGGGCAACATCCAGGTGAGCGTCGACCCGCAGACCTTCGGTCGCTACGTCGCGCTGGACTTCGGGATCATCGGCACGCTGACCGAGACCGACAAGGAGTACCTGGCGCAGAACTTCATCGCCTTCTTCCGGCGCGACTACAAGCGCGTGGCGGAGCTGCACGTCGAATCCGGCTGGGTGCCGCCCAGCACGCGTGTCGATGCACTGGAAGGCGCGATCCGCGCGGTGTGCGAGCCGCAGTTCGACCGGCCGCTGAAGGACATCTCTCTCGGCCAGGTGCTGATGCGCCTGTTCCAGACCTCGCGCCGCTTCAACGTCGAGATCCAGCCGCAGCTGGTGCTGCTGCAGAAGACGCTGCTCAACGTCGAAGGACTGGGTCGCCAGCTCGACCCCGACCTCGACCTGTGGACCACGGCCAAGCCCTTCCTCGAGCGCTGGATGGACGAGCAGGTCGGCGGCCGCGCGCTGCTGCGCCGGCTGAAGGACGAGGCGCCGCACTACGCGCGCCTGCTGCCCGAGCTGCCCCGGCTGCTGCACGACGCGCTGGCGGGCCGGATCGGCCACACCGGCCGTCCCACCGACGACACCGCGCTGCTGGCCGAGATGCTGCGCGAGCAGCGCAAGACCAACCGGCTGCTCGCCGGCCTGGTCTGGGGCGTGGCCGGCTTCCTGCTCGGCGCGCTGGCGGCCCGCTACGCCTTGCTCTGGGCGGGGGCGTGAGGCCGCGTCCGGCGGCGTGCGCCAGCCTGCCCAGGCACTAAACTCGCGCGTTTGGCCCCGTCGCCGTCCTGATGCCTGAGGGCGCACCCATGCTGATCGGATTCGTCACCCTGTACCTGTTGATCACTGTCGGCGTCGGCCTGCGCGCCGCGTCGCGCGTGAAGTCGTCGACCGACTACGCGCTGGCCGGGCGGTCGCTGCCGCTGGCCATGGTGATCACGACCACCTTCGCCACCTGGTTCGGCTCCGAGACGGTGCTGGGCATCAGCGCCCGGTTCGTCAACGGCGGCCTGGGCGAGGTGGTGGAGGACCCGTTCGGTGCCTCCATGTGCCTGGTCCTGGTGGGCCTGTTCTTCGCCGGTCGCCTGTACCGGATGAACCTGCTGACGCTGGGCGACTACTACCGCACCCGCTTCGGCAATTTCGTCGAGGTCTTCTGCTCGCTGGTGATCATCACCAGCTACCTCGGCTGGGTGGCGGCACAGATCACCGCGCTCGGCCTGGTCTTCCACCTGCTGGGTGGAGACGCCATCTCGCTGACGGGCGGCATGGTGCTCGGCACCGCGGTCGTGCTGCTCTACACCGTCTTCGGCGGCATGTTCTCGGTCGCCTGGACCGACTTCATGCAGATGATCATCATCGTCCTGGGCCTGCTCGCCATCGCCGTCATGGCGGGCGACCTGGCGGGCGGAGCGGACAAGGTCGTCGCCATGGCCAGCCAGAAGGATCTCTTCCGCTTCCTGCCGGAGGCCAACTTCCACGACATGACGTTCTTCTTCGCAGCCGGCATCACGATGATGCTGGGCTCGATCCCGCAGCAGGACGTCTTCCAGCGCGTCATGTCCGCCAGGGACGAGAAGACGGCGCGCCGGGGGCCGGTCATCGGCGGGCTGTGCTACCTCGCCTTCGCGTTCGTCCCGATGTTCATCGTGGCCAGCGCCACGCTGATCATGCCGGAGCAGGCCCAGGCGCTGCTGGCCGACGATCCGCAGAAGCTGCTGCCCACGCTGATCATGGAGCACATGCCGCTGGTTGCCCAGGTCTTCTTCTTCGGTGCGCTGATCTCGGCCATCATGTCCACCGCCTCGGCGACGCTGCTCGCGCCTTCGACCACCTTCGTCGAGAACATCCTGCGCCACCTCATGCCGCACATGGGCGACAAGCAGATGCTGAAGGCGCTGCGCCTGTCGCTGCTCGTCTTCACCGGGCTGGTGCTGACCTACGCCATCCTGATGCAGGGCACGTCCATCTACGAGCTCGTCTCGGGCGCCTACCAGGTGCCGCTGGTCGGCGCCTTCGTGCCCCTGGTATGCGGCCTCTACTGGAAGAGGGCGACGACCCAGGGAGCGGTCATGTCCATCGCGTTCGGCGTCGTGACCTGGGTTCTGTTCTTTCCCCAGCTCACCACCTGGGGCGAGCTGTTCCCGGGCCAGCTCGCCGGCCTGCTGGCGGCCTTCGCCGGCATGGTGCTCGGCTCGCTGCTGCCGCAGGCGCTGAAGAACCGCCACGGTGCGACGCACCACCTTCCGGGCGTCAAGGACCACCCGGCGGGCCAGCCCTTGAAAGCCTGAGCCTGCGCCTCATCTCACGGCTGCACGGTGGCGCCGGGGCCGCGCGCGGCAGGGCGCCTTTATAATTTCCCGTTTTGAATCAAGGGTTTGGTCATGCCGATCTACGCCTATCGCTGCGCCGCCTGCGGCCATTCGCGTGACGTGCTGCAAAAGCTGTCCGACGCGCCGCTGACCACCTGCCCGGCCTGCGGGGCCGAGCAGTTCTCCAAGCAGATCACCGCTGCCGGCTTCCAGCTCAAGGGCTCGGGCTGGTACGTGACCGACTTCCGCAACAACGGCTCCGGCGCCGGCTCGGCGTCCGCGCCCGCGGCCAAGGCCGACAGCGCTTCCACCAGCACGCCGGCGTCCGGCGGCGGCGAAGGCGGCTCGTCCTCGGCCAGCGCGTCCCCGGCGGGCGGCGGCTGCGGCGGCTCCTGCGCCTGCCACTGAAGCGGCCGCTCAAGGCCGCGCCACGGGGCACCGCTTGAAGAAATACCTGCTCGCCGGTCTGCTGACCTGGCTGCCCCTGGCGATCACGATCTGGGTGCTGCTGTGGATCCAGGGCCTCCTGGACGGCATGTTCAAGGGCCTGCTGCGCTTCGCGCAGGCGGTGCTGCCCGTGGGCGCCACCGAGACGCTGCAGGGCCTGGGCCAGTGGCCGGGCCTGGGCGTGGTCGTGATGGTCGCGCTGCTGTTCATCACCGGCGTCTTCGTCACCAACCTGTTCGGCCAGTGGTGGCTGAAGCAGTGGGATGCGCTGATGAACCGCATCCCCATCGTCCGGTCGATCTACAGCTCGGTCAAGCAGGTCTCCGACACGCTCTTCTCGAGCAACGGCAACGCCTTCCGCGAAGCGGTGCTGGTGCAGTACCCGCATGCCGGCTCGTGGACGATCGCCTTCGTCACCGGGCGGCCGGGCGGCGAGGTCGAGGGCAAGCTGCCCGGCGAGCACGTGAGCCTGTACGTGCCGACCACGCCGAACCCGACCTCGGGCTTCTTCCTGATGATGCCGCGCGCGGCCATCCACACCCTCGACATGAGCGTCGACGAGGCGCTGAAGTACATCATCTCGATGGGGGTGGTGGCGCCGCCGCCCCCCGCGCCTCCTTCCCTGCCGCCGGCGGGCCGCCTCGCGCCGCCGGAGGGGGCCGACCCCAATCGGGTGGGCTGAGCAGCCGAACGCGTCCGGCGCTCAGTCCTGAGGGTTGACCACCCCGCCCCGACAGCCTTTCAATCGCCTTCTTCCGGATCTCCTCCGATTCTTCAGATGCCTGCGCCGCCGCAGGCTGGAGTGCACTCATGAGAACAACGTATTGCGGCCTCGTCAGCGAGGCGCTGATGGGCCAGACCGTGACCCTGATGGGCTGGGCCCACCGTCGCCGCGACCATGGCGGCGTGATCTTCATCGACCTGCGCGATCGCGAAGGCCTGGTCCAGATCGTCTGCGACCCGGACCGCCCGGACATGTTCAAGACCGCCGAGGGCGTGCGCAACGAGTTCTGCCTCAAGGTGGTCGGCAAGGTCCGCGCGCGGCCGGCCGGCACCGAGAACGCCAACCTCGTGTCCGGCAAGGTCGAGGTGCTCTGCCATGAGCTCGAGGTGCTGAACCCGTCGGTCACGCCGCCGTTCCAGCTCGACGACGAGAACCTG
>CAMLGG010000173.1 GCA_946479475.1 uncultured Ideonella sp. | reverse complement strand
CGTCAGCACAACTACGTCCAGAAGGTCCACGCGGCGGCCGAGTCCCTGCTCGGCATCGTGAACGACATCCTCGACTTCTCGAAGATCGAGGCCGGCAAGCTCGACATCGAGCAGGTCGGGTTCCAGCTGGACGCCGTGCTGGACAACCTGGCCACGGTGCTGGGCATGAAGGCCGACGAGAAGGGCCTGGAGCTGCTCTACGTGGAGCCGCCGGACCTGCCGCATGCGCTGGTCGGCGATCCGCTTCGCCTCAGCCAGGTGCTGCTCAACCTGGGCAACAACGCGGTGAAGTTCACCGAGCGCGGCGAGGTCGCGCTGGCGGTGAAGGTCGAGTCGCAGGCGGCGGACGAGGTGGCGCTGCGCTTCGAGGTCCGCGACACCGGCATCGGCTTCGACCAGGCGCAGCGCGAGCGCCTGTTCCAGCCCTTCGAGCAGGCCGACGCATCCACCAGCCGGCGCCACGGCGGCACGGGCCTGGGCCTGGCCATCAGCCGCCAGCTCGTGCACCTGATGGGCGGGGAGCTCGACGTGGAAAGCCGGCCGGGCGAGGGCAGCTGCTTCTTCTTCACCTTGCGCTTCGCTCTGCAGGAGACGCAGCCGGCTGCCGCCACGCCGAGGTACCGGGGCCTCGAAGGCTGCCGGGCGCTGGTCGTGGAAGACAACGCTTCCGCGCGCGAGCTGCTGGTCGAAATGCTCGGCACGTTCGGCGTGAAGGCCCGAAGCGCGGCCGATGGCACGCAAGGGCTGGACGCTCTCGCGGCTTCCCGGGACGCGGGCAGCCCCTGCGACCTCGCACTCGTCGACTGGAAGATGCCCGGCATGGACGGCGTCGAATGCGCGAAGCGCTTGCACGACCTCGCGGACGGCCGGCGCCCGGTGCCGACCGTTCTGATGTTCACCAGCCTCTCGCGCGAAAAGGTGCTGCTTCGACTCGAGGAAAGGCAGGTGCAAGTCGCTGCCCTGCTGACCAAGCCGGTGACGCCATCGTCCCTTTTCGAAGCCTGCTGCCAGGCCGTGGGCAGGGCCTGCGCCGGCGCAGCCGGGGCGCCGCGGCGCGAGGGCGCCCTGGCCGGGCATCGCTCGGGGCTCCAGGGGGCGCGCCTGCTGCTGGTGGAAGACAACGAGATCAATCGCGAGCTGGCGCTGGACCTGCTCACCGACGAAGGCATCAGCGTGGCCGTCGCCTTCGACGGGCGGCAGGCGCTGGAGATGCTTGAGCGCGAACCCTTCGACGCCGTGCTCATGGACTGCCAGATGCCGGTGATGGACGGCTTCGCAGCCACCCGCGCCTTGCGCGAGCGGCCGCAATGGCGCGACCTGCCGGTGATCGCGATGACGGCCAACGCGATGGTGGGCGACCGCCAGAAGGCTCTCGACGCGGGCATGAACGACCACATCGCCAAGCCCATCAACGTGGCGCAGATGTTTGCGACACTGGCGCGTTGGGTGCTGCCGCGGATGCAGCAGCCCCGGGCCGACCCGGCCTGGAGCAAGGAAGGATGAAAGTGCAAGCTGTCAATCGATCGAGCCGGCGAACCTGGCTGCAAGCCGGTGCCGCCGCGTGCGTCCTCGGCGCTTGCGGGCTCGCGCGCGCCGAGACGGTCCTGCGCCTGGCGCGGCTGGAGAACGTGCCCGACCAGTTCCTGGGGGGCGAGCTGCTGGTGGCCATCTACAGGCGAATGGGCATCCGCGTCGAGTTCGAAGACCTGCCGGCCAAGCGTTCGCTCATCGAGTCCAGCGAGGGCCGCGTGGACGGCGAGGTGCAGCGCATCCTGGCCGTGCAGGACCAGTACCCCACGCTGTTGCCGGTCCAGCCGAGCTTCAACTCGATCGAGCCCGCGGCCTTCGTGCGAACCGGCGGCGGCGTGGACCTGCGGGTGGACGGCTGGAAATCGCTGGCGCCGCACACGATCGGCATCGTCCGGGGCGTCGGGTCGTCGGAGCGGGGGACGCAGGGCATGCGTGCGGTCGAGCCGGTGACCACGATGGAGAACCTGATGCAGTCGCTCGACGCCGGCCGGTTCGAGGTCGCGGTGAACGACCGCTTCAGCGGCCTGCTGGTGATCCGCAGGCTGGGGCTGGAGGGCAAGGTGCAGCCGCTGGAGCCGGTGCTGGAGCGCATCCGTATGTACCACTTCCTCCACGAGCGCCACCGCGAGCTGGTGCCCAAGGTCGGCCAGGCCATCCACGCCATGCAGGCCAGCGGCGAGCTGGACCGCCTGCGCCAGCAGGTCATGGAGTCGATGCTTTCGGCGGTGAAACGCTGAGCGGTTGCCCTGCGCCCGTTGCGGCGGGCCCGGCCTTGCCGAGAATCAGCGCCTGGCCAGACAAGGAAAGACATGAGCGAAGCAACGACGACCTCTCGGGGCGCCCTGGATGGCGTTCGCGTGGTCGAGATGGGCCAGCTGATCGCCGGGCCCTTCGCCGGCAAGACGCTGGGTGATTTCGGCGCGGAGGTGATCAAGATCGAGCCGCCGGGAGCGGGCGACCCGCTGCGCAGCTGGCGGATGGTCCAGGACGGCACCTCCGTGTGGTGGCAGGTGCAGTCGCGCAACAAGCGCTCGATCGCGCTGGACCTGCGCGAGAAGGAGGGCCAGGACATCGCCCGCCAGCTCATCGCCCGGGCCGACGTGCTGGTCGAGAACTTCCGGCCCGGCACGCTCGAAAGCTGGGGCCTGGGCTGGGAGGATCTGCGGAAGATCAATCCCGGCCTCGTGATGCTGCGCATCTCGGGCTACGGGCAGACCGGCCCCTACCGCGACCTGCCCGGCTTCGGCGCGATCGGCGAGGCGATGGGCGGCCTGCGCCACCTCACCGGCGAGCCGGGGCGCGTGCCGGTGCGCTGCGGCGTCTCCATCGGCGACACGCTGGCGGCCCTGCACGGCACCATCGGCGTGTTGACGGCGCTCTACCACCGCAAGGTCAATGGCGGAAAAGGGCAGGTGATCGACGTGGCGCTGCACGAGGCGGTGTTCAATGTGATGGAAAGCCTGATCCCCGAGTACAGCGCCTTCGGGGCGGTGCGCGAGCCGGCTGGCTCAGCCCTGCCGGGCATCGCGCCTTCCAATGCCTACCGATGTGCGGATGGCGTGGTGCTCGTGGCCGGCAACGGCGATTCGATCTTCAAGCGGCTCATGCAGGCCATCGGCCGCGACGATCTCGGCAACGATCCCGGCCTGGCCGGCAATGCCGGCCGCGTCGCCCGGGTGGGCGAGATCGACGAAGCCATCGGCGCCTGGACGGCGGGCCGCACGGTCGACGAGGTGCTCAGGCAGCTGGGCGCGGCCAAGGTGCCTGCCGGCCGGGTCTATACCGCCAAGGACATCGCCGAGGACCCCCACTACCGGGCCCGCGACATGCTGCTGACCCAGCAGACCCGCGACGGCCACGAGCTGGAGGTGCCCGGCATCGTGCCCAAGCTCACGGGCACGCCGGGCAGCGTGCGCTCGTCGGCCCCCAGGCTGGGCGACGACACCGACGCCGTGCTGCGGGAGCTGGGCTTCGCCCCCGAGGACATCGCCGCCCTGCGCGGCCGCCAGGTGGTGGCGTAGGGGCCGACTCAATCCACCGCTATCCAGTAGACGTGGCCCTTCTCGCAGCGGTACTCGGCGAGGGTCTTGCCGTCTTCCTGGCGCGTCTCGCCGGTCGCCGTCATGGGCGTCTTGTCGACCGGGCAGACCTGGGAGGCGACCGCACCCATGCCGATCACCAGGACCAGGGCGGCGGGGAGCAAAGCGCGTTTCACTTCGGCCTCAATGGTGGCGGTGCTGGTAGTGCTTGAGGCCGCGCCGGCCCAGCCACCAGGCGCCGGCGAGCAGGCCGCCGGCCATCAGCATGGTCGCGGCCGGCATGGTCCGGGCGTGCGCCACGGCCAGCTGGCCGGCATGCGGGCCGGCCAGTTGCAGGCGACGGCGGGTCATCTGCACGCCCAGCTCGCCCAGCCGGTCGCCCAGCAGGCGCTCGGCGGCGGGCAGCAGCACCGCCTCCTCGTCGGCCACGTGGTGCGTCACGTTGCGCATCAGCTGGTGGAAGGTGGCGTCGTAGTGCACGTCGGTCGGGCCGATGGTGCGCAGCACGTCGATGAGGCGGCGCATCTCGTCGTGCTCGGGCTGGGCCCTGGCCAGCACCTCGTTGCCGCCGTCCACCTCGCGCAGGGCAGGGTAGAAGATCTCCTCTTCCAGCCGGGCATGGATCTCCAGCGCCAGGCAGATCGCCTCCGCGATGGACTTCTTCTTGTCTGGCGAGGCGCCGCTGGTGAACTGGTGGGAAAGCACCAGCACGTGCGAGTGATCCATCCGGATCATCCGGGTGACAGGCGGCGAAAGCCTGCCAAGCAGGTGGGGGCTGTCCATCGGTCGACTCCTGGGGCTCGATCCGGAAAGCGGCAATTCACATTCCCATGCAGACGCCGGAAGAGGGTCACCTCGAACACGGGGATTGCCAGCGGCCGGGCGCCGTGGAATGTTGCGCCCCCTGCGGGCCTCGCGGCGAGGTCCGCTTCAACGCTGAGACAGGATGCCAAATGCTTACTTCCATGCGTTTTCTGGTCGCTTGCGTGGCGGCCCTGGCCGCGGCCTTCGCGGCCGGCCCGGCCCAGGCCCGAAAGGTCGGTGCCTATCACATCTTCCCGACGGCGGACTACCTCGCGCGCACCGGCCAGGTGCTCCCCGATGCCGAGGCCGCGGGCCAGATGCTCTACTACGGCGGCTCGGTCTTCTCGAACGTCAAGGTGGTCTCGGTGATCTGGGGGCCGAACGTCAACGCGACCACCGTCGCGACCATCCCCGACTTCAGCAAGGCCTTGGTCGACAGCACCTACGTCGACCAGATGGCCGAGTACGACACCCATCGCCGGGCCGTGGACGGCCGCCGCGGCACCCGGCAGTCGATCGGGCGCGGCACCTTCCTGGGCCAGTTCCAGATCACGCCCAAGCACAGCTCCAAGCAGCTGACCAATGACGACGTCTGGATGGAGATCAGGTACCAGACCAAGAACGGCCTGCTGCCGGCGCACGATGCCGACACGCTCTACATGATCTACTTCCCGGCCGACGTGTCGATCACGCTGGACGGCCTGCAGTCCTGCGTCGACTACGGGGCCTACCACTTCTCCTCCAACGACCTGGAGATGAAGAAGTCCAACATCTACTACTCGGTGGAGCCGGACTGCGGCTCGGGCATCAGCTTCATCACCTTCGCGGCCTCCCACGAGTTCGCCGAGGCCGTGACCGACAACATCCCGACGCCCGGCAGCAACCCGGCCTTCCCGCAGGCCTGGAACAACGCCAGCGGCTACGAGGTCGCGGACCTGTGCGGCGGCAGCGGCCAGCTGACCAAGGGTTCCAAGTCCTGGACGGTCACCCAGTACTACGTCAATTCCCTGGGGCGCTGCAGCACCGGCAACTACACCAGTCCCTGACGGGCCTGGAGCCCAGGCGGGCCTCCGAGCCCGCCCGAGGCCAGTGGTATCCAACCGAAACGGCCGGGACTTAATTCCGGCCGCGCGGCGCCGAAGACCGGCGGCATGGATATCCGCGATCTGTTCTTGCGCGTGGCACCCGAGGGTGAGCATCCGGGCGGCCGCATGCACCGCTACATGGAATCGGCCGACATCAATGCGGCCTTCCGCGAGCTTTTCGGTCCGCTGCGCACGGCCATCCGGCGCGGCATGAGCAACGAGGGCCAGCTCTACGGCATCGAGATGGATGCGTGCGTGCCCGGCGAACTGCTGGGCACGGACTGGATCCAGCCCTCGATGCGTGGCCTGGACGACCCGGTGGCCCTGGCCGACCCTGCGCGCCGACGCCAGGCCTTCGACCGGCTGCTTTCCGAGCAACGCCCGGAGGCGCTGTTCGCCTACGTCTGCGAGCGCGCCAGCGCGGACGGCGGCCCGCAGCTGTACCTCGAGATCGCCTCGGTGGACGGCCGCTACGCCGCCGAGTACCCGATCCGCCCGGGCCGCGGCTGGCACCGGCGCGAGCTGATGCACGTCCCGCACCGCCGCCTGGACCCCGTCGCGTTGGCATAGGGTTCCCGCCCGGCCGACAATCTGCCCATGGCAGATCCGGCTCTCCCCGCGGCCGGGCGGCCGCGGCTGCCGCCCGCCGTCTGGGTGCTCGGCTTCGTCAGCCTGCTGATGGACACCTCGTCCGAGATGATCCACAGCCTGCTGCCGCTGTTCTTCGTCGGCACGCTGGGCATCAGCGTGGCCGCCCTCGGTGTCATCGAAGGGGTCGCGCAGGCGACCGCACTGATCGCCAAGGTCTTCTCGGGCGTGTTCAGCGACTGGGTCGGCCGCCGCAAGGGGCTGGCCGTGCTCGGCTACGGGCTGTCCGCGGCCACCAAGCCGATGTTCGCCCTGGCCACCGGCGCGGGCCTGGTCGCCACTGCCCGCTTCGTCGATCGCATCGGCAAAGGCCTGCGCGACGCGCCCCGCGACGCGCTGCTGGCCGATGTCGCCCCACGGTCGATCCGCGGCGCGGCCTATGGCCTGCGCCAGTCGCTCGACACCGTGGGCGCCTTCGCCGGCCCGCTGATCGCCACGGCGCTGATGTGGGCCTGGGGCCTGGATTTCCGGACCATCTTCTGGGTGGCCGTCATCCCGGGGATCCTCGCCGTGTCGCTGCTGGCGCTGGGCGTGCGCGAACCCGAGGCCGAGCCCGGAGCCCGCGCGGCATCGCCCATCCGTCGACAGGCCCTGCGGAGGCTCGGCGCGGGCTATTGGCGGGTCGTGGCGATCGGTGCGGTGTTCACCCTCGCCCGCTTCAGCGAGGCCTTCCTGGTGCTGCGGGCGCAGCAGGCGGGCCTGTGGGCGGTGTGGGTGCCGATGTTGATGGTGGCGATGAACGCCACCTATGCCGCGACGGCCTATCCGGCCGGGCGCCTGTCGGACCGGATCGGCCGGCGCCGGCTGCTGGCCTGCGGGCTGGCCGTGCTGGTCATCGCCGACCTGGTGCTGGCCTGGGGCGGCGCGCAGGTGCGGTGGCTGCTGGCCGGCGTTGCCTTGTGGGGCGTGCACATGGGCCTGACGCAGGGTTTGCTTTCGGCCATGGTGGCCGACCGCGCCCCGGCCGACCTGCGGGGCACGGCGTTCGGCGTCTTCAACCTGGTGTCGGGAGGCGCGATGCTGGTGGCCAGCGCGCTGGCGGGTGCGCTCTGGCAGGCCTGGGGAGCCGGCGCCACCTTCGCTGCCGGCGGAGGGTTCGCGCTTCTGGCCTGGATGGGGCTGCTCGTTTCTGCGCGGGATCAGTGAACCCGGGGGCGGCGGCACCTAGCATCCCCGCATGGCACCACCAGACCCGGGCCCCGGCCTGAGTTCGGCCGAGGCGCGCCTGCGGCAGACCCGCTTCGGCCCGAACGACATCGAGGATCGCGAGCGCCACGGCCTGCTGCACACGCTGGGCCAGATTGCGGCCGAGCCGATGTTCCTGCTGCTGCTCGTGGCCGCCACCATCTACCTGGCCGTCGGCGACCTGGGCGAGGGGCTGCTGCTGGCCGCCTTCGCGCTGCTGAGCGTCGGGCTCGTGGTGGTCCAGGAAAGGCGCAGCGAGCGCGCCCTCGAGGCCCTGCGTTCCCTGGCCGCGCCGCAGGCACGGGTGTGGCGCGACGGCGAGCTCACCCGCATCGCCGCGCGCGACCTGGTGCCGGGCGACCTGATGCTGGTCGGGGAGGGCGAACGCGTCGCCGCCGACGCCGTCCTGCGCGAGGCAGTGGGCGTGGCGGCGGACGAGTCGCTGCTGACCGGCGAGTCGGTGCCGGTCTCGAAGGCGGCCAGCGTCGAGACGGGCGTGGAGGCGGCCGGCGAGCCCGGCGGCGACGGCACGCCCTGGCTGCATGCCGGCACGCTGGTCGTCTCCGGCCACGGCGTGGCCGAGGTGCTGGCGATCGGCCGGTCGACGGCGATGGGCCGCATCGGCGCCTCGCTGGCCGCCATCGAGCCACCCCCGGCCCCGCTGGAGGTGCAGCTGCGGCGCCTGGTGAGGATCTTCGGGGTGCTGGCCTTCGGGCTCAGCGCCCTGCTGGCGATCTGGGTAGGCACGGCCCGGGGCGACTGGCTGCAGGGCCTGCTGGCCGGCATCGCGCTCGGCATGGCGATGCTGCCCGAGGAGTTCCCGATGGCGCTGGCCGTCTTCCTCGCCCTCGGTGCCTGGCGCCTGACCCGCGTGCAGGTGCTGGCGAGGCGGCCGGCGGTCATCGAGGCGCTGGGCGCGGCCAGCTTCCTGTGCGTCGACAAGACGGGGACCTTGACCGAGAACCGCATGCGGCTGCGCCTGCTCGTGCCCTGGCGTGGCGAATCGCTGGACCTGTCTTCCTGGCCGGCCGGGGCGCCCTTGCCGGCCGCCGTCCACCCGTTGCTGGAGTACGCGACGCTGGCCTCACGGCGAGGTGGCGCGGACCCGATGGACCGCGCGGTGATAGCGCGTGCCGATGAGGCCCTGGCCGGCACGCCGCGACTGCATCACGACTGGCAGGTGTCGCGCGAGTACCCCCTCACGACCGACCTGGCGGCGATGACCCAGGCCTGGTCCGACGGAAACGGCGCCGGCGCGACGGTGGCGGCCAGGGGTTCGCCGGAGGCGGTGGCCGATCTGTGCCACCTGCCGGCCGGGCCGCATGCGGCATTGATGGAGCAGGTGCACGCGCTGGCCGTGCAGGGCTGGCGCGTCCTGGCGGTGGCCCAGGCGGCTGCGCCCGACGGCGGTCCGGCGGAACTGCAGCATGACCACGACTTCGTGCTGCTGGGCCTGCTGGCGTTCGAGGATCCGCTTCGCGCGGGCGTTCGCGAGGCGGTGGAGCAGGCGCGGGGGGCCGGCATCTCGGTGGCCATGATCACCGGCGACCACGCCGCCACCGCGCTCGCCATCGCCCGCGAGGCGGGCCTGGACACGGCCTCGGGAGCGCTCACCGGCGCGCAGCTGGCCCGCCTCGACGAGGGCAGCCTGCGCGACGCGGTGCGCCGCGTGCGGGTGTTCGCCCGCGTCTCGCCCGAGCAGAAGCTGCGGATCGTCGAGGCGCTGCGCGCCCATGGCGAGGTCGTGGCCATGACGGGCGACGGGGTCAACGACGCCCCGGCGCTGAAGGCGGCCCACGTCGGCATCGCCATGGGCGTGCGCGGCACCGACGTGGCCCGCGAGGCGGCCGGCATCGTGCTGCTGCAGGAGGATTTCGGCTGCATCGTCGCCGGCGTGCGCATGGGCCGCCGCATCTTCGACAACCTGCGCAAGGTGATGGTCTACATCACTGCCATCCACGTGCCCATCGCGGGCCTGGCCCTGCTGCCGGTGCTGTTCGGCCTGCCGGTGCTGATGCTGCCGGTCCACGTGGTGCTGACGGAGATGGTGATCGACCCGGTCTGCTCGCTGGCCTTCGAGGGCGCGCCGGAGGAACGCCGGGTGATGCAGAGGCCGCCGCGTCCGGCCGGCGAAGGGCTGGTCGGCTGGCCGATGCTGTGGCGCGGACTGGTCCAGGGCAGCGGGCTGCTCGCCGCGACGATGGCCGTCTACGTGTTCCTGCTCGCCCATGGCCGCGGCGAGGAGGCCGCGCGAACCGTCGCCATCGTCGCGCTCACGGCGGGCAACCTGATGCTGGTGGCGGCCAACATGAGCCAGGGCATTGCCTGGCGCCGCGTGTTCGGCCCGGCCTTCGCGGCGTTCTGGGCCGTCGCCGGCGTCGCTTCGGCGGTGCTGGCGCTCGGCATGCTGTGGCCGGCTGCGCGGCACCTGCTGCGCTTCGGCGTTCCGGGGACGGCCGACCTGGCGGGCGCACTGGCCGTGACGGCAGCGGCGGTGCTGGCCGCGGCGGCGGGGTCCAGGTGGAGCGGGCGATAATCCGCCTTTCGCTTTCTTCCACCCCTACCCACCGGAGCCATCATGGGCAACAAGATCGTCACCGAAGCCGACCGCAAGGCCAGCCCGCGCGTCGCCACGCCGACCGGCGTCGTCTACACGGCCGGCCGCGGCCAGCGCGTCAGCCTGGAGCGCGGTTCGCACACCCGCAGCAAGAAGAACCCCGGCAAGCGCCCACACAAGGGAGGCTGACCGACGGCTGCGCCGGTTGGACCAGCACCACCCAGCCAAGGGCGTGCGCGGATCCGGCTCTGCCGGTCCGCTGCGCGAGCCCCCTTGGGGGGCAGGCCCCTGGCAGGGGGCCGTGGGGGCCTTGTCTGAATGATCAGAGTCACTGAGCTGCGGTTGCCGCTGGACCATGAGCCGGGCGAGCTGCGTCCGGCGATCGTGGCGCGGCTGAAGCTGAGGGAAGAGGAGCTCGCCGATTTCACCGTCTTCAGGCGTGCCTACGATGCGCGGAAGAAGACGGCGGTGGTGCTCATCTACACCGTCGACTGCCGGCTCGCCGAAGGCGTGGACGAGGCGGCGGTGCTGTCACGCCACGCGGGCGACGCGCACGTCAAGCCCAGCCCGGACACAAGCTACCGGTTCGTCGGCACGGCGCCGGCGGATTTCTATGCCGGCGGCCGGCCGCGCCCGGTCGTGGTGGGTTTCGGGCCCTGCGGCATCTTCGCCGCGCTGATCCTCGCGCAGATGGGTCTCAGGCCCATCGTGCTGGAGCGGGGCAAGAAGGTGCGCGAGCGCACCAAGGACACCTGGGGCCTGTGGCGCAAGGGGGAGCTCCAACCGGAGTCGAACGTGCAGTTCGGCGAGGGCGGGGCGGGCACCTTCAGCGACGGCAAGCTCTACAGCCAGATCAGCGATCCGCGGCATCTCACGCGCAAGGTGCTGACCGAGTTCGTCAAGGCCGGCGCGCCGGAAGAGATCCTCTACGTCAGCAAGCCGCACATCGGCACCTTCCGCCTGGTCAGCATGGTCGAGAAGATCCGCGACGAGATCGAGGCGCTGGGCGGCGAGATCCGCTTCGAGCAGCGCGTGACCGACATCCTGATCGAAGGCGGCCGCGTCCGCGGGCTCACGCTTGCCAGCGGCGAGCAGCTCGATGCCGACCACGTCGTGCTGGCCCTGGGCCACAGCGCCCGCGACACCTTCGCCATGCTGCACGAGCGCGGCGTGGCGATGGAGGCCAAGCCCTTCTCGATCGGCTACCGCATCGAGCACCCGCAGGGCGTGATCGACAGGGCCCGCTTCGGCCCGAACGCGGGCCATCCGATCCTCGGCGCGGCCGACTACAAGCTGGTGCACCACGCGAGCAACGGCCGCTCGGTCTACAGCTTCTGCATGTGCCCCGGCGGCACGGTGGTGGCGGCCACCTCCGAGCCGATGCGCGTCGTCACCAACGGCATGAGCCAGTACTCGCGCAACGAGCGCAACGCCAATGC
>CAMLGG010000172.1 GCA_946479475.1 uncultured Ideonella sp. | reverse complement strand
TCCAGAAGACGGTGGCCGACTTCTACAAGATCAAGGTCGCCGACATGTACTCGAAGAAGCGGCCGGCCTCGATCGCCCGCCCGCGCCAGATCGCGATGTACCTGGCCAAGGAGCTGACGCAGAAGAGCCTGCCCGAGATCGGCGAGCTCTTCGGCGGCCGCGACCACACCACCGTGCTGCACGCCGTGCGCAAGATCGGCGGCGAGCGCCACAAGAACACCGAGCTCAACCAGCAGCTGCACGTGCTGGAGCAGACCCTCAAGGGCTGACCAGCCCGGAGCCGGGCAGGCTGTTGCCCGACCAGCGCTCGTGGCCGGCCATCAGGTGCGCGCGCATCGCCGTCTCGGCGGCCAGCGCGTCGCGCTGCTCCAGCGCCCGCAGGATGCGCTCATGCTCGCGCAGGGCCTCCTGCCAGGTCTGCCCCGTGTCGGCATGGGCGCTCAGCAGGAGCGACATCGGGCTGTAGCGTTCGGTGAAAAGCTCTCCCACCAGGCGCTCCAGCACCGAGTTTCCGGCCATGGCCGCGATGGCCAGGTGAAAGCGCCGGTCGGCATCCAGGGCCGACCGGCCGGAAGCGACCGCCTCGCGCATCGCCCCCAGCGCCTCTCGCACCACTGCCAGGCCGTCCGGCGTGACGCGCGCGCAGGCCTGCGAGACCAGGCCGCCTTCCAGCAGCAGGCGAGCCTGCATGAGCTCCAGCGGGCTTTCGCCCAGGCCGTTCGTGGCCTGCTCGCCCGTGCCGCGCACGTAGATGCCGGCGCCCATCCGCACCTCGACGCTGCCGGCGATCTCCAGCGCGATCAGGGCCTCGCGCACAGAGGGGCGAGACACGCCGAGCTGCTGCGCCAGCTCGCGTTCTGGCGGCAGGCGGGTGCCTTGCTTGAAATGCCCGTTGCGGATGAGCTCCCGGATCTGTTCGGCGATCTGCTGGTACAAGCGCCGGCTGTCCGCTGGTTTCAATTGCCCGATCATGGCGAAGCCCTCCCATTTGGCCTGACCAATTCTAGTTGGAATCGCTCTCCGGGTTTTCCCGGTCAGACCACTTCGTCGGCAAGGGCTAGACTGGCCTTACCAGGGTACAAGATGGGGGCTTTTCCTCCCTATTGGCCTGACCAAGAGGAACACAGATGGCCGAGTCCCCTTCCGCCAGCCTTGCCGGCAAGACCGTGCTGATCACCGCCGCCGCCCAGGGCATCGGCCGTGCGAGCGCGCTGGCCTGCCTGCGGGCCGGCGCCAGCGTGGTCGCCACGGACATCCAGGCCGACGGCCTGGCGAGCCTGGTGCGCGAAGCCGGCGACTGCCCCACGCTGCGAACCGCCCTGCTCGACGTGCGGGACAGCGCGGCCGTCCAGGCGCTGGCTGCCGGGCTCCCCCCGCTGCACGGGCTGTTCAACTGCGCCGGCTTCGTCCACCATGGCACGGTGCTGGAGTGCGACGAGCAAGCCTGGGACTTCAGCATGGACCTGAACGTCAAGAGCATGCTGAGGACCGTGCGCGCCTTCCTGCCCGGCATGCTGGCCCTGGGCCAGCGCGAAGGCAGCAGCCCGTCCATCCTGAACATGGCCTCCATGGCCTCTTCGATCAAGGGCTTCCCGAACCGCTTCGTCTACGGGGCCAGCAAGGCGGCGGTGATCGGCTTCACCAAGGCCGTGGCCGCCGACTTCGTCAAGCAGGGCCTGCGCTGCAACGCGCTTTGCCCGGGCACCGTGGACACCCCCTCGCTGCGGGGACGGATCGCCGCGGCGGCCGATCCGGTGCAGGCCGAGAAGGACTTCATCGCCCGCCAGCCGATGGGGCGCCTGGCCACCGTGGACGACATCGCGCCGATGGTCGTGTTCCTGCTCTCGGACGCGTCCCGCTTCATCACCGGCCAGGCCGTGCTGGTCGACGGCGGCGTCACCATCTGAATCGCCATGCATCCCGGCCGCATAGACGCCCACCAGCACTTCTGGCGACTCGCCCGGGGCGACTACGACTGGCTCGATGCAGATGACCCGGCGCTGGCGCCGATCGCGCACGACTTCGAGCCGGAGGATCTCGCGCCGCTGCGCCGCGCGCACGGCATCGGCCGCACGGTGGTCGTCCAGGCCGCGGCCACCATGGAAGAGACCGAGCACCTGCTGTCGCTCGCCGACCGCCACCCCGAGATCGCCGGCGTGGTGGGCTGGATGGACCTGGCGGACCCTACGCGGCAGCCCGTCCTCGAGCGCTGGGCCAGGCATCCGGCTTTCAAGGGCGTGCGGCCGATGTTGCAGGACCTGCCGGACCCCGAGTGGATCCTCCACGGCCCGCATCCCGCGATGGTCCAGGCCCTCGTCGACCTGGGCCTGAGGCTGGACGCGCTCGTCAAGCCGCCGCACCTGCCCGCGCTGCTGCGCTTCGTCGAGCGCTGGCCCGCGCTGCCGGTGGTGATCGACCACGCGGCCAAGCCGGTGCTGCGCGAAGGCTGGCAGGCGGACTGGGTCGCCCCGTGGCGCGAGGCCATGGCCCAGCTCGCCGCGCATCCGCAGGTCTGCTGCAAGTTCTCCGCCCTGCTGACCGAAGCCGACCCGTCGCAGCTCGGCTCGGCCGAGGCCGCCGAAGCCCTGATCGCCCCCGTCTGGGACCTGCTGCTGCTGCACTTCGGCCCGCAGCGCCTGATGTGGGGCAGCGATTGGCCGGTGCTCAACCTCGCCTCGGACTACGGCCGCTGGGCGGAGCTGGCGGGGCGCTTCATCGACCGCCTGTCCGCCACCGACCGGCAGGCCGTCTGGGGCGGCACCGCCGAGCGCTTCTACGGCCTGCAGCATCACGTGCGATGAGCGCCCCGCTGATCGAGGTCCGCGGCCTGCACAAGGCCTTCTCCGGCATCCCCGTGCTCGAAGGCGTGGACTTCGAGCTGCGCGCCGGCGAGGTGCACGCGCTGATGGGCGAGAACGGTGCCGGCAAGTCGACGCTGATGAAGATCCTGGCCGGCATCTACCCCAAGGACACGGGCGAGGTGCTGATCGATGGCCAGCCTGCCGTGCTCGCCAACCCGCGCGCGGCGCAGGCCCGGGGCATCGCCATCATCCACCAGGAGCTGCAGCTGATGCCGCACCTCAGCGCGGCGCAGAACCTGTTCATCGGCCGGGAGCCCCGGCGCCTCGGCGGCTGGCTGCTCGACGAAACACGGCTGAACCGCGAGGCGCAGGCCGTTTTCGAGCGGCTCAACCTCAGGCTCGATCCCCGCACGCCGGTAGCCGACCTCACCGTCGCGCGCCAGCAGATGGTCGAGATCGCCAAGGCGATCAGCCTGCACTCGCGCGTGCTCATCATGGACGAGCCGACGGCCGCCTTGAACGACGCCGAGGTCGCCGACCTGTTCCGCGTCATCCGCCAGCTGCAGGCCGAGGGCGTGGGCATCGTCTACATCTCGCACAAGATGGACGAGCTGCAGCGCATCGCCGACCGCGTCACCGTCATGCGAGACGGCCGCAGCATGGCCACGCTGCCCATGGCGGGGACAACGGTCGACACCATCATCTCGCTCATGGTCGGGCGGGCGCTGGTCTACGAAGCGGCGCCGGTGCCGGACACCTCGCGTGAGCCGGTCGCGCTGCGCGTGCGCGGGCTCACGCGAGGCCACGCGGTGCGCGAAGTCTCCTTCGAGCTGCGCCGCGGCGAGATCCTCGGCTTCGCCGGCCTGATGGGCGCGGGGCGCACCGAGGTCGCCCGCCTGGTCTTCGGCGCGGACGCGCGCGAAGCGGGCGAGATCGAGGTGCATGGCCGTGCCGCGGCGATCCGCACGCCGGTGGACGCGGTGCGCCACGGCATCGGCTACCTCTCCGAGGACCGCAAGCATTTCGGGCTGGCGACCGGGCTCGACGTGGAGGCCAACATCGTGCTGGCCAGCCTGCCGCGCTTCGCCGGGCACAGCGGATGGGTCGACGACGAGGCAACGCAGGACACCGCCGCGCGCCTGGTGCGCCAGCTGCAGATCAAGACCGCATCGACCCGGCAGACGGTCCGGCTGCTCTCGGGCGGCAACCAGCAGAAGGTGGTCATCGCGAAGTGGCTGCTTCGCGATTGCGACATCCTCATCTTCGACGAGCCCACGCGCGGCATCGACGTGGGCGCCAAGGCCGAGATCCACAAGCTGATGCGCAGCCTCGCTGCCCAGGGCAAGGCCCTGATCGTCATCTCGTCCGAGCTGCCCGAGGTGCTGGGGCTCGCGCACCGCATCCTGGTGATGTGCGAGGGCCGGATCACCGGCGAGCTTTCGTCGGCCGAGGCCACCCAGGAAAAGATCATGGCCCTGGCCACGCGGCGCGAGGCCGCTGCCACCGAACCGACATCCGTTCCCGCATGACCGAGACCACTTCGACCACCACGCAGGCCCTCCCTGCCGCGAGCAAGCCCCGACTGCGACCTGCCGCGCGCCAGAAGCTGCTCGCCTTCGCGAGCCTGCTGGCGCTGATGGTGTTCTTCAGCTTCGCGTCGTCGAACTTCCTGCAGGCCGACAACCTGGTCAGCATCCTGCAGGCCACGGCGGTCAACGGCGTGCTGGCCATCGCCTGCACCTTCGTGATCGTCAGCGGCGGCATCGACCTCTCGGTCGGCACGTTGATGACCTTCTGCGCGGTGGTCACCGGCGTGGTGCTCACCTACTGGGGCCTGCCGCTGCCGCTCGGCATCCTGGCCGCGATCGTGGCGGGCGCACTCTGCGGCGCCACCTCCGGCTGGCTGATCGCCAAGCTGAAGGTGCCGCCCTTCATCGCCACGCTGGGCATGATGATGCTGCTCAAGGGCCTGGCACTCGTCATCTCCGGCACCAAGCCGATCTACTTCAACGACACGCCCGGCTTCGAGTCGATCTCGCAGGATTCGCTCGTCGGCGCGCTGCTGCCCTCGCTGCCCATCCCGAACGCGGTGCTGGTGCTCTTCCTCGTGGCCGGCCTGGCCAGCCTGGCGCTCAACCGCACGCTGCTCGGCCGCTACACCTTCGCGCTCGGCAGCAACGAGGAGGCGGCCCGGCTGTCCGGCGTCAACGTGGTGTTCTGGAAGATCGTCGTCTACGCCGTGGGCGGCGCCGTGTGCGGCATCGCCGGCCTGCTGATCGCCTCGCGCCTGAACTCGGCGCAGCCCGCGCTCGGGCAGGGCTACGAGCTCGACGCGATCGCCGCGGTGGTCATCGGCGGCACCTCGCTGTCGGGCGGCACCGGCACCATCCTCGGCACGCTCATCGGCGCCTTCATCATGAGCGTGCTCACCAACGGCCTGCGCATCATGAACGTGGCGCAGGAGTGGCAGACGGTGGTCACCGGCGTGATCATCATCCTCGCCGTCTACACCGACATCCTTCGCCGCCGCGCGAACTGAACGACGAAACATCGACAGGAGACTCCGAAGCATGCTCAGACGCCACCTCATCGCGACCGCGCTGCTGGCCGCCGCGCCGGCCTTCGCCCAGCAGGCGCCCTACATCGCGATCGTCTCCAAGGGCTTCCAGCACCAGTTCTGGCAGGCGGTGAAGACCGGCGCCGAGCAGGCCGCCAAGGACTACAAGGTCCAGGTCAGCTTCGAGGGGCCCGAGAGCGAAGCCATGATCGACAAGCAGATCGACATGCTCGCCGCAGCGCTGGCGAAGAAGCCGCAGGCCATCGGCTTCGCGGCGCTCGACAGCCAGGCCGCGATCCCTCTGCTGAAGAAGGCGCAGGCCGCGAAGATCCCGGTGGTGGCCTTCGACTCTGGCGTCGACAGCCCGATCCCGGTGACCACCACCTCGACCGACAACCGCGCCGCCGCCGCTCTCGCAGCCGACAAGCTCGCCGCGCTGATCGGCAACGAGGGCGAGGTCGCGGTCGTCGCGCACGACCAGACCAGCCGCACCGGCATCGACCGCGTCGAAGGCTTCGTCGGCCGCATGAAGGCCGCCCATCCGAAGATCAAGGTGGTGACGGTGCAGTACGGCGGCGGCGACCAGCTGAAATCCACCGAGCTCACCAAGTCCATCCTCGCCGGCAACCCGAAGCTCAAGGGGATCTTCGGCGCCAACGAGGGCTCGGCCATCGGCGTGTTGAACGCCGCCCGCGAGACCAAGCGCCAGATCGTCATCATCGGCTTCGACTCGGGCCGCCAGCAGAAGGAGGCCATCCTCAAGGGCGCGATGGCCGGCGCGGTGACGCAGAACCCGGTGGGCATCGGCTACCGCACCGTCGAGGCGGCCGTGAAGGCGATCAAGGGCGAGGCGCTGCCCAAGACCATAGACACCGGCTTCTACTGGTACGACAAGACCAACATCGCCGATCCGAAGATCGCCTCGGTGCTCTACGACTGATTCCACTCCACCGAAAACCATGAAGCTGCTTCGCTACGGTCCGCCGGGCCAGGAACGACCCGGGCTCCTCGACGCGCAGGGGCGCGTGCGCGACCTCTCGCACCTCGTGACCGACATCGCCGGCCAGGCCTTGACGCCGGCCGGCCTGGCAGAGCTGCGCAGCCTCGACGTCGAGCGCCTGCCGGTCGTCCCCGGCACGCCGCAGCAGGGCCTGCGGCTCGGCGCCTGTGTGGGCCAGGTCGGAAAGTTCGTCTGCATCGGCCTGAACTACGCCGACCACGCCGCCGAATCCGGCATGCCGATCCCGGCCGAGCCCGTGGTCTTCGCCAAGTGGACGAGTGCCATCTGCGGCCCGGACGACGATATCCAGATCCCCCGCGGCTCGGTGAAGACCGACTGGGAGGTCGAGCTCGGCGTGGTCATCGGCCAGGGCGGGCGCTACATCGACGAGGCCGACGCGATGAAGCACGTCGCCGGCTACTGCGTGGTCAACGACGTTTCCGAGCGCGAATGGCAGCTGGAGCGTGGCACCCAGTGGGACAAGGGCAAGGGCTGCGACACCTTCGGCCCGATCGGCCCCTGGCTGGTCACTGCCGACGAGGTCCCCGACCCGCAAACGCTGGACCTCTGGCTGGAGGTCAACGGCCAGCGCTTCCAGAACGGCAACACCCGCACGATGGTCTTCGGCGTGGCGGCCATCGTGAGCTACCTCAGCCGCTTCATGAGCCTGCAGCCGGGCGACGTGATCTCCACCGGCACGCCGCCGGGCGTGGGCCTCGGCATGAAGCCGCCGCGCTACCTGAAGCCGGGCGAGACCATGCGCCTGGGCATCACCGGACTCGGCGTGCAGACCCAGCGGACGGTGGCGGCCTGAGATGACGACCATCCGCAGCCTGCGCGTCCTCGACGTTCGCTTCCCGACCTCGCAGCACCTCGACGGGTCGGACGCGATGAACCCGGACCCGGACTACTCCGCGGCCTACGTCATCCTGGAGACCGACGATCCCGGCCTGCAGGGCCACGGCCTGACCTTCACGATCGGCCGCGGCAACGAGATCTGCTGCGCCGCGATCGAGGCGATGCGCCACCTGGTGGTCGGCCTGGACCTGGAATGGATCGCCGCCGACATGGGCCGCTTCTGGCGCCACGTCACTTCCGACAGCCAGCTGCGCTGGATAGGCCCGGACAAGGGCGCGATCCACCTGGCCACCGGCGCGGTCGTCAATGCGGTGTGGGACCTGTGGGCCAAGGCGGTGGGCAAGCCGGTGTGGCAGCTGGTGGCCGACATGAGCCCTGAAGAGCTCGTGCGCTGCATCGACTTCCGCTACCTCACCGATTGCCTCACGCGGGAAGAGGCGCTGCAGATGCTGACCCGCGCGGCCGAGGGCAAGGCCGAGCGCCTGGCCACGCTGCAGCGCGAAGGCTATCCCTGCTACACCACCTCCGCCGGCTGGCTCGGCTATCCGGACGACAAGCTGCGCCGGCTCTGCCAGGAGGCGATCGACGCCGGCTTCCACCACGTCAAGCTGAAGGTGGGGCGCGACCGCGCCGACGACATCCGGCGGCTGCGCATCGCCCGCGAGGTGCTGGGCCCGGACCGGCAGCTGATGATCGATGCCAACCAGGTCTGGGACGTGCCGCAGGCCATCGACTGGCTGAAGGACCTGGCCTTCGCCCAGCCCTGGTTCATCGAGGAGCCGACCAGCCCCGACGACGTCGAGGGCCACCGCGCCATCCGCGAGGCCATCCGCCCGATGAAGGTGGCCACCGGCGAGATGTGCCAGAACCGGATCCTGTTCAAGCAATTCATCATGAGAGGAGCGATCGATGTGGTGCAAATCGACAGCTGCCGCCTGGGCGGCGTGAACGAGATCCTGGCGGTGATGCTGATGGCGGCCAAGCATGGCCTGCCGGTGTGCCCGCATGCCGGCGGCGTCGGCCTGTGCGAGTACGTGCAGCACCTGTCGATGATCGACTACCTGTGCATCAGCGGCACCCGCGAGGGCCGGGTGGTCGAGTACGTGGATCACCTTCACGAGCACTTCGAGCATCCGTGCCGAATCGAGCACGCGGCCTACATGCCGCCGAGCGCGCCGGGTTTCTCGATCACGATGAAGCCCGAGTCGCTGCGGCAGTACGAATTCCGCCCGGCGCTGGCAGCCTGACATGGACCTGGAGCTGCAAGGCAAGGCGGTCATCGTCACCGGCGGCGCGGCCGGCATCGGCGGCGCCATCTGCCAGGTTCTGGCTGCCGAGGGCGCGATTCCGGTCGTGCTGGACCGCCAGGCGCCCGAGACGGGCTTCTGGAAGGGCGTCCAGGCCCTGCAGCCGCAGGCCCGCGCCTTCCAGCTCGAACTGGGGGACGAGGCCGCGTGCCGCCGGGCGGTGCAGGAGGCGGTGGAGCTGTTCGGCGGCCTGCACGGCCTGGTGAACAACGCCGGCGTCAACGACGGCGTGGGACTGGAGGCGGGCCGGGAGGCCTTCGTCGCCTCGCTCGAGCGCAACCTCGTCCATGCCTACCTGCTGGCCCACCTGTGCGCGCCGCACCTCAAGGCCAGCCGGGGCGCCATCGTCAACATCTCATCCAAGACCGCGCTGACGGGCCAGGGCGGCACCAGCGGCTACACCGCGGCCAAGGGCGGGCTGCTCTCGCTGACCCGGGAGTGGGCCGCTTCGCTGCGGGCCGACGGGGTGCGGGTGAACGCCGTCATCCCGGCCGAGGTGATGACGCCGCTGTACCGCCGCTGGCTAGACACCTTCGACGATCCGGCGGCCAAGCTGGCCACCATCACCGCACGGATCCCGCTGGGGCAGCGGATGACCACCTCGCGCGAAATCGCCGACACGGTGGCCTTCCTGCTCTCGGCCCGGGCCAGCCACACCACCGGGCAGTGGGTCTTCGTCGACGGCGGCTACACCCACCTGGACCGGGCGCTGGACTGAGCCGGCTCGGAGCCCAAGCGGCAAGGCCCCACCAGCCTGTAACCGTCCGAAGGGGCGCGACCAATCTGTCACTCTGACCAGAGCCTCCCTCTCGGAGGGAGGCTGGTGGGAGCCCATTTCATGCTGGAGCCGCCCTCTCGGAGGGGGCTCGGGGGAGCCCATGAACGGCACAGGCTGGGTCTGCGAGGCTCTGCCGCAAAGACCTCCAGCCTGTCAAGGCGCAAGCCTGGGGACAACTTTCGAACAACCGTCCAGTTGCCCACAGGCGCGGCGAAAGCGCCGGAATTGCTGTCTTTCGGCCCCCAGGTCTCCGGGGGGCCGCTTCACAGGGTTGCCCGGACTCTAAATCGTTGACAAAACAGGCGAAAATGCTGTTTTCCACAGATGACGCGGTCGTCCACTAATACGACCAATCTGAAAGAGGAAGACATGATTGTTCTGAAGGCCCCACAAGAAAAACTTCTGAGCGCGCTCCAGGCGGTGGCCGGCATCGTGGAACGACGGCATACGCTGCCCATCCTGGCCAATGTGCTGCTGCGAAAGTCGGGCGAACAGATCGAGTTCACGACCAGCGACCTGGAGATCCAGGTCCGAACCTCGGCCGCGCTGGGAGGCGACGCCGGGACGCTGTCCACCACGGTGGGGGCTCGCAAGCTGATAGACATCCTGCGCACCCTGCCCGCGGACCAGCTGGTCTCGCTGACGGCCTCTGGCGCCAAGCTGACGCTGCAAGGCGGCAAGAGCCGGTTCACGCTGCAGACGCTGCCCTCCGAGGACTTCCCGCTGGTCAACGAGGCGGTCGACTTCGGCCCGGCCTTCAGCGTGCCGCAGAAGACCCTCAAGGGCCTGATCGACCAGGTGCACTTCGCCATGGCGGTGCACGACATCCGCTACTACCTCAACGGCATCCTCTTCGTGGCCGAGGGCAAGACCCTGACCCTGGTGGCCACCGACGGCAGCCGCCTGGCCCTGGCGCAGGCCCAGCTCGAGACGGACATCCCCAAGCAGGAGGTGATCCTGCCCCGCAAGACGGTGCTCGAGCTGATGCGCCTGCTCAAGGACGGCAAGGGGGACGACAAGGATTCGGACTCGACCATCGAGATGCGCTTCGCCGGCAACCAGGCCAAGTTCAGCTTCTCGGGCATGGAGTTCGTGACCAAGCTGGTTGAGGGAAAATACCCCGACTACAACCGCGTCATCCCCAAGAACCACAAGAACATCGTCACGCTGGGCCGCGCGCCGCTGCTGGCCAGCCTGCAGCGCGCCGCCATCCTGACCAGCGAGAAGTTCAAGGGCGTGCGCGTGAACTTCGAGCCGGGCGTGATGCGGATCGCTTCCTCCAACGCCGAGCAGGAGGAGGCCAAGGAGGAACTGGAGATCGACTACGACGGCCCGGCCATCGAGGTCGGCTTCAACGTGACCTACCTGATGGACGCCCTGGCCAACATCGGGCACGAGATGGTGAAGTTCGAGATGCACGACGGCTCGTCCGCCGCGCTCATCACCGTGCCGGAGCAGGAGGGCTTCAAGTACGTGGTGATGCCGATGAGGATCTGACCGGGTTGACCAGCCTCTGAACCCATCTTCCGGCGGGCGAGTTCCTCACAGGGGCAGCCCGCTTCGGCGCTTTAAAGAGCCCCAGGCGGCACCTGCGCACCGCCGCCCCCCGACAGGGGCGGGGCAGCCCGGCAAGGCCGGATCTGCCCCAGGAGCGCCTGTTTTGAGTGATTGACATGACCGACTCCCGCGATCTTCCCGAAGAACAGCAACCGACCAACGCGCCGCAGGGCGACGCATCAGGCGGCTACGGCGAAAGCAGCATCCAGATCCTGGAGGGCCTGGAGGCGGTGCGCAAGCGCCCGGGCATGTACATCGGCGACACCTCCGACGGCACCGGCCTGCACCACCTGGTCTTCGAGGTGGTGGACAACTCCATCGACGAGGCCCTGGCCGGCCACTGCGACGACATCATCGTCACGATCCACACCGACAACTCGATCTCCGTCATCGACAACGGCCGCGGCATCCCCACCGGCGTGAAGATGGACGACAAGCACGAGCCC
>CAMLGG010000171.1 GCA_946479475.1 uncultured Ideonella sp. | reverse complement strand
ACGGAGTGGGGGTTCGTCCGCAGTCCCACCCCCCGTTCGGCCTGAGCCTGTCGAACGCTCGCCACCTGTGCACGCGGCCCTTCGACAAGCTCAGGATGCTCAGGCCCTTCGACAAGCTCAGGATGCTCAGGCCCTTCGACAAGCTCAGGATGCTCGGGCCCTTCGACAAGCTCAGGCGTGTCGACAAGCTCAGGGTGAACGGAGTGGGGGTTCGTCCGCAGTCCCACCCCCCGTTCGGCCTGAGCCTGTCGAAGGCTCTGGACCTGCGCAAGCCGCCCCTCCACATGCGCGCCACCAGGGGGCTCGCATGAAGTGCTTCGCGCTGCTGGACGACCGGGCCGCTACCCAAGAGCAACCGAGGAGCCGCCTCTACACCGGCTTCGTGCGCGAGCATCGCTGCACCGATCCCTCCACGCTCGAAAGTACTTGGGCGAACGTCGAGGCGGACCAGGCCGGAGGCCTTCACGCGGTTCTCCTGGCCGACTACGAGTGGGGCGCGAAGCTGCTGCACGCCGGAACGCGACGGCTTTCAACCGATGACCGCTCGGCGCTGCGCGTGCTCATGTTCCGCGATCTCGCCCTCCTGGCCACGCCCGAGGTCGCGCTCTGGCTGCGCCGCCTGCAGGATGCCGAGGGCCATGCCGGCGACGCCTGCGGCGTGATGAACCTCGAGCCGAGCGTGGACCGCGAAGAGTTCATTCGCAGCATCGAAGCCATCCACGAGGCCATCGCCGCGGGCGAGACCTACCAGGTCAACTACACCTATCGCCTGCACGGCCGGGCCTATGGGTCCCCGGTCGCCCTGTACCGGGCCCTGCGGGCGCGACAACCGGTGAGCTACGGTGCCTTCATCGCCCTGCCGGAACAAGGCGGCCCGGCGACCCACGTGCTGTCGTGTTCGCCCGAGCTCTTCCTCCGCTGCGACGCCGGACTGCTGACCGCGCGGCCGATGAAGGGCACGGCGGCGCGCTTCATCGCCCCCGAAGGGGACAGCGAGACGGCACGCCTGCTGGCCGAGGACGTCAAGAACCGCGCCGAGAACCTGATGATCGTGGACCTGCTTCGCAACGACCTCGGTCGGGTGGCGCAGGTCGGCTCGGTCAAGGTCCCGTCCCTCTTCGCCATCGAGCCCTATGCGACCGTGTTCCAGATGACCTCGACCGTGCAGGCCCGCTTGCGCGCCGGGATTGGCATGCCGGAGCTGCTGCGTGGCGTGTTCCCCTGCGGATCCATCACCGGTGCCCCCAAGCACCACACGATGGACCTGATCGCCGGCCTCGAATCCACGCCGCGAGGCCTTTACTGCGGCGCGATCGGCTGGGTCGACGCACCCAGGGCGGGCGAGCGCGTCGGCGACTTCTGCCTCAGCGTGGCGATCCGCACGCTGACCCTCGGCGCGGCAGAGCGCGGCCTGAGACCGCTGACCTTGGGCATAGGCGCCGGCATCGTCCAGGACAGCCGCGCCGCCGACGAGTTCGAGGAGTGCCTGCTCAAGGCGCGCTTCCTCACCGGACGCGACCCGGGCTTCGGTCTTTTCGAGACCATGCTCGTGACGCCCGGCGGCGGCGTGCGCCATCTGGAGCGGCACCTCGACCGGATCAGCGCCAGTGCCCGCGCCCTGGGTTTCACCTTCGACCGCGCCGAAGCCCTGGAGGTGGTGCAGACGCGCTCGGCCACGCTGGTGCGGGGAGTGGCCTATCGCCTGCGCCTGCAGTTGTCGCACGATGGCCAGCTGCAACTTGCACACGCGGCCCTGCAGCCCTTGGACAGCGAAGAGGTCACCCTGAGGATGGCGCCCTGGCCGCTGGCAGAGATCCGCCCGCTGTCTGCCCACAAGACCACCCTGCGCGCCGTGTACGACGCCGGCGTCCGGGCAGCGGAGGAGGTGGGGGCCTTCGACAGTCTTTTCTTCACGGCCGACGGCCGCCTGGTGGAGGGGGGCCGCAGCTCCGTCTTCGTCCGCCTTTCCGGCCGCTGGTGGACGCCTCCAGTGGCGGACGGAGCGCTGCCGGGGGTGATGCGCGCCGTGCTCCTCGCCGACCCGGCCTGGCAAGCGTCGGAGCGCAGCCTCTCGCGCGAGGATCTCTTCGCCGCCGAGGAGATCGTCGTCTGCAACGCCTTGCGCGGCGCCGTGCGCGCCCGCCTGTCCGACCACGTGGGGGCGCTCGCGGCGTGATCCGATGAACCTGGCGCTCTTCGACCTCGACCACACGCTCATTCCGTTCGACAGCGGCATGGCGTGGATCCAGTTCCTGGTGGAGGAGGGCGCCTTGCCCGAAAGCGCCACGGGGGACTACCTCGCCTATTGCCACCAGTACGTTGCCGGCTCGCTGGACATCCACGACATGCACCGCGCCAGCGTGGCGCCGCTGGCCAAGTTCCCCCGTGCCTTGGTCGACCAATGGGGTCGGGAATTCGAGATGCAGATGGCGGCGAGGGTCCCGGCGTCCATGCGGGCGCTGGTCAACCGCCACCTGGAGGCGGGCGACGTGTGCGCCATCGTGACGGCCACCACGCGCTTCATCGCCGAGCCCTTCGCGCGGCTGTTCGAGGTCGATCACCTGGTGGCCACGGAGCCGGCGACCGTCGATGGCTCGCCGCTGGGCGCCTTGACGGGAGAAATCGCCGGCCTGCCGTGTTTTCGCGAGCACAAGGTCACGCGTGTCGGCCTGTGGCTGGCCGAGTGCCAGCCGCCCCTGGCCGGCGGGCTCTCCGCTTTCGAGCGCTCCTGGTTCTACACCGACTCCTCCAACGACCTCCCGTTGCTCGAGGCAGTGACGCACCCGGTGGTCGTGCGCCCCGACGAGCGCCTGCGCGACCGCGCAATGCGTGAAGGTTGGCCGGTCTTCGAGCTCAAGGACCCTTGATCATCGACACGACCTTCCGAAAACACCTCCAGCGCCACTGGGCGGCGCGGCGCCTTTGGGGCGCCTTGCAAGGAGACAGCAAATGGAATGGATTCGTCGGGTCAGCCTCGTCAAGCGGGTGGTGATCGGCTTCAGCACGATGGTCGTGATGCAGGTGGCCGTGGGCGTCGTCGCCGTCGGTTTCCTGCAGCGCACCGGCTCCTCGGAGGCAGGCACCGCCGCCCTGGTCGTCGGTGGCTTGTCGACGCTGGGCTGCCTGCTGGCGCTGGCCGGCGGCTGGCTCATCCGCGGCAGCATCAAGGAGTCGGTGGAGTCGACGGTGCAGTGCGTGGTGCGGATCGCCGGCGGAGACCTCGAAACCAAGATCGACTCGCCGGGGCGTGACGAGATCTCCTGGCTGCGCGCCGAGCTCAACGGCATGCGCAAGAAGCTGCGCACCATGGTCCTCGACGTGCGCGAGACGGTCGCCAGCGTGAACACCGCGTCGGAGGAGATCGCCAGCGGCAACTCCGACCTGTCTTCCCGCACCGAGAGCCAGGCCAGCGCGCTGCAGGAGACCAGCAGCTCGATGCAGCACCTGGCCGAGACCGTGCGCAGCAACTCGGAAAGCACGAACGAGGCGCGTCGCGTGGTGACCCAATCGAGCGACGTCGCCACCCGCGGCGCCGCGATGATGCGCGACGTGATCGCGCGCATGGGAGAGATCAACAGCAGCGCGGCCAGGATCTCCGAGATCATCGGCGTGATCGACGGCATCGCCTTCCAGACCAACATCCTGGCCCTGAACGCCGCGGTGGAAGCTGCGCGGGCGGGCGAGCACGGCCGCGGATTCGCGGTGGTCGCCTCCGAGGTGCGCAGCCTCGCGCAGCGCAGCTCGACGGCCGCCAAGGAGATCAAGACCCTGATCGGCGACTCGACGGAGAAGGTCTCGGCCGGCTCGCAGCTGGTCGACGAGGCGGGCCGCACCATGCAGGAGATCCTCGACAGCGTGAAGCGCGTGGCCGGCCTCATCGGCGACATCGCCGAGGCCAGCCAGTCGCAGACCGCCGGCATCGGCCAGACTCACCAGGCCATTTCGCAGATCGACACGATGACGCAGCAGAACGCGGCGCTGGTCGAGCAGCTGGCCGCGGCGGCTCAATCGCTGAAGGTGCAGTCGAGCCGGCTCAGCGGCTCGATGGCGTCGTTCCACGTGGCGGCCTGACCGCCGTTCAGCGCGAGTGCGCTGCGGCGGAATCCTCCGCTGCGGCCTGCCGCAGCGAGGCGATCCGCTTCATCGTCCCGGGGTGCGTCGGCGAATCGCCGTGCACCCCTTGCATCATCAGGGCCTGGCAGGCCTCGTCGGGAGGATGGCCGATGGACCGGAGCATGCGCATGGCGTAGGTGTCCGCCTCCATCTCCTGCTTGTGGGCCAGCGCCGAGGCGTCGTAGCCGAGCAGGTTGGCGACCGAGTCGGTGTGCTGGCGGACGACCTCGCCAGGGATGTAGGCCTGGTAGAGCTTGCGCATCTGCGGCCAGTGCCTGAGGGCCACGTGGCCCACCTCGTGGGCCAGCACGAAGAGGCGATCGCTCTCGCGCGCCTCGGCCAGCGACTCGTCCACCACGATGACGCGGCCCTGCAGCGTTTCGGCCAGCGGTGCGCCGGAGACGACCCTGAGCTCCAGCGCGGGCAACTGCCCCGTGGCGCCGATCACCGTCTGGAAGCTGGCGCGGATCTTCACCGCGGCCGGCGCCGTCGGATCCACCGCCGGGTGGGCATCCATCCGCACCTGCTGGGAGCGTTCGAGCACCTCTCCGATGCCCTCGCACGATGCTGCGCCGCTGGCCAGTGCCAAGAACATCAAGAACAGCCAGCGCATGGCGCACCTCCAGACAGCATCCCGCGGAAATCAACCCGGGTATGTACTGGTACGAGGCAACAAGCGTGCCATGGTTGAGGGTTTACCCTCAGGAAGAACAAGTATTGCCGCGGCAAGCGCTGGCAGAGATCAGATCTGGATGAGGCCCCACTGCAGCGCCACCAGGGTGAGCTCCGACTGGTTGCTGGCGCCGAGCTTCTGCTTGATGTGGTACAGGTGGGTGCCGACCGTGCTGGGCGAGAGCTTGAGGTTGTCGGCGATCTGGGCCACCGTCTGGCCGCGCGCGAGCTGCAGGAAGACGGAGAACTCGCGTTCGCTGAGGGCCTCGGTCGGGCTCGTCTCTCCCTTGACCTGCGCCATGGCCAGCGCGCGCGCCGTCTGCGCGTCGACGTAGGCCTCGTTGGCCGCGACTGCGCTCACCGCGGCGATGAGCGCATCGGGTGCGCTGCGCTTGGTGAGATAGCCCAGTGCGCCAGCGCGGAGCACCCGGCGCGGGTGGGCTGTGTCTTCGTGGGCCGAAAGGGCGAGGATGCGGGCCTTCGGATCCTGCGCTATCAGGCGCCTCACGGCTTCGAGGCCGCCCATGCCGGGCATCGACAGGTCCATCACCACGACGTCGGGCCTCACGCGGGCGTACTCGCTGCAAGCCTGCTCGCCGGTCTGCAGCTCGGCCACCACCTCGACCTGCGCATCGGCCAGCAGCATGCGGAACCCCATTCGCACCAGGGCATGGTCGTCGACAAGCATCACTCGGATCATTCGGTCTCCACAGGCGCATTCGAGACGTGCGGCACTCGCAGCCGCAGCTGTACCCCGCGTGGAGCAGCCGGCTCGACATCCAGCCGGCCATGCAGGGCCTGTGCCCGCTCGGCGAGCCAGCGCAGTCCGTAGTGCCCGGTGCGCTGGGTCCAGTCGGCGGACAGGCCCTTGCCGTCGTCGACGAGGGTCAGCTCGACATGCCGTTCGTCGGCGCGCACGCTCAGCTGCAGGCGACGCGCTTCCCCATGCCGCAGGGCGTTGGTGATGCCCTCCTGGGCCGCGCGGTACAGCGTCAAGGCCAGTTCCGCGGGCAGGTTCGCCGGGCCGAGGTCCAGCTGCAGCTGGATGTCCACGTCGGGCTGAAGGCGGCGGGTGCGCTCCGTCAGGTCGCGCAGCGCATCGGCCAGTCCGAAGTTGTCGAGCACCAGCGGCGTGAGCCGCGGGATGATGCCGTGCATTGCGTCGTAGAGCCTCGACGACTCCTCGGCGATCAGCCGCGCCGCCTGCTCGGCCTGCGCGTCCAGCGGGCCGACACGCTGGGCGATGGACAGCGCCATGCTGCGGATCGCGGTGACCGATTGGCCGAGCTCGTCGTGCAGCTCGCGTGCGATCAGCAGGCGCTCCTGCTCGACGTGCTGCTCTGTCCATCGCGTGAGCTCCCGGCTGTCGGAGAGTTGCATCTCGGCCCGCACCGCGCGCTTCTCGGAATCGATGTGGGCGTTCAGGTCGCGCACCATGCGGTTGAACGCGCTGCCGATCGCGGCCGCCTCGGTGCCGGCCAGCGGCGGAAGGCTGACGTCGAACCGGCCCGCCTGGACCTGGTTGAGCGCCTCCACGATCTTGCCGAACGGACGCGCGGTACGCCCGACCAGCCAGAACACCAGCGTGTTCAACACGATCAGCAGCACCGCCGCCCCGCCGGCCAGCCAGCGCGTGTAGTCCCAGGCATCGACGGCTGCGCGAGAGGCGTTGGCGCGCACCACCAGCTTGCCGTCGGGGAACTCGATGGACTGCACCGAGGGCGGCGGCGAGATCAGGGCCTCGAACCAGTCCGGCGCGTCGCGCCCGGCCTTGTAGGGCGAGGGCGGCGAGCGGTAGAGGCTGTTGCCTTCGGCATCGAAGAGCTCGATGTCGTTCGAGCGCACCCGCCCCACGCCCTGCAGGAACGCCAGCATCGCCGGCGTGCCCTGTGCGGCGTAGCGCCAGGCGGTGCGGTTGAGCAGCTGGGCCGCGACGCGGTTGGCGGCCAGCACCTCCTCGTGCACCGACTCGCGCATGCTGCGCAGCTGCAAGGCGATCACCGATGCCGCGAAGAGCACGGTGAGGGCGCCGACGATGAGGTTGATCTTCAGCCGCAGCGTCATGGCGTGAACCGGCCGTGCCGGGCGCAGGTTTCCAGGGCACCGACCATCGCGGCCGCCATCACCGGATGCGTCGGATCGTGGCCCGCGCCGTCCATCCACCGCAGCTCGCCGTGGGGCAGGGCGCGGCGCAAGGCGAGGGCGCCTTCGGGGCGGCACACGCGATCGGCGGTGCCGTGAAGCAGCAGGGTGGGCACGGGCGGGATGGCTTCGCAGCGTTCGAGCAGCGAGGGCGCGTCCAGCCAGCAGTTGTGCAGGAGGTAGTGGCTTTGCACGCGGTAGCGGTCGACGAGCGCGTCGAGCACTTCGACCGCCGGCACGGTGTCATCCCGCTGCCCGGTGGCCAGCGCCTGCTCCCATCGCGCCCAGGCCAGCGCGGCCGCCCGGCGGCGCCGGGGGTCGGCCTGCGCGAGCTCCTCGGCCAGCCGGGGCAGCAGCGGGCCCTCGGGAACGGCGGCCCTCAGCGCGCGCCAGGCCTGCGGCTGTGCATCGGACGCGCCTTCGAAGAACCAGGCGACGTCCTCGGCCCGCGCAAGAAAGCTGGAGCGCAAGAGCAGGGCGCTGACGGCCTGCGGCTGCGCGGCGGCGTGGGCCACCGCGAGCGCCGCGCCCCACGAGCCACCGACGACGAGCCAACGTGCGATGCCCAGCGCCTCACGCACCGTGCGCAGGTCATCCAGCAGTTCGGCCGTCGTGTTGTGGGCGGTCTCGCCGCGCGGGCGGCTCAGGCCGGCGCCGCGCTGGTCGATGCAGACGATGCGGTAGCGGGCCGGGTCGAAGAAGCGCCGCTGCAGCGGCGTGCAGCCCGAGCCGGGTCCGCCGTGCAAGACCACTGCCGCGATGCCTTCGGAGTTGCCGTGCTCCTGCACGTTCAACACGTGGCCGTGGCTCACCGCGATCTCGTGGATCCGCAGTGGCGGTGTGTCAGGGTGGAGCAGTGACGAGGCGGCTGGCACATCGTCGATGGTAGATGCTGGATGCTCGTCGGGCGAATCATGAAAATCATGAGGCTCCATTCATGATCCGGGGGCTGGGCCGCAGGCGGGCGTGGGGCGACCATGCCTCACGGGATAGACGCATCCCCGCAGTGGCCGGTCGGCTGCTGTGCCACCTCTCAAGGAGACTCCCGATGAAATGGCAGACCCCCACCGCGACCGACTACCGCTTCGGCTTCGAGATCACGATGTACGTCGCTGCACGCTGAGCTGAACCTGCATCCAGCCCCGGGCTCGACGCCCGGGGCCCGTATCCGCGAGGCCCCGCCACGATGCGCATCACCGTTCTCGGTTCGTCCGCCGGCGGCGGCTTCCCCCAGTGGAACTGCAACTGCCACAACTGCGCCGGCTGGCGCGACGGCAGCGTGCGGGCCAAGGCGCGGACCCAGTCCTCCATCTTCGTTCAAGCGGACGAGGGCTCGGACGGCGTTCTCTTCAACGCCTCGCCCGACATCCTCGAGCAGATCCGCACCAACCCGATCCTGCAGCCTGCGCGCGCCCTGCGCGACACCGCCATCGCCGGCGTGGTGCTGATGGATGGCCAGATCGACCACTCCACGGGCCTGTTCATGCTGCGCGAGCGCGGCAGCCCGCTGCCGCTGTGGTGCACCGACCCGGTCGAGGAAGACCTCAGCCGCGGCAACCCCATCCTGCGGGTGCTGGGGCATTTCTGCGGCGTCGAGCGCCACCGCATCGGGCTGGAGGGAGAGTCTTTCACCGTGGCCGGCGTGCCGGACCTGCAGTTCCGCGCGATGCCGCTTTCGAGCAAGGCCGCGCCCTATTCGCCGCACCGCGAGCAATCGGTGCCGGGCGACAACATCGGCATGCTGATCACCGACCGGCGAAGCGGCCACGGCGTCTTCTACGCGCCCGGCCTGGGCGAGATGACGCCGGCGCTGTTCGACGTCATGTCGGGCGCCGACGCGGTGATGGTCGACGGCACCTTCTGGACCGACGACGAGATGATCGGCCTGGGCCTTTCGCGCAAGACGGCGCGCGACATCGGCCACCTGCCGCAGTCGGGGCCGGGCGGGATGATCGAGTGGCTGGGCCGCCTGCCCCGGACGACGAGGCGGCTGCTCATCCACATCAACAACACCAATCCCATCCTCGACGAGGACTCCGGTGAACGCGCGGTGCTCGGCCGCCAGGGCATCGAGGTCTGCGAGGACCACATGACCATAGTGCTTTAGGGCGAGAGCAGACATGGCGAGCAAGGAACCGGCCTGGAGCCGCACGGAGTTCGAGGCGAAGCTGCGCGAGCGCGGCCGCTCGTACCACATCCACCATCCCTTCAACGTGATGCTCAACACCGGCAAGGCCACGCCGGAGCAGATCCGCGGCTGGGTGGCCAACCGCTTCTACTACCAGATCGCCATCCCCGTGAAGGACGCCGCGGTGATGTCGAACTGCCCGGATCGCGAGGTCCGCCGCGGGTGGATCCAGCGCATCCTGGACCACGACGGCTTCGAGATCGGCGGCGTGAAGGATCCCGGCGGCATCGAGGCCTGGCTGCGCCTGGCCGAGGCCGTGGGCCTGACGCGCGAGGAGGTGGAGGATCAGCGCCACGTGCTGCCGACGCTGCGCTTCGCCGTGGATGCCTACGTGAACTTCGCGCGCCGTGCGCCTTGGCAGGAGGCGGTGTGCTCGTCACTCACCGAGCTCTTCGCGCCGGAGATCCACAAGCAGCGACTGGCGACCTGGCCCGAGCACTACAAGTGGATAGAGCCCGAAGGCCTGTCCTACTTCCGCAACCGGGTGAGCCAGGCGCGACGCGACGTGGAACAGGGCCTGTCGATCACGCTGGACTACTTCGACACGCGAGCGCTCCAGGAGCGGGCGCTGGAGATCCTGCAGTTCAAGCTCGACATCCTGTGGACGATGAACGACGCGATGGCGCTGAAGTACGGAGTCAAGGAGTGAGTGCCGCCCTGACCGATCTCAGCCGGCCGCGCGTCGGCCCTGGGTTCCGCCTGCAGTGGGAGCAGGTGCAGGACTGCCACGTCCTGCTCTATCCCGAGGGCATGGTGAAGCTCAACGGCACGGCCGGCGAGATCATGAAGCGCTGCGACGGCCGCAGCGAAGTGGCAGCGATCGTGGCGGACCTGGAGCAGACCTTCGAGGCCGAAGGCCTGAGGCCCGACGTGGTGGCCTTCATCGAGATGGCGGCCGGGCAGGGATGGCTGGTGTGGGAATGAACGAAGGCGTCCGACCGGGCCCGCCGCTGTGGCTGCTGGCCGAGCTGACCTACCGCTGCCCGCTGCACTGCGTGTTCTGCTACAACCCGGTCGACTATGCGGCGCAGGGCGGCGAGCTATCGACGGACGACTGGATCCGCGTGCTGCGCCAGGGCCGCGAACTCGGCGCGGTGCAGTGCGGTCTTTCCGGCGGCGAGCCGCTGGTGCGCGACGACCTCGAGCTGATCGTGGCCGAGGCCCATCGGCTCGGGTACTACACCAACCTCCTCACCTCGGGCGTCGGCCTGACGCCGGCGAGGGCCGCGGCGCTGAAGGAGGCGGGCCTCGACCACGTCCAGCTGTCGTTCCAGGATTCGACGCGGGAGATGAACGACTTCCTCTCGCACACCAAGACCTTCGAGCTCAAGAACAAGGTCGCCCAGACCATCAAGGAGCAGGGCTGGCCGATGGTGATGAACGTGGTGATCCACCGGCTCAACATCGACCACATCGACCGCATCATCGGCATGGCCGCCGAGTTCGGGGCCGAGTACATCGAGCTGGCCAACACGCAGTACTACTCCTGGGCCTACCTCAACCGCGACCACCTGCTGCCCACGCGAGAGCAGCTGCGCCGGGCCGAGGAGGTGACGGACGCCTGGCGCAAGAAGCTCGAAGGCCGGATGCGCATCTTCTTCGTCGCGCCGGACTACCACGAGGGCAAGCCCAAGAAGTGCGTCAACGGCTGGGGCAGCATGTTCCTCACCGTGACGCCCGACGGCACGGCCTTGCCCTGCCACACCGCGAAGATGCTGCCGGGCCTGGCGTTCCCGAACGTGCGCGAGCAGGGCCTGCGCGACATCTGGTTCGACTCCGAGGGCTTCAACCGCTACCGTGGTACCGGCTGGATGAAGCAGCCCTGCGCGAGCTGCGAGCACAAGGAAGAGGACCTGGGCGGCTGCCGCTGCCAGGCCTACCTCATCGCCAACGATCCGGCGGCCGCGGATCCGGTTTGCGTGAAGAGCCCGCACCACGCGAAGGTGGTCGAGGCGGTGGCCAGGGCCGAGAGCGGCTCGCCGTCGATGACGGAGCATCCGCTCGTTTTCCGCGACCCGGCGCAGTCCAGGCGGCTGGCGCAGACGCAGGTGGTTCGCTGAGCGGCTTCGACAGGCTCAGCCCGATCGGCACCCACCTGCACCGTTCACCCTGAGCTTGTCGAAGGGCCCACTGCACAGGTCTCTCGCCTTCGACAGGCTCAGGCCGAACGGTGGGAGGTGCGCAACCCGGACAACACCA
>CAMLGG010000170.1 GCA_946479475.1 uncultured Ideonella sp. | reverse complement strand
GCGCGTCGAGGCCGGTCTGCAGGGCGAGGTGCGACATGCCGAGGATCGCGTTCATTGGCGTGCGGATCTCGTGGCTCATGTTGGCGAGGAACTCGCTCTTGGCCTGCGTGGCGGCCTCGGCGGCGTGCTGCGCCTGCTCGAGCTGCTCGGTGCGCTCCTTCACGCGCTGCTCCAGGCTGGCCGCCAGGGCGCGCACCTCCTCCTCGGCGCTGCGGCGCACGGTCGTGTCCGAGAAGACCGCCACCGCGCCGCGGATGACACCGCGCTCGTCTCGCAGCGGACGGCAGGTGACCGTCAGCCAGCGGCCCTGCCCTTCGGGCTCGCTCGCCAGCCGCATGAACAGGTCCAGGTGATCGACCGACTCGCCGCGCAGCGCGCGTGCCAGCGGGAGCTGGTCGATCGGACAGGGGGTGTGCCGGTCGGCCAGGTAAAGGCCGAAGCGGCTGGGCCAGTTGCCTTCGCGGCCGGTGGTCAGGCCGGAGCCGGCCAGCTTCTCCGCCGCGGGGTTCATCAGCACGAGCTCGGCCTTCGCGTCGACGACGAGCACCGAATCGCCGATGCCGTCGAGCACGGATCGCAGGATGCGGGTCTGGTCCTGCAGCTCCTTGCGGGAGCGGCGCAGGCGCATCACGAAGACCCCCGTGCCGAGCAGTGCAGTGACGCTGCCGGCCAGCACCGTCCACAGCCAGCGCTGCTCCAGCTCGCGCGCCTGCAGCGCGGCCGCCTGCTGCTCGCCGCGGCGCTGCAGCTCGGCCAGCTCGCGCTGGCGCGTCTCGTTGCGGTAGCGCTGCGAGAGCTCGAGCATGCGCGTCGCGCTGCGCTCGGCCGCAGCGCGCGCCTGCATCTCGGTGGCCTCGGTCGACAGTGCGTAGGCGCGCCTGTAGTCGCCGGCCGCCGCCGCCAGCTGCGCCAGGCGGCGGGCGCTCTCGGCGCGGTAGTACGCGAACCCCATCTCCATCGCGAGCTCATAGCCGCGGTCGGCATCCGCTTTCGCCGCAGCCCGGTCGCCCCGCGCCTCGTACAGCTGGCTGCGCAGCTTCAGCGCGAACCACATCCCGATCCGGTGGGGCCAGGCCTCGTAGCCGGCGACGGCCCGCCCGATCTCGGCCATGGCCTCGGCCATGCGCCCTTGATCCTTGAGGTTCAGGGCCAGGGTATAGCGCGACAGCGCGATGTTGGAGGGCGTGCGGGTCGCCTCGAACATGCCGACGGCCTGCCGGATCATCTGCTCGGCGTCGGCATGCTGGCCGCGCTGGGAAATCATTCCGGCCACGCCCAGCAGCGCATAGGCCTCGAGGATCTTCGAGCCGGCCCGCTGCGCATCGCGCCGCATCTGCTCGTATTGCGCGATGGCCTCGTCGATCCGGCCGCTCTGGTCGTAGGACAGCGCCATGCCGTGGTGCGCATAGACCAGCGCCAGCGAGTTGCCCGAGCGCTGCGCGATGTCCATGCCTTGCATGGCCATGGTCACCGACTCGTCGAGCTGCCCGATGCGGCGGTACATGACCGCGGCCCGCAGCAGCGCCTCGGCCAGCAGGGCCGGCTGGTCGGTGACGCCCTCGAGCGCCGCGACGCTCTGGGTCGACCTTTCGACCAGGCTCTCGATCCTGCCCTCGTTGACGGCGGTGAGCGCCAGGTTGATTTCGGCCTCGGCCTGGCCGACACGGTCGCCGGCCGCGCTCGCTATCCGAAGCGCCTGCTCGGCATGCTCGCCGGCCTGCTTCGTCATCACGAGGTGGATCTCGGTGCGCGACAGCAGGTTGAGCACGCGCGCCCGGTCGGCCGGTGGGGCGTCGCCAGGCAATGCCGCCTGCAGCTTCAAGGCCTGCTGGTAGGCGGCTGGGCCGTCGTTGTCGGCCAGCATGCGGGCCTGCTCAACCTGCTCTCGCCAGGCATCGAGCGAGGCGGCCTGCGCCGTGATCGCGGTCATCGCCCACAACAGCAAGGCCGGCAGTGAGCGCGCCAGCCAGGCTTCGAAGGTGATGTGCTTGGGCATGTGACAGCGGACGGGCCGGCCCTCGGGGCGCCAACTGACCCTCCAAGGCAATGCAGGCAGGCGCTGGGCTCGAATCATATTGGGCCCCGGGATGGCGACGGCCACCATCGGGTGGCACCCGTTCATGCCCCTGGCGCTCGCTTCATGCCGGCCAGCTGCGCAGCCAGGCGGGACACCAGCTTGCGACGAGTGGGATCGGCCGCTTCCAGCCCTGGTCCCGCCGCCCACTCCGGATGGCCACGGGCGGGCATCAGCGCCTGGACCAGCTCGTCGGCCGCGGCGTCGCCGAAGGCCCCGGGAAGAGCGGGCTCCCACGGGCCGGTCGCTCCGTGGCCGCGGCTTTCCAGCGCATCGTCCACCGCGAGCAGGCGGCCGGCGAGCACCACCAGCGCCGCGTCTTCAAGGGTCAGGTCCAGCTGGCCCGTCACGCGGTGAAGCAGCTTGCGGCCGGTGGGCGCCAGGCCCTGGCTCGCGATGCTGCCGACCGCCGCGCCGAGGGCCGCGCCCGCGCCGAGGGAGAGCCCGGCCAGGGCCACGTCGGCGCCCAGGCCGATGGCCGCGCCGAGGGCCGCGCCGCCGGCCAGCTTGCTGCCCGCATCCTTCAGCACCTCGGGGTTGAAGAGGTCATCCTCCCAGCGGCCGGCCAGGCCCGCCACCAGCGCCGTCGCGGGGCCCTCCCGGCCCTCGGCTGGCGGAAATCCGCGATGGGCTCTCAACAGGCCTTCGGCGGCCTCGGCCTCGGCGACGACGCCGCTACGGAACCGGTCGATCGCCTGCTGCTTGCGGGCGGCGTCCGCCACGTCCGCCCTGGCCAGCGTCTCGCGGCGGGCCGCCAGGCTCACCAGGGTTTCCGCGACGATCGCCAGGCTGGCGTCGCGCCGGCGCCGCCCCTCGTCGAGCCAGGCCGCCTCCAGGCCCGCCGCCAGGGGCCGCCGCGTCGACAGCAGCCCGCCCAGCGCGCGCATCAGGGCCAGCGTGGCCAACGGCGCGCGGGTGAAGGCGTCCAGCCGGAGCACGTCGTTCACCCCGTGGTCAGCCAGCACCGACGCCCACTCCTGCGGTCGTGCCTCGGGATGGCCCGGCCGGTTCAGGACCGCCACCACCGGCCGTCCGCAGGCCCGCAGAAGCTCGAGGGTGCTGCGGTGCTTGGGAAGCACCAGCTCGACGCTGTCGATGACCAGCACCAGCGCGTCCGCCTCCAGCGCGGCGCCGAGCGCACGCCATTCGGCCGCATGGCCCACCACCACCTCCGGCTGCTGCAGCAGGGCCTTCAGCCGTTCGGCAGGCGCGGGCTGGGTCAGGCGGGCAAAGCGTTCGCCCAGCGCCACCGGGTCCTCGAAGCCCGGCGTGTCGACCCACGACAGGCGCGCATCGCCCAGCATCAGCTCGAGCGACTCGACCTTCTCCGTGCTCGCCGGCAGCGCAGCCACGGTGCCGAAGCCTGCCTGCCGGGCCAGCGACCGGATCAGTGTCGTCTTGCCGGCATTGACGTGGCCGACGACCACCAGGCGCAGGGGTGCTTGGCTCGCTTCAGGCATGCGTCTCCCCGGCCAGCCATGCGCGGGCCGCCCGGGCATCGCGCAGCAGCATGAGCTCGTGCAGGCCGGAGCGCTCCAGCCAGGGCCGCCAGGCCGGGTGCTCATGCTCGCCCTGCAGCCAGAGCGCCGCCTGCCCCGCCGGCGCGACGACCGCAAGCAGGAAGTTCTCGGTGCCGCGGTCCGGCGTTGCAGCGGCGCGGCAGGCCACGAGCAGGCGGCTCGGCCGCGTCTGCATCGCGCGTTCGATGGCCAGGCGGCGTTCCTCGGCCGTGCCGGCGATGGCCTGCGACCAGGCCCCGGCGGGTAGCGGCACCGGCAGCGGATCGAGGCTCCAGCCGGCCTCGGGCAACTCCAGGCCGAGCAACGCCAGGGGCACCCGAGGGCCATCGGCCCGCGCAGGCGGCGGCGCCATCGCCGCCGATGCCGCGACCCGGCCGATGCGTTCGGCCAGCTCGCGGCCCGTCGCCGAATCGACGTCCGCCCCACCCAGCGCCGGCCAGCGCCGCCAGGCCACCGCCGCGCAGGCCGCGAGCCCGACCAGCCGAGGCAGGAGTCCGTAGACCAGCGTGCAGCCGATCAGCCACCAGGCGCGCGAGGCCTGGTCTCCGACAGCGGCCGAGACATTGGCCAGGCCGGGGTCGATGACCGGGAAGCCCAGCCGTGCCGGCAGCCAGCCGATGGCCTGCACGATCGAGGCGAAGACGCCTGCGCTGAGGATGGTGGTTTCCCAGCCCAGCGTGTAGGACCAGAAGGCGAAGCTGGCCAGCAGGCCGACGAGGATGCCGCTGAAAGCCAGGATCCAGAAAGCGTGGTTCAGCGCACCCAGCGCCCACAGGCCCAGGCCGGCCTCGCGCAGCGTCTCTATCGCCGCTGCCCACAGGCGCGGGCTGTGGCGCGTGCGCAGGCCCGGCAGCCGCATGGACAAGGCCACCACGCCGCGCGCGAGGCCGCCGCCGGCGTGCCCCTGCCCCATCAGCAGGCTGGCGCACCACAGCAGCAGGCTCAAGGTCGGAAGCGCCAGCACTGCCGCCAGGGCGCCCAGCAGATTGATGTGCCGGTCGTGTCCGATCACTGACTTGAGCAACGGCACCGAGAGAAGACCCACCACCACCGCCGCGCCGCCCAGCAGCCAGGGCAGCAGCACACGCCAGCGCTCGATCTCCTCGTCCAACCCCAGCCGCCCGGCACGGGCCCAGGCCCAGGCGACGATGCGCTCGCGTGCTCCACCGGCCACCTGCGCCGCGGCCTGCACCGCATCGTGGTCGTCGGGGCGGCCCGTGGCCTCGTCGATCGACCGCACCGTGCGCACGACGATGGCATCGAGCCAGCGCGAGCGGCTCATGGCATCAGGCCACGCACGTCCGGTTCTTGCCCGTGCGCTTGGCCTCGTACAGCGCTTCGTCCGCGCGTTCGAGCGCCTGCTCCACCTTCTCGCCCAGCCGATAGGGCGTCACCCCGGCGGAGAAGGTCACGAAGACCTCCTTGCCCTCGTGCATGAACAGGCTGGCGCTGAGCTCGCGCTGCAGCCGGGTGAGGACCTTCTGTGCCTCGTCGACCGGCGTGCCGGGCAACAACACGACGAACTCCTCGCCGCCGAAGCGGGCCACGATGTCCACCGGCCGCAGCGACCGGCGCACGTGCTGCGCGAGCGCGACCAGCGCCTGGTCGCCGGCGGCGTGGCCGAGGCTGTCGTTCAGGCGCTTGAAGTTGTCGATGTCGAGCAGGCCGACGGCCAGCGGCCCGCCGTCACGCTCCAGCCGCGAGCGCTCGGCCTCGAAGGCCTGCATCAGGCCCCGGCGGTTGGCGACCTGCGTGAGCGCATCGGTGCCGACTTCTTCGGACAGCCTGCGCAGCTCGGCCTCGAGCGAGCGCACCTGCTCTTCGAGTTCGCTCGCGCGCTGGTGCTCGCCCGCCAGCCTCTCGCGCGTGCTGGACACCAGCCCGTGCACCGCGCGGCTCTCGTCGACCATCTCGCGCACCACGCCCGCCAGCGACTCCAGCGAATCCGCCCGCTCGACCGTCTCGGCGTAGCGCAGCATGCCTTCGCTGAAGCGGCCGGTGTGCTGGTCCAGCTCGCCGAGCTCGGCCAGCATGCGCTGGATGAGCTGCTTCAGCGCATCTCGGGCCTTGTCGCGCTCGCCGCGCACCTCGCGCTGGCGACTGCGCGCCTGGGCCAGCAGCAGGCTGGCCGACTGGACCGCGCGTGCGCTGGGCGGGCCGGACAGCCGCTCGCGCAGGCTGGCCACCTGGCCCTGCACCCAGCTGTCGCTCTCGGCCAGCTCGGTGAGGCCTTCGGTCAGCTCGCGGCTGAGCTGGTGGACCTGGTCGAGCAGGTGGTGCCGGTGGGCGAGCAGGCGGTTCGCCCTCTGGCACAGGGCGCTCGTCTCGGCCGCCAGCTCGGGCGTGGCGCCTTCGGCGGCGATGCGGTCGGCGACCGCCTTCAGCTCGTCGGCCAATTCCATGGCCCGCTCCGAATCGGCGGGCAGCGCGACCTGCACCGTGCCTTGCAGCGGCACGACGACCGAAGGCCAGGCATCCGTCGCGGCGGGCACCGCCAGCGGTCCTGCTTCGCTCGCCGCCGACCGGGCGGCTTCGACCTCGGGGGCCACCGGCGCGGGCGAGGCTTCATCGCCGTCCCAGGAGCCGACCAGCTGGCGCAACCGGTGCAGCAGGCGCTGCATGTCGCCGCGGCTGGAATCGAGCACGCGCTGCAGGCTCTCCTTCTTGCGCGCGCTGGTCCATTGCTTGCCGCCGCGCTCGAGTCCGCGGGTCAGCTTCTCGATCAGCTGCGCCCAGGCCTGCGACTGCGCGGCGGCCGCTTCGCCGCTTCGCTCCAGCCAGCGCTGCGCGTCTTCCCATGCACCTTCGAGCAGCAGCTGCACCAGCTCCGCGCGCTGCGCCGGGTCTTCGGACAGGCGCTGCGCCATCCGCTCGGCCAACGGCTTTGCCCGCGGCGGCAGGCCGCCACCGGCGCGGGCATCACCGCTCTCCTCGGCCCAGGCCTGGGCGTAGTTCTCGGGCGTGGGCTCGAGCTTGGCGACGGCCAGTCGGCGCAGCGCCGCCTTGGCGATCTGGGCCGGGGTGTTCATGCGGGACCTCGCCGAAGCGAAAAGCTCAGACGCCGTGTTCGCGGCGAGCGGCACGAGGCGCAGGCGCGCTGTGCTGCCAGTCGCCCTGCCCGGCGATGATCTGCTGCTGGTTCCAGGGGCCGATCTGCTCGCCCGGCACCGGGCGCGAGTAGAGGAAGCCCTGCATCAGGTCGCAGCCCTCGTTGACCAGGGCCTGCTGCTGCGCCAGCGTCTCCACGCCCTCGGCGATCACCCTCAGCTCCAGCACCTGGGCCAGCGCGATGATGGTCCTCGCCACGGCCGTGCCCTTGTGGGTCACCGCCATGTTCTTGACGAAGGAGCGGTCGATCTTGACCTCGGAGATCGGCAGGTCGGTCAGGCGCGAGAGCGACGAATACCCGGTGCCGAAGTCATCCACCGAGATCTGCACGCCCATCTCGTTCAGGCGCTGCAGCGTCGGCTGGATGCTCTGCAGGTCCTTGACCAGGCTCTCCTCGGTGATCTCGAGCTGGATCATGCGGTGAGGCAGGCCATACGGGCTGACCGCGGCGTGCACCAGCTCGACCATGTCCTTCTGCAGGAACATGCGGTAGGGCATGTTGACGGCCACCGTGCCGTCGAAGCCGAACTCCTTCTGCCACTCGCGGGCCTGCTTGGCGGCCTCGCGCAGCACCCACTCGCTCATCGGCACGATGAGGCCGGTCACCTCGGCCAGCGGGATGAACTCGTTGGGCGGCACCAGCATGTCGCCGCGCCTCCAGCGCATCAGCGCCTCGACGCCGACCATGCGGCCGGTGGAGATCTCGACCTGCGGCTGGTAGTGCAGCACCAGCTCGTCGCGCTCGATGGCCTTGTGCAGCGCCGTCTCCAGCTCGAGCTTCTCGCGGCCGCGCGTGGCTCCCTGGGGGCTGTAGACCGACAGGCGGTTGCGGCCGTCGTCCTTGGCGCGGTACATCGCCACGTCGGCGTTGCGCATCAGGTCGTGCACGTTCGTGCCATCGCGCGGGTACAGCGCGATGCCGACGCTGGCGGTGGCGAAGCACTCCTGGCCGCCGGCATAGACCGGCTCGCGCAGGACATCGAGGATGCGCTGGGCGACGCGCTCGGCGTCGTGCTCGTCGCCCACCTCGGGCAGCAGGGCGATGAACTCGTCGCCGCCCAGGCGGCCCACCGCCTCCAGCGAGCGGTGGGTGCGCGTGCCGGCGGACTCGACGACGCCCTCGACGATCTGGTCGGAGTGGCGCACGCAGCTGCGCAGCCGCGCGGCGACCTCGATCAGCAGCTCGTCGCCCGCGGTGTGGCCGAGGGTGTCGTTGATGTTCTTGAAGCGATCGAGGTCGATCATCAGCAGGGCCACCTGGTGGCCCAGGCGGCGCGCGTACTCCAGCGCGCGCTCGGTGCGCCAGACCAGCTGGCGCCTGTTCGGCAGGCTGGTGAGCGCGTCGTTGTTGGCCAGCCGGCGCACGGTGTCCTCGGCCTGGCGGCGGTCGGTCACGTCCTGCACGATGCCGGTGTAGCCGATGCAGTGGCCGTGCTCGGCGAACTCGGGCTCGGCCTCGACGTGCAGGATGCGGAAGCGCCCGTCGGGCAGGTTCATCGGCACGTCGGTGGCGAAGACCGAGACCTGTTGCAGCACCTCGCGGGCCGAACGGAGCAGCGCGCGGCGATCCGACGGCGGGATCGAGCGCATCAGGTAGTTCAGGCCCGGCTGGTCGTCGGGGCCGAAGCCGAAGACGCGCAGCGCCTCTTCCGAAAGATCCAGCCCGCGGCTGAGCGGCAGGCTCGGGTCGTACCACCAGTCGAAGCTGCCCATGCGGGCGAGATCCTGCGCGCGGGCCAGCTTGGACTTGCTGCGGGCCAGCTCCAGGTTGGTCCGCGAGGCCCGCAGCATGTAGCGCAGGCGGCCGGCCAGCAGGCTCCACTGGTTGGACTTGACGAAAAAGTCGGTGGCGCCGGCCTGGTACGCCTTGTTGATCGAGCCTTCGTCGTCGAGGCCGGTGAGCATCAGCACCGGGATGTTCTCGAAGCCGTACATGCGCCGCAGCTCGCGGCAGGTCTCGAAGCCGTCCAGCCCCGGCATGCGGGCATCGAGTACCACCAGGTCGGGCGTCCAGTCGCGCAGCAGGCGCAGGGCCGACTCGCCGTCGGTGGCCTCGGTGATGTCGAAGCCGTGCTGGGTCAGCGCAGCCGACACCAGCATCAGGTTCACCTCATCGTCGTCGACGAGCAGCACGCGGGGCCGCTCGGCATGGCTGAAGCCGAGAGTGGTGCCCGCCGCCGTCATGAGGCTGCCGGCCCCAGTTGCGCCTGGACTGCATCGCGCACGCGGGCTGCCTCGCTGAAGAACCGCTCGAGGGGGTCCTCGAGGTGGTCGAGTTCCTGGCGTCGGATCCGGCTCTCGACGTCGGCGCAGATCTCGGAGAAGACCAGGGCGCCGACGCTGGCCGAGGCGGACTTCAGCGTGTGCGCAGCCCGCGCGAGGGCATCCCACTGGCCGCTGGCGCGCGCCTGGCGGGCCTCGGCTTCGTGGCGCTCGAGCGAGCGGATGTAGGTGCCGAGCACGCGCGCGACGAAGCCGGTGCCCCCGCTGGGATCGAGCTGGCGCAGCTGGTCGAGGCTGGCCGGGTCGAGCACGGAGCGGTTCGGGTCTTCGGCGGAGGTCGTGGGCCGGGCTTCCAACATGGTTCCAACAGGGGCTTCGGACCCAATATACATCCTGAGAGCATCGGCCGAGCCCCGGTGTCGCGTCAAGGTCGCACGGGGTCTGGAAATCGAGCATGCCGGCTCTTCCTGCGCAGCTTTTGGCACGCCCGACCCGGTTCGCAAGGGGGGTTGCACGTCCTGCGCTGCCACAAGCGCTCCTTACAATGGTTCACATGGCCCGCCCCACCCGCCCGCCTCGTGACCTGTTGCGCGGGCGCGGCCTCACGATGGCGCTCGTCGTCTCGGCGCTCATCTCGGGCATCGTGGCCCTGCTGTGGCAGATCTCCGTCCCGTCGGCCACCTCGCCGGCCGCCAGCTACGCGTGGCTCGCCATGCTGGCCTTCGGCGCAGCTTGCGCGGGCGCCGGCATGGCGTGGAGCCATCAACGCAACGCCGGCCGGCTGCGCGAGGCCCGGCTCAGGCAGCAGCTCGCCCTGCAACTCGTCGATTCGTGGCTGTGGGAGAGCGACGTCCAGCATCGCGTCCGGCAATGGCGCCCGCCCCCGGGCGCACCCGCGGCGGACTGGGCCGACGGCCGTCCGCTCGGCAGCCCGCTGTGGGACCAGTTCGACCTCGGCGACGAGCACGCGGGCGCCCTGCGTGCCCGGCTCGAGGCGCAGGCGCCGTTCGAGCCCCTGCGAGTGCGCCGCCAGGCCGATGCCCAACCCTGGCTGCTGCGGGCCTATCCCCAGTTCGACGGCGAGGGCCGCTTCACCGGCTACCTCGGCACGGCCGAGCCGCTGGGCGAAGAAGAGCGCCGCCGGTTCGCACAGGCCCTGCTGAGCAAGGTCTGGCCGGAGCTGGACCTCCCGGCCGTCGCCCTGCGGCCGAACGGCCACGTGCCGGGTACCCGCGATGGCAGGGGTTGGGAGGTCGCGGCGCTGTCGCCGGACGCGGCCAAGCTCCTGCAATGGGGCGAAGCCCGCGATGGAGCGCTGCCGACCTGGGCCGAGGCCCGCACCCGCCTGCCCGCGCCGCTGGCCGAGGCGCTCGACACGCTGGAGCCCGGACACTCCCGCGAAGCGGGCGACTGGACGGCCAGCGTGCTGCCGCTGGGCGACGGGCACGGTGCCGCCGAGGGCCGCCTGCTGCTGCTGCGACCCAAGGCGGGCGACGAGCCGGCCGACACCGCCGCGATCGAGGAGCAGGCCTCGTTCGCCTACTCGGTCTCGCATGACCTGCGCGCGCCGATCCGGGTGGTCGAGGGCTTCGCCCGCATCCTCAAGGAAGACTACGGCCGCTTCCTGGATCGCATCGGCAACGATCACCTCGAGCGCGTGCTGGCGGCCGCGGCGCGGATGAACAGCATGATCGACGCCCTGCTGGCGCTCTCGCGCCTGCAGCAGCAGCCTCTGTCGAAGAAGCCGGTCGACCTTTCGCAACTGGCCACCTACATCCTCGAGGACCTGCGCCGCGAACACCCCGAGCGGGTGGTGGAGTCGCAGATCGAGCCGGGCATGCTGGTGCACGGCGACCCGACCCTGTTGCGCATCGCGCTGGAGAACCTGCTCGGCAACGCGTGGAAGTATTCGGCCCAGGTGCCCGTGGCGAGGATCGAGTTCCGCCACGAGAGCCACCAGGGCGAACGCGTGCTGATGGTGGCGGACAACGGCGCCGGCTTCGACATGCGCTTCGCCGACCGCCTCTTCGGCGTCTTCCAGCGCCTGCACAGCGCCAATGACTTTCAGGGCACCGGCGTCGGCCTGGCCTCGGTCCGCCGGATCATCCGGCGGCACGGGGGCGACATCTGGGCCGAGGCGGAGGTGGGCAAAGGCGCCCGCTTCTACTTCACCTTGAACTAGGCAGCCTTCTTCGCGGGCAGGTGCTCCGGGCCCTTCGACAGGCTCAGGATGCTCGGGCCTTCGACAGGCTCAGGGTGATCGGGGCGGTGGAGAGTCGACCTTCGCACCCCTGCGCCGTTCGGCCTGAGCCTGTCGAAGGCGAGAGCCCTGTGCAGTGGGCCCTTCGACAAGCTCAGGGCGAACGGGGTGGCGGGCTCAGGGTGAACGGGGTGGTGGGTCGTCCAGGGGGGACGGAGGGTCCTCCGTTCGGGCTGAGCTTGTCGAAGCCCTGGTCGGCAG
>CAMLGG010000169.1 GCA_946479475.1 uncultured Ideonella sp. | reverse complement strand
GGCCGAGCAATACACCTGGTGGAGCAACCGCGGCCAGGCCTGGGCCAAGAACGTCGGCTGGCGGCTGGACTACCACCTGGCCACCCCCGGCGTCGCCGCGCATGCGAGGAGCGAGCACATCTACCTCGACAAGCGCTTCTCCGACCACGCGCCGCTTTCGATCGACTACGACTTCCGGCTCTGAAGCGGCGGCGCGGCCGCGCAACTGACCGGGCGCAAGGGCGGACGCCCCGGTGCCGGCTAGATTGCCCGCGATGGCCGATGCCAGCACCGCCCCGCCCCTGCCTTCGCCGGCGTCGCCGGTCGCGGGCGCCACCACGCCGCCGGGCTTCAATGCCCGGCTGCTGCGCCGCTTCGCCACGATCGCCTGGCCCTACTGGCGGGAGTCCGACGAACGCTGGCGGGCGTTCGGCCTGCTCGCGCTGCTGGTGGTGCTGCTGTTCGGCCAGACCGGCTTCAGCCTGCTGTTCAACCACGAGACCGGCGAGTTCACCTCGGCCCTGGCCGCCCGCGACGCCGAGCGCTTCTGGTCGGCCATCCGCCGCTTCACGCTCATCCTGGCGCTGGCGGTGCCCATCTATGCGCTGTACTACTTCGTCCGCGACACGCTGGCCCTGCGCTGGCGCCGCTGGCTGACGGCCCGCTTCCTCGGCCGCTACCTGGCCGGGCAGTCGTACTACCGGCTCAACGCCATCGCGGCGCTCGACAACCCCGACCAGCGCATCTCGGAGGACATCAACGCCTTCACCGGCCAGTCGCTGTACTTCTCGATGATCGTGCTGGGAGCGGTGATCGAGATGGCGGGCTTCGCCGGCGTGCTGTGGCGCATCTCGCCGCTGCTGATCTACATCCTGTGCGGCTACGCGGTCGTCGCGACCTTCTTCACCGCGCGCGTCTTCGGGCCGCGGCTCATCGGGCTGAACTTCGGCCAGCTGCAGCGCGAGGCCGACTTCCGCTTCGGCCTGGTGCGCCTGCGCGAGAACGCCGAGGCCATCGCCCTGCACGACGGCGAGCCGCGCGAACAGCACGTGCTGCTGCGGCTGTTCAACGCAGCCTACGCGAACTACCGCCGCGTGCTGCAGTGGCAGCTCAGGCTCAACCTCTTCCAGTACGCCCACAGCTTCCTCACCCTGGTGCTGCCGAGCGTCGTGATCGCGGGCGACGTGCTCGAGGGCAGGCTGGAGGTCGGTCGCGCCGTGCAGGCCGCCGGCGCCTTCAGCGCGATCCTCTCGGCGCTCACCCTGATCGTCGAGCACTTCGAGGGCCTGTCGCGGTTCTCGGCCGGCGTGGAGCGCCTGCACGCCTTCTCCCGGACGCTGGACCGCCCGGACGCCAGCGCGGCCACCGGCGAACGCATCCGCACCGAGCCGGCGATGCAGCTGGCGCTCGAAGGCCTGACCGCCTACACCCCGCGCCGCGAGCAGTTGTTGCTTCGCGGGGTCGACCTGGCCGTGCCGCCCGGGCGCGGCCTGCTGATCACCGGCGCGAGCGGTGCCGGCAAGAGCTCGCTGCTGCGCGTGATCGCGGGGCTGTGGACCTGCGGCGAAGGCACGGTGCGCAGGCCGGCCGCGCCGGACATGCTCTTCCTTCCCCAGCATCCGTACCTGCCGCTGGGCGACCTGCGCTGCCAGCTGCTGTATCCGCAGGTCGAGCGCGACATCTCCGAGGCCGAGCTGCGGCAGTGGCTCTCGCGCGTCAACCTGTCCGACCTGGCGGACCGCTTCGGCGGCTTCGAGGTGCAGCGCGACTGGGCGAAGCTGCTGTCCGTCGGCGAGCAGCAGCGGCTGGCGTTCGCCCGCGCGCTGCTGGCCAAGCCGCGCTACCTCCTGCTCGACGAGGCGACGAGCGCGCTCGATGCCGACAACGAGCGGCGCCTGTACGAGCAGCTGGCGCCGCTGTCGATCACGCCGGTCAGCGTGAGCCACCACCCGGCCCTGCTGGCGTACCACGAGCAGGTGCTGACCCTGACCGGCGGCGGCGGCTGGACACTCGGCCCGGCCGCATCGCACCGTTGGGACGGACGCGACGATTGAGCGGGCTTCACACCGCCCTGCGCGCGAGCAGCGGCACCGCCTGTGCCAGGAGGATGCATGCCAGGATCAGCGCGCAGCCGGCCCAGCCGGCGGGGGCCAGCCGGTCGCCCGCCAGCACGGCGCCGAAGAAGGCGGCGAACACCGTCTCGCTCGAAAGCAGCAATGCCGCGTCGGCCTCGTGCGTATGGCGCTGGGCCACCACCTGGGCGGTGTAGCCGACGCCTACCGAGACCAGGCCGGTGTAGGCGATGGCGCCCGCGGCCACCTGCACCGCTGCCCAGTCCAGCGCCGGCTCCGTCCAGGCGGCCGCGAGCATGGCGAGCACGGCGCAGACGACGAACTGCGTGCAAGCCACCGTGTAGGGCGCACCGAGGCGGCTCGCGGCCCAGCCGACCAGGACCACGTGCAGCGCCCAGAACAGGCTGCTCGCGATCACCCACCAGTCGCCGACCACCATCTCGACGGGTTGCGCGCCCGTCAACAGCCAGGTGCCGGCCAGGCAGCCGAGCGCCGCCGGCCAGACGACCGGATGCGGCCGCCGGCCGAAGACCAGCCAGGCCAGCAGCGGCACGGCCGGCACGTACAGCGCCGTGAGAAAGCTCGCGTTCGTCACGCTGGTGGTCACGAGGCCCACCTGCTGCAGCGCTGCGCCGAGGAAGATCAGCGTGCCCAGGCCGCCCAGCAGCAGCCACCGCGGCGGCCCCGGTCGCGCTGGCGCGGGCAGCGAGGCCAGGCGACGGCGGCGCGACTCGCGCCACGCCAGCGGCGCCACCGCCAGCGCGCCCAGCGCGAAGCGCAAGCCGGTGAAGGCCATGGGCCCCAGGCTTTCCATGCCCCAGCTCTGCGGCACGAAGGCCAGGCCCCAGATGGCGGCCACCAGCAACAGCAAGGCGTCGGCCTGCCAGCGTTTCATGGTCGTCGGCTTCTCTCGCGAAACCGGCGAGCTTAAGGCCGGCGGCCGATGGCCTTCCTCAAGGCGCCCGGCGTGAAGCCGAGGTGCCGGTTGAAGCTGCGCGTCATGTGGCCCTGGTCGGCGAAGCCGCAGGCAGCGGCGGCCTCGGCCAGGGGCAGGCCCCGCTGGATCAGGTGGCGCGCCCGCTCGGTGCGGTGGCGCAGCAGCCAGGCGTAGGGGCTGAGGCCGTAGGCGGCGGCAAAGCGGCGCACCAGCTGGAAGCGGCTCAGACCCGCCTGCTGCGCCAGCTCTGCCAGCGTCGGCGGATCCTCCAGCCGGTCGGCCAGGCACTCGCGGGCGAGGTGCACCGGCGCATCGACCTCGTCGCGCACCGGCCGGGTCGAGTGGCGACCGGCCAGCAGGCCGCAAGCGCGGGCGAAGGCCTCTTCGAACGCCAGGCGATCGACGGCCAGCCGCCGCTCGTCGAGCCCGGCGAACAACTGCAGCATCGCGGCGGACAGCACCGGATCATCGAAGGCCGGCCGCGTCAGCTCGATCGGCCCATCGCGCCCCGAGGGGTCCCGCAAGGTGGCGAGCAGCACTTCCGGCTCGATGTGGATCATCCGCCAGCTGCGTACGCCGCCGCCGATCGGCCGGCCATCGTGCACCTCGCCCGGATTGCTGGCCAGCAGCTGCCCGGCTCGCGCCTCGACGACGCCGCGCCCGCTGGCCGAGACATGTCCGCCGGCGAGCAGCAGCCCGATGCCGTAGCTGTCGTGCCAGTGGCGCTCGAAGCTGCGGCCGCTGACGGTCGCGACCGCATACACCCCCGCGAGAGGCGCGGGGACGATCGATGAGCGGTGCTGGTCTCGCGTGCGGTTCACTGCAACCACGTCCAAGACGGCCGCGGCGGGTGCGGGGCATGGTCTGGTCCGAGATCGGCAATCTACCGGAGGCGTGTCCCATGAGCGGTCGAGAGTTCTTCCACGAGCCCTGCATCTGGTCCGGCTTCCCGGCGCTGGTGGCCGGCGTCATGGTGCTGGAGGGCGTCCGGACCCTGCAGGCTCGTGCCGACGTCGTCGAGCACAACGTCGCCCTGGCGTACCAGCGCCTGCTCGCCGGGGAGGGCGAAGGCGGCTGGCCCGAGGTCCAGGCCTGGCGCCGGGTCTTCGGCCAGATGGGATTGAGGCCGACGCAGGTGCGTTCGGCGGTGGAGGCGCTGCTGCGCCGGCTGCGCAAGGAGGGAAGCCTGCCGCGCGTGCATCCCCTGGTCGACCTGTGCAATGCGCTCTCGGTCCGCCACGCGGTGCCGATCGCGGTGTTCGACCTCGATCGCGTGGCCGGTCCGCTGGTCGTGCGCCGGGCCGAGGGGGACGAGCGCTACGAGACCTTTGCGGGCGGTGTCGAGGCGCCGGAGCCGGCGGAGGTCATCTTCGCGGACGCCGAGGGCCACGCCCACGCGCGCCGCTGGGCGCATCGCCAGAGCGCACGTTCTGCGGTGCGCGAGGCGACGGATCGGGTGCTCATCGTCGCCGAGGCGCACCACCCTGAAGCGAGGGCCACCATCGACGCGCTGCTGGCCGGGCTTCGCGAAACGCTGGCCGGCCGCGGGCCGGTGCTGCGCCACGCCCAGGTGTTGACGGCCGCGGCGCCGGTGGCCGCCTGGCCGTGAGGCCGCTCAGGGCCTGGCGGCCTCGCTGCCCTGGCGCGCCACCATCGGCGCATCGCTGTCGGGCAGCAGCAGGCTGGTCAGCACCGTGCCGGGCAGGCGGCCCATCTCGGCCTCGTCGAGCCTGGCGACGAACTTCCAGCCCGCAGGCAGCTTGACGAAGACGAAGCCGGTCGGCGTGTCGACGTAGACGTCGAAGTCCTTCACCGGCACCGAGCTGGACTGCGCGAGCGCGGAGGCGCTGACGAGCAGGGCGGCGAAGGCGGTGGCGATGGTCTTGGCGAACATGATCTCTCTCCAGGTTGATTCGGGGAAGTGACAAAGGCGGATGCAAGAAGCAGGCAAGCCCGCCTCAGGCCTTGGGGGTGGTGCTCAGGATTCGTCCGACCGACGCCTGCAGCGCGGCCTGCAGGCCGGCGAGGTCGCCGAAGTCGACGTGCCTGCCGCTGGGCAGGTGGTGCAGCCGGCCCCGCATCTGCGAGGCCTGGGCGCCCGTGCTGCGATGCAGCCGCACCAGGAAGGTGAGTTCGTGCGGGTACGGCGGCGTCGTGTCGAGGGGATTGTCCATGGCGTCGGGTCCTTTATGCTGCGAGCCGCTCATTTCTTTTCCTGCGGTGCCCGTCACTGTAGGAAGGCCGGCGGTCCAGGTCATGCCGAAACCGTCTTGTTTTGGTCTTGGTCGAGGGGCGGCCCGATGCAGTCTTCGGTGGGTGACCAGGCCGGGCGGGGCGCCGCGCCGCTGGCCTTCGGCCCGTTCCGGCTCGACGCGCGCAATGCCCGCCTGAGCGACGGCGCGCGGGAGCTGGAGCTGCCGCCCAAGGCCTTCGCCGTCCTGTGCCACCTGGCCGGCCGGCCCGGGGAACTGGTGACCAAGGACGAGCTGCTGGATGCCGTGTGGGGCCGGCGCTTCGTCAGCGAGTCGGTGCTGAAGACGGCGGTCAGCACCATCCGGACGGTGCTCGGCGACGATTCGCGCGCGCCGCGCTACGTCGAAACCGTCTCGCGGCGCGGCTACCGCTTCGTGGCCACGATCGTCGAGGGCACGCCTGCAACCTCGCCCCTGCCGGTGCCACCGGCGCAGCCGCCGGCCGTGGAAGAACCGACCCTGGTCGGCCGCGAGGAGTCGCTGGCCCGGCTGGACAAGCTGCTGGCGGCGGCTCTCGGCGGAAGCCGCCAGGCGGTATGGGTCGGCGGCGAGGCCGGCATCGGCAAGAGCGCCCTGCTGCGCCGCCTGGCCGCCCGGGCGCAGTCGGCCGGCGCCTGGGTCGCCTTCGGCCAGTGCGTTGAGCAGGTCGGCGGCGGCGAACCGTACCTGCCGGTGCTGGATGCGCTGGCCGAGCTCTCGCGCGGGCCCGACGGTGTGCCCTGGATCGCCGCGCTGCGCCAGGTCGCGCCGACCTGGCTGGCCCAGCTGCCCTGGCTGGTGCAGGCCGGCGAGGAGGCCTCGCTGCGGCAGGAGCTGGCGGGCGCGGTCCAGGACCGCATGCTGCGCGAGTTCGGCGCCCTGCTCGACACCGTCACCCAGGCCCGTCCGCTGGTGCTGCTGGTCGAGGACCTGCATTGGAGCGACCACGCCACCGTCAACCTGCTGGGCTACCTCGCGCGCCGCCGCGGCCCGGCCCGCGCCATGCTGGTGGCGAGCTACCGGCCCATCGACGCGGCGCTCGCCGAGCATCCCATGCAGGCGCTGCGGCAGGAGCTGAAGCTGCACAGGCTGTGCACCGAGCTGATGCTCGAACCCTTCACCGAGCACGAGGTCGACCGCTACCTGCGCGAGCGCCTGGGCGATCGCCTGGCCGCGCCGCACGAGGCGCTGGCGCGGCAGCTGCATGCCCACACCGAGGGTCTTCCACTGTTCGTGGCCGACCTGGTCGAGGTGCTGGCCGACAGCGGCGCCTTCGAGCCGGGCGCCGCCGCCGCGGCCGATCCGGCGGCGCTGCTTGCCCGGCTGCAGGTGCCCGACACGCTGAGCGGCGTGATCGAGCGGCAGATCGCCCGCTTGCCGGGCGAGCTTCGCGCGCTGCTGGAGGCGGCGGCGGTGCTCGGCCTGGAGTTCGTCCACCCCCTGCTCGCGGCGCTGATGGAGCAGGACGCCGGCGTGCTGCGCGCGCGCTGCGAGGGCATGGCCCGGCGCGCCGAATGGCTGCGCAGCGCCGGCCTGGCCACCCTGCCCGACGGCTCCCTGGCGGCCCGCTTCGCCTTCCGGCATGCCTTGCACCGGCGGGTCTTCTACGAGCGCATGTCCCCGGCCCAGCGCCTGCAGATGCACCTGCAGGCCGCCGCTGCGCTGCAGGCCATGGTGGGCCCCCAGGCCGACCACAACGCCGCGGAGCTTGCACTGCACCTGGAGCGCGCCTGCGAACTCGCACCGCTGGCCGGAGTGCGGCTGCCCGCCGTCCAGCGGGATGCGCTGGCCTGGCGGCTGCGGGCGGCGCGGGCCGCCGTCGCGCTGCACGCCCCGCATGACGCGCTGGCCCACTTCGCCCGCGCCTGGCAAAGCGGGCCGACGCCCGCCGAGCGGGTGCAGATCGGCCTCGAGCGCTCCGCCGTGCTGCTGCAGCTGGGCGAGGGATCGCAGGCACTGGAGGAGACCGCCGCGGCGCTCGAAGAGGCGAGGGCGCTGGACGATCCGGCCTTGCTGCAGCGGGCCGTGCGCGTGCGCGCGCAGTGCTGCCAGGAGAACGACCTGCCGGACGCGGCCATCGGCTTGATCGACGAACTGCTCGGCCGCGCCGATGCGCCGGAGGGCGCCGAGCGGGCCCGCGCATTGATGGTCAAGGCGCAGGCCCTGGTGGGCGCCGGGCGCCTGCCGGAGGCGGCCGAGGTGTCGCAGAGGGCCCTAGAGGCGGTCCCCGGGGATGCGCCGGCCGTGCGCGCACACATCCTCGACGGACAGGTGCTGGGCCACTTCCAGCGCGCCACCTTCGCCGAGGGCCTGGCGATCGCCGAGGAGGCGATGGCGCTGTACGAGCAGGCGGGCGATGCCCTGGGCGCCGCGCACATGGCAGGCCGTCGGGGCGCCTTCCTGCTCAACATGGGCCGGGCAGCGGAGGCCGAGGCCGCGCTGCGCGACGCGCGGGCTCGTTCGATGGCACTGAACGACGTGCAGGGGCACCGGACGGCGGTGCTGAACCTGGTCAAGGTCATCACCGACCGGGGCGACGCCCACGCCGCCCTGGCCCTGCTCGAGGAAGGCTGGCAGGCGGCGCCCGGCTTCGAGAGCCCGGTCGCCGAGTGCGCCTTCCTGCACGGCTTCTACTACTGCAACTACCTGCTCGGCGAGCTGGGCGAAGCGCTGGCCGATGCGGGCCGCGTGCTGGAAAGCGCCGAGGGCCTGAACTCGGTGTACTGGCGCATCGGCTCGGCGGTACTGGTGGTCGGCATCCACCTGCACCTGGGCGACACCGCCACCGCGGCCGGGTTGATCGACAAGGCCCTGTCGCTCACCCATGCACGCGAGGTGCACCACCTGTGGCCGCGGGTGGTGAGCCACCGAGCCTGGGTCGAAGTGGAGTCTGGCGATCCGCTCCGGGCACTGGCCCTCCTCGACGAGGTCCAGGCTTCGGGCGACCCCGTGCCGGCGGAGGACTTCGCCGCCATGCAGCGCGTTCGAGCGCAGGCGCAGCTCGCGCTCGGCCGGCCGCAGCAGGCGCTGGAGACCTTGTCGAGCTTCGATGGCGCGCCCACGCAGGAGGTCTGGGCCCTGATGCTGGCAATGCGCCTGCGGGCACAGCAGCAGGCGCAAGCGGCCTCCTTCGAGGCGGACCTGGCCCGTGCATGGGCCGAGCTCGCCGACGCTCGCCTGCCAGCGCTCGAAGCGCTGGTGCTGCGCCAGGCCCTGGCCGAGTCGCTGCGCAGCGCGGGCCGGCCCGAAGAGGCTCGCGCGCAGGCCAGCCTGGCAGCCGCCGAGCGCGAGCGACTCTGCACCTCGCTGCGCGACCGGCCCGAACGCCAGCAGGCTTTCCGGGCCCGGTTCGCGCCCTGAGCCGCAGGCAGCGATGGCCGATACTCTGCGGCATGCTGCGCTACCACACCCTCCCGGTCACTCCGTTCCAGCAGAACTGCTCCCTGGTCTGGTGCGACGAGACGAACGAGGCCGCGCTGATCGACCCGGGCGGCGAGGTCGAGCGCCTGAAGGCGGCGGTGGAAGAGCGCGGGCTGAAGCTCAAGGCCCTGTGGCTGACCCACGCCCACATCGACCATGCCGGCGGCACCGGCACGCTGGCCCGCGAGCTCGGCCTGCCCATCATCGGGCCGCATCCGGGCGACCAGTTCTGGATCGACGGCCTGCCGCAGCAAAGCCGCATGTTCGGCTTTCCGCCGGCCGAAGCCTTCACGCCCACCCGCTGGTTGCAGGACGGCGACACGGTTCAGATCGGCCACTGCACGCTGAACGTGCGGCACTGCCCGGGCCACACGCCCGGCCACGTCGTCTTCCACAGCCCCGAGGCGAAGCGCTGCTTCGTCGGTGACGTGCTCTTCGCCGGCTCGATCGGCCGCACCGACTTCCCCGGCGGCGACCACGCGACGCTCATCGCCAGCATCACCCAGCGCCTGTGGCCCATGGGCGACGACACGGTCTTCATCCCCGGCCACGGGCCGGAGAGCAGCTTCGGCCGGGAGCGCCGGAGCAATCCCTACGTCGGTGGAACCTGACTCCCCAGTTCAAGGGGCTAACGCCGCGGCTTGGTGAATATGTCACAAGCCGTCACCGGCAAAGTGGCCGCCCGCGGGCAATCGGGGTGCCTAAGCTTCCCAACGTGCCGGAACCACGCACCACCACCGCCCATGCGGTGCGATCGAGGGGCGAACTCCGGCGCATCAAGGAGGCCCCATCATGCTGGAACTCTGCATACCCGCGGTCCCGGTCGCCCGACCGGCTCTTCTTGGCGACGCCCTGTCGCCCAACCAGGCCCTGGCCCAGGCGCTCGGCTACCGCGGGCCTGAGCGCCGCCGGGGCCCCGCCCTGCTGGCGCGCCTGATGGCCATGATGCTCGACGAGGTCGACTACGGCCTGCTCCTGCTGGCCGAAGGGCATCGTGTCATGCACGCCAACCATGCAGCAGGAGCCGCCCTGGCCGCCGCCGCGCATCCGCTGCTGATCGCGGGCCAGGAGCTCAAGGCGCGCCTGCCGAAGGACGCCATGGCGCTGCACCAGGCCTTGCACGCCGCGGCCCACCGGGGCCTGCGGCGCCTGCTGACGCTCGGCGAAGGAGGGCAGCGTGCAGGCGTGGCCATCGTCCCGCTCGGCACCGATCCCGCCGAGGGGCTGCCCGCGACCTTGCTCGTCCTGGGCCGGCGCGAGGTCTGCGGCGGCCTGTCGGTGCACGGCTTCGCGCGCGAGCACCGGCTGTCGCCGAGCGAATCCCAGGTGCTGGCCGCGCTTTGCGAAGGCTGCAGCCCCAACGCGATCGCCGAGCGCCACGGCGTCAAGATCGCCACCGTCCGCACCCAGATCGCCAACATCCGGGCCAAGACGGGGGCCGAAAGCATCCGCGACCTGGTGCAGCAGGTCGCGGTGCTGCCGCCCTTGGTCGGCGCCCTGCGGTGCCATGCGGAGGCAATCGCCGGGGGCTGGCGGGCGGTCGTCGCCTGAGCGCCACACCGTTCCCGCGCCCACCCGCGAACGTGGGGGCCGTCAGGAATGACGGCGGGCAGCCTCGCCGCTAGGATCGCGACCATGGCGTCGCCTGCCCGCCGCAACACCCTGCCGCCCACCGATGGAGGCGGCTTGCTGGCCGCGCTGGAGGCCAGCGCGCCGTCGATCGCCGCACTGGCCCGGCGGGGCGAGGTGCGGCGCTATCGCAAGGGCATGCTGCTGATCCAGGAAGGCGACCAGGGCGACACGCTGTACATCGTGCTCGAAGGTCGCCTGCGTGCCTTTTCGGAAGGCGACAACGGCCGCGAGATCACCTACGGCATCTACGGCGCCGGCGAGTTCATCGGCGAGATGAGCCTGGACGGTGGCCCGCGCTCGGCCAGCGTCGAGACCCTCGTCGACACCGCCTGCGCCGTGATCACGCGGGCCACGCTGGCGCAGCACATCGCCGAGGAGCCTGCCTTCGCGTTCGAGCTGCTGGCCAAGGTGATCCGCCGCGCAAGGGCGGCCACCGTGTCGGCCAAGCAGCTCGCCTTGAACGACGTGTACGGGCGGCTGAAGCTGCTGCTCGAGTCCACGGCGGTCCCGCAGGACGACGGCAGCCTGTGGGTGCCCGAGCGCCTGACGCACCAGCAGATGGCGCAGCACCTGGGCTGCTCGCGCGAGATGGTCAGCCGCGTGATGAAGGACCTGCAGGCCGGCGGCTTCGCCTTCACCGAAGGCGCGGGCCTGCGCCTGAAGGGCCGGCTGCCGATGCGCTGGTGAAATGGAGCCCCCGGCCCGACGGGTACGTCGGTCCACCCCCCGAGGGGGTGGCGCGGCCGCTTCGGAGCGGCCGTGCGCTGGCCGCGCTGGTGAAATGGAGCCCCCGGACCGACGGGTACGTCGGTCCACCCCCCGAGGGGGGCACCGCTTCGGAGCGGCCGTGCGCTGCGGCCCCCGGCCCGACGGGCCGGTCGATCAGGGCGAGTTCGCCGGCGGGCCGTAGTAGCGGGCGGGCCGCGGCGCGGCAGCGTACAGCGGCTGCACCTTGGGCAGCGCGGCTTCCATCTCGCGGATGCGCGTCGGGCTGGCGGGGTGGGTCGAGATGAACTCCGGCGGGGCGCTCTCGGCGGCCTTCATCATCTTCTGCCACAGCGTCACGCCGGCGCGCGGGTCGTAGCCGGCGCGGGCGGCCAGGTCCAGGCCGATCAGGT
>CAMLGG010000168.1 GCA_946479475.1 uncultured Ideonella sp. | reverse complement strand
GCAAGCGACGCGCCATGGGGCGCACTCGACACGCTCGGCCTCGCCGTGGCGGCCGGCGGACTGCTGGTCGAGGCGGTCGCCGATGCCCAGCTGGCGTCCTTCCGGGCCGATCCCTCCCGGCGCGGGACGGTGCTGGACACCGGACTGTGGCGCTACTCCAGGCACCCGAACTACTTCGGCGAGTGCGCGATGTGGTGGGGCTGGTGGCTGATGGCGCTTTCGGCAGGAGCGGGCTGGACCATCGTCTCGCCGCTGCTGATGACCTGGCTGCTGCTTCGCATCTCCGGCGTGGCCCTGCTGGAGCGGGACATGGTCGAGCGGCGACCGGCCTATGCCGACTACGTCAGGCGCACCAATGCCTTCGTGCCCGGGAGGCCGCGTCGATGAACCTGCGAACCACCCTGCGTGCCTGGTTCGACGGCGCCGCGGCGGCCGGCACCCAGGCCAGTGCCGAGGACGCGCGCCGCATCGACCCGCTGCGCCAGCTGCCCTTCGTCGCCATCCACCTCGGCTGCCTCGCCGTGCCGTGGGTGGGCGCCAGCGCGACGGCGCTCTGGACGGCGCTCGCGCTGTACGTGCTGCGCATGTTCGCCATCACGGCCTTCTACCACCGCTACTTCTCGCACCAGGCCTTCCGCACCTCGCGCGCGGTGCAGTTCGTGTTCGCCGTCATCGGTGCCTCGGCAGCGCAGCGCGGGCCGCTTTGGTGGGCATCGCACCACCGGCATCACCACGCCCACTCCGACCGCGAGCAGGACAGCCACTCGGCGCTGCAGCACGGGCTGGCGTGGAGCCACCTCGGCTGGTTCATGGCGCGCGGCAACTTCGCTGCACGCCACGACAGGCTGCCACCTTGCGCGGCACTGCCCGAGCTGCGCTTCCTCGATCGCTGGGACGCGCTGGTGCCGCTGGCGCTGTGTCTGGTGCTCTATGCGATCGGTGAAGCGTGCGAGCGCCTCTTGCCAGGCCTGGGCACGACCGGGCCACAGCTCCTGGTCTGGGGCTTCTGCGTGTCGACGGTGGCGCTCTACCACGCCACCTTCAGCGTCAACTCGGTCGCCCACCGCTGGGGCTCCCGTCGCTACGCCACCTCGGATTCGTCGCGCAACAACCCCTGGGTCGCGCTGCTGACCTTCGGCGAGGGCTGGCACAACAACCACCATCACTTTCCGGGCTCGGCCCGCCAGGGCTTCTACTGGTGGGAGCTCGACCTGAGCTACTGCGGCCTGCGGCTGCTCGAATGGCTGGGGCTGGTGCGCGACCTGCGCCCGGTTCCGATCGCGGTGCGCGACCGCGCGAGAAGGCACAGAACGGAGGAGCGTCCATGAAGATCGCCATCGTCGGCAGCGGCATCGCGGGCAACGTGGTGGCCCACCGGCTGCACCGCGAGCACCAGCTCACCGTGTTCGAGGCCGGCGACCACGTCGGCGGCCACACCCACACCCACCGCATCGAGCTCGACGGCGAGACGCACGAGATCGACACCGGCTTCATCGTCTTCAACGACCGCACCTACCCGAACTTCATCGGGCTGCTGCGCGAGCTCGGCGTGGCTTCGCAGGCCAGCTCCATGAGCTTCTCGGTGCGCAACGAGCGCAGCGGCCTGGAGTACAACGGGACTTCGCTGGATGCACTCTTCGCCCAGCGCCGCAACCTCTTCCGGCCCTCTTTCCTGCGCATGCTGGCCGAGATCCTGCGTTTCAATCGCGAGGCGCCGCGCCTGCTGGACGACGGCGATCCGGACGCCGAGCTGCCGCTGGGCGACTACCTCGCGGCGGGGCGCTACTCGCGCCATTTCATCGACGACTACCTGGTGCCCATGGGCGCCTCGATCTGGTCGACCGACCCGGCGATGATGCTGGCCTTCCCCGCGCGCTTCCTCGTTCGCTTCATGCACAACCACGGGATGCTCACCGTCGACGACCGGCCGCAGTGGCGCGTCGTCAAGGGCGGTTCCGCGCGCTACGTCGAACGCCTGTGCGCCCCGTGGCGCGATCGCGTGCTGCTGCGCACGCCGGTCGAGTACGTTCGCCGCCTGCCCGATGGCGTGCTCGTCCAGGCCAGCGGCCGCGGGCCCGAGCTCTTCGACCACGTCTTCTTCGCCTGCAATGCGAGCCGGGCCTTGCGCATCCTGGTCGACCCCTCTCGCGAGGAGCGGGAGATCCTGGGCGCATTGCCGGTGCAGCACAACGAGGCCGTGCTGCACACCGACACCTCGCTGCTGCCGCGCGCGCCCCGCGCCTGGGCCGCCTGGAACTACCACGTGCCGTCGGCGGCCCGCGGCGCGGTGGCCGTGACCTACCAGATGAACATCCTGCAGGGCCTGGCTTCGCGCAACACCTTCTGCGTGAGCCTGAACTGCAGCGAGCGGATCGATCCGCGCAAGGTGCTGCGCACGGTCTCCTACGAGCACCCGCTGTTCACGCCGGCGGGCATCGCCGCCCAGCGCCGGCACCACGAGATCAGCGGGGCGCGGCGCACCCACTACTGCGGGGCCTACTGGCGCTACGGCTTCCACGAGGACGGCGTGGTCAGCGCGATGATGGCCCTGCGGCGCTTCGAGGAGGGACGCGATGCACAGCGCGATCTACCGCGGGTGGCTTGAGCACCGGCGCTGGCAGCCGCGCCGGCACGCGTTCCGCTATCCGCTGTTCATGGTCTACCTCGACCTGGCCGAGCTCGACCAGGTCTTCGCCGGCCGCTGGTGGTGGTCGACCCGCCGCTGGGCGCCCGCGCGCTTCGACCGCCGCGACCACCTCGGCGATCCCGCGGTGCCGCTCGACGAGGCGGTGCGCAGCCTGGTGCAGGAGCGGACCGGGCTGCGGCCTGCGGGGCCTGTGCGGCTCCTTACCCACCTGCGCTACTGGGGCCTGGAGTTCAACCCCGTCAGTTTCTACTACTGCTTCGCTGCAGACGGCGAGAAGGTCGAGGCCGTCGTTGCCGAAGTCAACAACACGCCCTGGGGCGAGCGGCATTGCTACGTGCTTCAAGGCGGGGCGAACGGCGGCACCACCCTGCAGGCGCGCAGCGCCAAGGCGATGCACGTGTCGCCCTTCCACCCCATGGCGCTGGACTACGACTGGCGGCTCGGCCGGCCGGGCGACGAGGTCCAGGTCGCGATGGTCCTGCGGCCGTCGGGCGAGGCGGCGGCAGCGCCGGTCTTCACCGCCTGGCTTTCCATGCGACGTTCGCCGATCGCCGGCCGCTCGCTCGCGGCTGCCTTCCTGCGCTTTCCCTGGATGAGCGCGCAGGTGCTCGCCGCCATCCACTGGCAGGCGCTGAGGCTGTGGCTCAAGCGCGTGCCGGTGCACGACCACCCGGCGAAGCGTGTCTCGCGCGCCGGCTCCCTCGACCCTCGGGAAACACCATGACCAAGACCACCGCCACGCTGGCCGACCGTTTTGCCCTGCGCCGCCCGGCCCCCCGCTCCGAGGATGGCCCGCTGGCGTCCGCCATCCAGGCCTGGGCGGGCCAGCTCCTGCGATCGCGCCTGGGCCGCCTCGCGCATGGCGAGTTGACGCTCGTCGAAGGAGGGCGCCGCGAGACCTTCGGCCAGCGCACGCCGCGCTGCGACCTCGCCTGCACGCTGCACATCCACCGCGCACGAAGCCATGCCGAGATCGCGTTCGGCGGCTCGGTCGGCGCCGGCGAGTCCTACATGGCCGGCGACTGGGACGCGGACGACCTCACGGCGCTCGTGCGCATCATGCTGGCCAACCGCGAGGTGCTCGAAGGCATGGAGGGCGGCCTGGCCCGGCTGTCCGTGCCTCTGCGGGCGCTGCTGCATGCCGCCGCCCGGAACACGCGCGAGGGCAGCCGCCGCAACATCGGCGCCCACTACGACCTCGGCAACGACTTCTTCGAGCTCTTCCTCGATCCGACCCTGATGTACTCCTGCGCCTACTTCGAGCGCGAGGACATGACGCTGGAGCAGGCCTCCATCGCCAAGCTGGAACAGGTGTGCCGCAAGCTCTCGCTCGGGCCGCAGGACCACCTGCTGGAGATCGGCACGGGCTGGGGCAGCCTCGCGATCCACGCGGCGCGCCATCACGGCTGCCGCGTCACCACGACGACCATCTCGCGCGAGCAGCACGCGCTCGCGGTCGAGCGCATCCGCGAAGCGGGGTTGAGCGACCGCATCGAGGTGCTGCTGCAGGATTACCGCGACCTTCGCGGCCGCTACGACAAGCTGGTCTCCATCGAGATGATCGAGGCCGTCGGCCACCAGTACTTCGACACCTTCTTCTCGCGCTGCGGCGAGCTGCTGGCGCCGGGCGGGACCATGCTTGTGCAGTCCATCACCATCGCCGACCAGCAGTACGAGGCCGCGCGCGATTCGGTGGACTTCATCAAGCGGCACATCTTTCCGGGCTGCTGCATCCCTTCGGTGGGCGCCCTCAGCGCCTCGATCGCCCGAGCCTCGCCGATGCGCATCGTCCACCTCGAGGACATCGGCCTGCACTACGCCCGCACCCTGGCCGAATGGCGCAGGAACCTGCTGGCCCACCACGACCGCGTGCGCGCGCTCGGCTACCCGGAGGAGTTCATCCGCATGTGGGAGTTCTACCTCTGCTACTGCGAGGGCGGCTTTGCCGAGCAGGCGCTGGGCGACGTGCAGATGGTGATGCAGCGGGCGCGCTGAGCAGTCGCCCGCGGCGGTGCGCGAGCCGCCCCGGCGCGACAATGAGCCATGCTGTCACTGGTCGTGCGCAGACTGCTTTGGCGCGCGCTGGCGCTGGTCTCGCTGCTGCTTGGGCTGGCTGGCGTCTATCTGCCGGTGTTGCCGACCGTCCCGTTTGTCCTGATGGCGGCCTGGGCGGCCGGCAATGGGTGGCCGGCATTGGAGGCGTGGCTCCTGGATCATGCACATCTCGGACCGCCACTGCGGCGCTGGCGCGAGCGCGGCGCGGTCCCCCGCCGCGCCAAGTGGGCGGCGACGATCGGCATGAGCGGCGGCGCCTTGACGCTGGCCTTGCTGCCTCTACCCACCTGGGCGAAGGTCGCTGCCGTGACGACGATGGCCGTGGTAGCCGCCTGGCTCTGGCGCCGGCCGGAAGCCTGACAGCGCTACAACGACCGGATCTCGCGCTCGAGCATTTCCATCATCAGCTGGACCCGCATCGGCTGCCGGCGCCGGCGCGGGTACACCAGGTAGGCCGTCTGCGCCGGCCCGGTCCATCGCGGTAGCAGCCGAACCAGCTGCCTGCGCTGGAGGAGGTCCTTGACCATCCAGCAGGGCTGGAACGCTATGCCGGCGCCATCGCGCACCGCGTCCAGCAGGGCCACCGCATGGTTGATGCGGTAGCGCGTGGCGATGGGCAGGTCCACCGTTCCTTCTTCGCCGCTGAGCGTCACCACGTCGTCGGTCCAGATCGGGTAGCGCAGGAAGCGGTGGCGTGCCAGGTCGTCCAGCGTGCGGGGCCGGCCGTGTCGCCTCACGTAGTCGGGCGAGGCCACGATGTAGCGTGGCCAGTTGGCCAGCTCGCGCGCCACCAGGTCGGGCGGCAGCGTGCCGCCGATGCGCACGGTGAGGTCGAAGCGCTCCTCCACCGGGTCGACGAAACGGTCCTCCAGCATCAGGTCGATCTGCAGCTCGGGGTACTGCTGCAGCGCGCGCAGCATCAGCGGGTTGAGCTTCAGCTCGCCGAGCGCCATCGGCGCCGAGATGCGCACCAGGCCGCGCGGCTGCCGCGTGCGCTCGTCGAGGTCGGACACCGCCTCCTCGTAGTCCTCGAGCAGCCGGCGTGCGCTTTCCAGGAAGCGCACGCCTTCGTCCGTCAGCACCACGCGTGCCGGCCCGCGTTCCAGCAGCCGCACGCCCAGCGTTGCCTCCAGCGAGGCGACCAGCTTGCTGACCGTGGGCTGGCTGGTGGACAGCGACCGCGCCGCCGCGGACAGGCTGCCCAGCTCGGCCGCCCTCACGAACACGTTCATCGCACGCAGGCGGTCCATGGCATTCCATTTCCGAATGGCGAGGCTTCCATTCTGTCGTCTTCCCATCGCTTCCGGAATTGGCCAGAGTGGGGCCATGAAACAGCAACTTGCCTCCTGCCTAATGGCGGCCTTCGTCGCCGTCGCCGCCGCGGCCCCGCCCGTCGACCATTGGCAACCCACCTGGATCTCCAGCCCGCAGGCCGCGTGGGGCGAGGGTTGGGTGGTGCCGTTGGGCATGCCGGCACAGCTGGGCGACGCCACGCTGCGGCAGTCGCTGCGCAGCAGCGTCGGCGGGGAGCGGCTTCGCCTGGTGATCAGCAACGAGTACAGCCGCAGCCCGCTGAAGCTGGGCGCGCTCGCGGTCCGCAGGGCCGCCGACCGTCGCACGGCCATCGTGCGCTTCCAGGGCCGCGAAGGGATCACCATCCCGCCCGGTGCGCGCGTGATCAGCGACGCCGTCGCGCTGCCCGTTCGCGACGGCGACCGCCTGCAAACCGAGCTCTACCTGCCCGAGACATCGGCGCTCGCCGGCTTCCACTGGGACGCCCAGGAAGAGACCCAGGTCGTGCCCGGCAACGCGATCGGCCGGCCCGAGCTCGCCGCGGCGCAGGCCCTCACCACGCGAGCGTTCGTTGCCGAGCTGCTCGTCGCCTCACCATCCCCGCCCGCCACCGTGGTCGCGATCGGCGACTCCATCACGGACGGCAACGGCTCGAGCATGGGCGGCGACCAGCGCTGGCCGGACCATCTCGCGCGCCGTCTCGCGCCGCAGGGCGTGGCGGTGCTCAACGCCGGCATCGCGGGCAACCGGTTGCTGCGCGATGGCTGGGGGGACAGCGCACTCGCGCGCTTCGAGCGGGACGTGTTGCGGCACCCGGGCCTGCGTGCGGTGATCGTGCTGCTGGGCACCAACGACATCGGCTTTCCCGGCAGCCCGTTCGCCCCGGCCGAGACGCCGCCGGCGCTCGACGACCTGAGCCAGGGCATGCGCCAGCTGGTCGAACTGGCGCATGCGCGCGGCGTGCGCGTGATTGCCGGCACCGTGCCGCCCTTCGAGCATGCGCTGCGCGGCACGCCACTCGAAGGCCACTACAGCCCGGGGAAGGAGGCGCTGCGCCGCGCGTTCAACGAGTGGATTCGCCGCTCGCTGGCCTTCGACGGTGTCGTCGACTTCGACGCGCTGCTGCGCGATCCCTCTCGTCCGTCGCGCCTGGACCCGGCGCTGGATTCGGGCGACCACCTGCACCCCGGCGACGCCGGCTACCGCCGCATGGCCCAGGCCATCGACCTGCAGGTGCTGCTCGGTGAACATTCGGTGGCGGAGGCTGCGCGATGAGCAGCACGCTGCAAGGCACCTTGTCCGCTCGCGGCGGCATCCCGCTGCCGCTGCTCGCGCTCGCGCTGGCGGCGTTCGCGATAGGCACCAGCGAGTTCGTCATCGTCGGCCTGCTGCCCTCGGTGGCCGCCGACACCGGCACCAGCCTTTCGCAGGCCGGCCTGCTGGTCACCGGCTATGCCTTGGGCGTCGCGATCGGCGCGCCGCCGCTGGCGGCCCTGACGGCCAGGGCCGCGCCGTACCAGGCGCTGTCCGGACTGATGCTGCTGTTCATCCTCGGCAACGCGATCTGCGCCGCGGCGCCCGGCTACGGCTGGCTGATGGCGGGCCGCATCGTCGCGTCGCTGACCCACGGCGCCTTCTTCGGGCTCGGCGCGACGGTCGCGGCCGCGCTGGTGCCGCCGCAGCGGCGCTCTGGCGCGATCGCCTTGATGTTCAGCGGCCTGACGCTGGCCAACGTGCTCGGCGTGCCAGCCGGCGCCTGGATAGGCCAGCATGCCGGCTGGCGCGCGACCTTCTGGGCGGTCAGCGGGCTGGGGCTGCTGGCGCTTGGAGCGCTGCTGGGGCTGGTGCCACGGGCTCTGCGGCTGCCGTCGAAGCCGGGCGCATCCGGTGGCTGGGCCCTGGTGCGGCGACCGCGCCTGCTCGGCGCACTGGGTCTCACCGCGCTCGGCTTCGGCGGCATCTTCACCACGCTCACCTTCCTGGCACCGCTGCTGCAGGCCGAGAGCGGCTTCAGTGCCGCGCAGGTCAATGGCCTGCTGCTGTTGTTCGGCCTGGGCCTCACGCTGGGCAACATGCTCGGCGGCTGGGCGGCCGACCGATGGCCCGCGCGCTCGATGTTCGCGATCCTCGCGTCGCTGGCGGCGGTGGAGCTCGCACTGCACTTCGGGCTGCGCATGCAGGCGCTGGTCGTCGTTTGCGTGATGCTGTGGGGCATGGCCGCCTTCGCGACCGCGCCCGGTCTGCAGAGCCGGGTGCTCGGCGAGGCGGCCGATGCGCCGGCGCTCGGTTCCACGCTCAACATCGCCGCCTTCAACCTCGGCAACGCCGGTGCGGCCTGGCTGGGCGCCGAGGGGCTGGGTGCGGGGCTCGGCCTTTCGTGGCTGCCGGTGCTGTCCGCGGCGTTGGCGATCGCCGCGCTGGCCCTGCTCGCGGCGATGGAGCGCGGCCGCTGATGGGGCGGCCCGGCCTCGTGCCCCCCAGGTTCGCGCGAACTACTCGATGTTCTGCACCTGAACCTCGTGGTCGAGGCCAAGTGGTTGATCTCTATGGAACCCGGCTCTCACGCTGGTCAAGAACCCCACGAAGTACCCCACACGAAACATGAGCCTTGACGACACGGCCGGCCTTGCCCGCCTTGCTTTCCCGGCGCACCGGGTAGACGTCCGTGCGACCACGGAACAGGCGGCGAAAGAGCGCGACCTTGTCGTCGGTCGTGAGCGGTGTCGCCGTAGCCGCTGCAGCGGACGTGGTCGCGGGCTTGGTTACCCGCCAGGCGATGCCGTGCGCGTCCGGCAGCCCTGCCAGTGGGACGTTCTCGTGGCGCAGCCGTTCCAATTCCTGCGCGAGTTCGTTGCCGCGGTCTGCCGTCACTGGACACCTCACTCCGATCGTAGGCGCCAGCGCATCAACGCGCCGCGTGTTGCATGACGCACCAACAGGCGCTGCAAGCCGCGGTCGGGCGCCTTGCTGCCGAGAACGAGCGCGTAGCTTTCCGTCAAGTCCGACTCGGCGCGGACCGTCTGTCCATTGCCCGCGGCCAAGAATTGCATCGGCGAGTGGATCAGTTGCTCGCGGCTGCTGCGTTGGCAGCCTTTGCGACGGAGGTGCACGCGTCCATCAGCGCGTCGAAGGGCAGTGCGTTGCCGACCAGGATGTCGTCGGCGCGCATGCTGTCGTAGTCCGCCGCCAGCGCTTCGCGCGCCGTGCCGTCGGGAACGATTTGCAGTTTCCCGCTGGTCGCCGCGAAGTAGTCGATCACGGCACCTTCAGCATCCTTCTCGATGAAGAAGAGCGATTTGTGTTCCGCGACCGCCTGGGCGACTTCGCGGTCAGCGATGGCGGCCGCGGAGTACGAGCTGCGTCCTATTGCAGCGAGATCGTGCCAATGCCGGGCATAGCGTTCGCCGCGAATCCGGGCCTGCGCGCAGTAGACGTGTGCGGCGGTGGCCTTTTCCCAGAACGTGCGCGCCACGCTCATTACCTGCGGGGACGCAACAGGGAACAGGACGCCATCGACATGTCCATCCATGTCGCAGCCGACTTGCATCACCTGGTGCGGCTCGCCCGTGGCACGACCGCCGAACTCCAGCGTCACGACGGGTGAGACATAGCCCGTTCCGAGCGTGTGCGCCGGGTAGTGCAGTAGCAGCTTCTCGTGGTCGGTACCACCGGTCTCCAGCTTCACATCGAGTCGGTCACGCGCCAGAGCCTCCATGAGCACGGGTCGAACCTGGGCGTCGATCCACTCAGGAAGGCGGTCACGGACGGCCTTGGTCCACTTGCCGGCTTGGCTTCGGCTGCCGGGCAGGGCGCTGTCGTCATCAACCAAATCTGCGATCAGCTTGCGGATGTCGTAGGTGAGGTCAATGTCCTCGGAGAACCGATCGATGATCTTGTAGGCCTTGGACAGTGACGTCCCGCCCTTGAACGTCAAGTCGGAAGCGAGGGGAGAGCTGAACAAGGCGTTCAAGGCCCAGACTACCCAAACATCTTTCTCGAGAAGGTGGGCTGGCCGCCCCGTGCGCTCGCGGGCGATTTCCAGGACTTCGCGCTGGTCTTCGGCGCCGAGGGCGAAGAAGGGCTCAGCCACGAGATGCTTCTTCGCCGATGGCGCGGGCCATCCAGGATGGGAGGGCCGCTCGATGGGCGGTCAGTGTCCGCCACTCTGCCTCGGGCAGCGTCCGGTGCAGCGTCGCCAGCGACTCGCGGACGTGGGGCGCCCCCATCCAGGCCAGGGCTCGGACCGCAGCCCCCGCGGGGCCCGTCCCCAAGGCCAGCATCCAGCGCGGCGCGTGTTTGATCGTCACTTCCGACCGGCCAATCTTCAGCCGTCGGGTCCGTCCCGACGTCACGTAGGCCTCCCGGATCGGCACCTGTTGGGTCAGTCCCAGCGCGTTGGCCGCTGCGGCGCCATGGGGGACTACGGATTCTCCGCTTCGGGCCGCAAGCGACTCGACCACCTTTTCAGGTGCTGGTGCCCGTGTGCCGAAGCGGCTCGACACCGGTGTCGCATAGCTCCCGCGCGCGATGCGCAGCAGTTTCCCTTCCTTGGTGAGGCGGGAGAAAGCCTGGTCCACGGCGGCTCGGCTCCCAAGATGCAGGAACTCCTTGGGCGAGAGCACGCCACCCTCGGGCAAGGACTTGGCGTGGAGGACGATCGATTCGGGCAGCGTCATGGGATCTGTGAGAATTGTAGCGCGATTTCTGACATTCTGCGCTCCAAGCGTTCTCCGCAGGGCTGAGCTCAGTCCAGAGCTCCCAAGAAGCTGCTTGGCCTGGGTGCACGGCGAAGTGCTCGAAGTCCTTCAGCAGCACCCGCTTGAGCGCGACGTTCAGGGTGTCCGGGCTCAAATGAGGGTGGGGCGGTTGGCGTGCCGCCGACCGAGCCGTTCGCGCACGAGTAGCCGCGCTGGGAACAGGCAGTCGCTGCCGAACGCGAACACCTTGAGCTCGGCAGCCGGACGGCCAGTTCGTTCTGGCGACCGAAGTTGGGCGTGGTTCGCATCCGCTCAGCCAAGGTCTGCAGTTCCTGTGCTCTCTGCCAGCGGCTCTTGGCCTGCTCCGTACCGCCTGCGTCGGCCACCTCGAAGCCGTATGGCGGGTTGGAGTCGATCCGCTTGCGCTTGATCGCAAGGTGGAACATCCGCGGCAGGTATAGCCGCACGTCGTTGGCGACGGTTGGCGCACCGGCCACGACGATGCGGGTCAGCACCTCGTCGACGTGCACGGGGCGGACGACCTCGACGGGGATTTGCCGATCACCGGTTTGATGTGGCGCTTGATCGCCCGCTCGACTACTTCCGGGCGCTTGTACTTCGGCGCGATGTCACGCTCGTGCCAGGTGCGGGCGAGGCTCTCTCGACGTTGTGCGCGTCGCTAATGCGCAGCTTCTCCAGGCGCTTTCTGCACCGCGACGTCCACACCCTGCTGGATCTGTGGGGCGGTCGCGCAGCGCCAGCTCGCGGGCAATCCGCAGCGTGATCTCGGGGTAGCGGCCGAGCACCTTCTCC
>CAMLGG010000167.1 GCA_946479475.1 uncultured Ideonella sp. | reverse complement strand
GCCGGGCAGGCATGCGGCCGAAGAACCGGGCAGCCCGTCGGTCCTCGCTGTTCGCGTGGACGGCGGCCCCTGTCTCGACTCCAGGAGTTCGAATGTTGTCCGTTCCATCGGCCGCCGTCGCGGCCGAGCATCCCAAAGCCTGTTCGCTCGGGCCCCCGGCACCTGCCAACCGCCCGGCCGAAGCGCCGGCCCCGGCGGACTCCGGCGAGTACCTGACCTTCCGGGTCGGCCTGGAGGAATACGCGATCGACATCCTTCGCGTGCAGGAGATCCGCGGGCACTGTGCCATGACGCGCATCGCCCACGCGCCCGCCCATGTCAAGGGCGTGATCAACCTGCGCGGCGTCATCGTGCCGGTCGTCGACCTGCGGCTGTGCCTGCGGACCTCGGACGCCGGTCGCGACGAAGACACCGTGACCATCGTCCTCGACCTGGGCGAGCGGGTGATGGGCACCGTCGTGGACGCCGTGTCCGATGTGCTGTCCCTGCAGGCTTCGGACATTCGACCGGTGCCCGACGTCGGGCGACTGGCGGGCTCGGATGCCTTCCTGGGCATCGCCAGCGTCGGTGCTGCCGAACTCCGGCGCACCCTGATCGTGCTCGACATCGAGCGGCTGATCGCCAACGCCAACGCCGACGGCGGCCTTTGATCACTCTTCTGTCCGGAATTCCCATGAACAAGCTCAAACTTTCCTCCCGCCTGGCGCTCGGCTTCGGGCTGGTGCTCCTGCTGCTCGTGACGGTGGCCGCCGTCGGCATCAGCCGCATGGCGGCGCTCAGCAACCAGCTGGAGGAGATCGTCAACACGAACAATGTCGAGTCCCGCCTCGCCATCCAGATGCGGGTGTCCATCAACCAGGTGGCCACCAGCACGCGCAACATCATCCTCATGACCGACCCGGCCGACATCAAGGCTCAAGTGGATCTGGCGCAGGCCGCCAGAGAACGCTACGACGCCGCCGAGGAGAAGCTGGGCCGGATGTTCGACACGCTGCCGGGGACGCAGCCGGAAGAGAAATCCATGTTCGCGGGCATCAAGCAGATCAAGCAGAAGGCTCAGCCCGCCGTCAACACCGTCATTGCGCTCGGCACCGAGAACAAGAACGCGGAGGCGACCGAGGCGTTGCTCAAGGTGGCGCATGGCCTGCAGCAGCAGTGGCTCGAGGCCCTGGGCAATCTGGCCGACTTCGAGGACGAGCTCAACCAGAAGGTCGCGGCCGAGGCCCAGGCCGACTACGCGCGCGGCCGCAACGCGACGCTGGCAGCCACCGTCATCGCGCTTCTAGCCGGCATCTCGGCGGCCCTGCTGCTGACCCGCGGCATCCTGCGGCAGATCGGCGGCGATCCCGCCTACGCGACCGAAGTCGTGCAGCGCATTGCCGGCGGCGACCTGTCGGTCGCGGTGGACGTGAAGGCGGGCGATGGCACCAGCCTGCTGGCGGCCATGAAGAACATGCAGCAGGCGCTGGCCCAGGTGGTGGAGAACATCCGCAGCGGCGCCGACAGCATCGCCACCGGCTCGGGCCAGATCGCCATGGGCAACGCGGACCTGTCGCAACGCACCGAAGAGCAGGCCAGCAACCTCCAGCAGACCGCCGCGTCGATGGAGCAGCTCAACGGCACGGTCAAGAACAACTCGGACGTGGCGCGCCAGGCCACGGCGCTCGCGGGCTCGGCCAGCGCGGTCGCCGGCAAGGGTGGCGAGGTGGTCGGCAAGGTCGTGCAGACGATGGAAGAGATCAGCGCCGCCAGCAAGCGCATCGGCGACATCATCGGCGTCATCGACGGGATCGCGTTCCAGACCAACATCCTGGCCCTCAACGCGGCCGTCGAGGCGGCGCGCGCCGGCGAGCAGGGCCGCGGCTTCGCGGTGGTGGCGGGCGAGGTCCGCACCCTGGCGTCGCGCAGCGCCGAAGCGGCCCGGGAGATCAAGTCCCTGATCGGCGCCAGCGTCGAGAAGGTGGAGACGGGCGCCGGCCTGGTCGCCGAGGCCGGCCGCACGATGAGCGACATCGTGGCCCAGGTGCGCCGCGTCAACGACCTCATCGACGAGATCGGCCACGCCACCTCCGAGCAGGCCACCGGCATCGGCCAGGTGAACGACGCGGTCACCCAGCTGGACCAGGTCACGCAGCAGAACGCCGCGCTGGTGGAAGAAAGCGCGGCCGCGGCGGACAGCCTGCGCACCCAGGCCGCGATGCTGGTGCAGTCGGTGGCCGTGTTCCGCACGGGTGCCATCGCGTCCGCCGGCTTGTCCGTGGTCCCCCCGGCGCCGGTGGAGGTGCGCCGTCCGGCCGCGGTGGCCAAGCCGGTGACGCGCAGCAAGGCGGCGGTGGCGGCGGTCGGCGCTGGCGACGCCGGCTGGGAAACCCTCTGACCGGCCCGCGCAAGCCCTTCGAGCCGGCCGCCCGGCCCGCCCGATGGGCTCGCCCGGTCCGTCAGGCCGGCGCCAGCACCATCAGGCCCGAAGCCGTGTTCGAGATGGGGATGTGGTAGTTCTGGTGCACGCGCCGCACCTTCTCGCCGAGCGCGGCGCGTGCCGTCAGCCACATCAGCAGCTCGACCCCCTGGGTGCCGGCCTTCTCGACGAGCTCGTGGATGCTGTACTGGGTCGCCCAGCGCGGGTCGTGCACCAGGCTCTCCATGAACTGCAGGTCGAAGTCCCTGTTGATGAAGCCGGCGCGCTGGCCGTCGAGCTGGTGCGACAGGCCGCCGGTGCCGAGCACCATCACGCGCTGGTCCGACTTCCATGAACGCACCGCGCGGCCGATGGCATCGCCGAGCGCGTAGCAGCGCTTCGCGCTCGGCAGCGGGAACTGCACGGTGTTGATGCAGACGGGCACGACCTTCACGGGCCAAGCCTGGGAGGGCCACAGCAAGGCCATCGGCAGCGTGAAGGCATGGTCGACGACCATCTCCTGGCAGGTGGTGAGGTCGAAGTCCTCGGCGATGAGGGAATCGATGAGATGCCAGGAAAGGTCCTGCTCGCCCTTGAACGACGGGACCTGCGGGATGCCCCAGCCTTCGTCCGCGTTGCGGTAGTCGGCCGCGGCACCGACCGCGAAGGTGGGCATCTTGTCCAGGAAGAAGTTCAGCCCGTGGTCGTTGTAGACCACGACGACGACGTCCGGCTTCGCTTCGGCTTCGAGCCAGCGATGCACCGGCGTGTAGCCGTCGAAGAAGGGCTTCCAGTAGGGGTCGGCCTGCAGGTTCTTCGCGATGGCGCGGCCGATGGCAGGGACGTGGGAGGTGGTGACGGCACCGACGAGCGTGGCCATGGTGTTCGCTTCCTTTCTCAGCCGGCGCAGGCCTGCAGCTTCGCCTTGAATTCATCCTTGCTCATGCCTGTCTGCAGGGCGCCGAGGTCCTGCACGTCCAGGCCGAGGATGCCGGCGAACTTGGCCAGGTAGTAGACGTTGCCGCCGGCCGCGATCAGGCCGAGCACGTCGCGCTCGCGGATGGCGCGCGCCTGTTCCTCGTTCAGCCCGAAGCGGGCGCAGTAGGCCGCCTCGTCGCGGCGGAAATCGGCGCGGTTGAACTCGCTGTTGAACGAGTAGCACATCTTGTTCAGCGCGTAGCCCTTGCGGGCCTGGGCACCGTCGAACAAGGTGGTGCCTGGGATGTCGGGGGTGCACATCGGGTTGGTCTCCTCGAAGGGGCTCGGATGGGTTTGCGCTGCGTCAAGCGCGGTGGTGGCGAGCAGTCCTTGACAGTGTCGCGATGCCCCTGAGGCCGATAAAGCCATCCATACTCATTCGACGCATGAACGGAATCGATGGGTTGGACCTGGACGGCCACCTGCTGCAGATGCTGGTGGCCGTGCACGACGAGGGCTCGATCACCCGGGCCGCCGAACGGCTGGGCCTGACCCAGTCGGCGGTCAGCCACGGGCTCGATCGCCTGCGCCTGCTGGTGGGCGACCCCCTGTTCGTCAAGAGCGGCCGCGGCATCGTCGCCACCGCGCAGGCCGGGCCGCTGGCCGAGCGCGCGCGGCGGCTGATCGAGGACCTGCGTGCCTTTCCCACCGCGGCCGGCTTCGAGCCCGCACGGTTGCATCGCTGCATCACCATCGCCGCCAACGACCTGCAGCGCGACCTGCTGCTGCCGGCATGGCTGCGGCGGGTGAGGGCGAAGGCACCGGGCGTGACCCTGCGCGTGATCCCTTCAGGCGCGCCTGAGCCTGCGCTGCTGCGCGACGACGCCTGCCAGCTGCTCGTCACGCCCCGTCCGCCCGAGGGCAGCGACATCGTCCAGAAGCGCCTGTTCGAGGACCGCTACGGCGTGTTCTTCGATCCCGCCTGCCGTGCAGCACCGGTCAACGAGGCCGACTATCTCCAGGCCGACCACGTGACCGTGCTCTACGAGCCCCGCCGCGAGCTGGAGATCGACCGCTGGCTGGCCGGCCGCGGTGTCGCCCGGCGCATCGTCGCCAGCGTGCCCGGCTTCGCCGGCATCGCCGCGCTGCTGCAGGGCGGGCCCTGGCTCGCGACGCTGCCCACGCTGCTGGGCCGCGGTGTGCTGCGCGGGCTGGCCGTCGCCCCGGTGCCGTTCGCGACGCCGCCGATGCCGATGTACCTGGTCTGGCACCGCCGCCATCAGGCAGACCCGGCGCACCAGTGGCTGCGTGCCGAGCTGGAGGCCGTGGCCGGCCTCGCCTGCGAGACGGCCTGACGGTCGTTCACCTCCGCTGCGTCACAGTCGCGTCGTGGCGTCGATGACGCGAGGACGAGGCAGTGAAGATGTTCGGGTGTTCAGTGACCGCCGCGGCCAGGACCGCGATGATGTTGGCGGTGGTGGCGGCGTTGCTGTCCGCCTGTGGCGGCGGATCCTCGGGCTCGTCCTCGGGGCCGGGCGTGAAGGTCGAGGAGACGGGGTGCCGCAGCACCTCCTCAGATCATCCCTGGGGCGTGCAGGCGCTGCGCAGCTGGACGCCGCGCGTGGCGTCGGCCGCGCAGGGGCAGGCCGGCGGGGCCTACGGCGCCCCCTTCGAGGCCCGGCTCGTGCTGGCCTTCGGCGTGGACCTGCAGGGCACCGAACGACAGGCGGTGTTCGAGGATGCCGGCGGTTGCCGCCGCCAGTACACCGTGTCATCGCTGTCGGATGCCGACGCCGCGGTCATCGACGCGGCCATGGCGGCGCATGCGTCCGAGGCCGACCCGGCCCGCTACGCCGTGCTCTTCGAACCGGGCCGCGCCACGCAGGCGGCCCTCGACGCGGGCACGCTCGTGTCCTTCACCACGCAGCACTTCGCCTTCTGGCGTGGCGTGAACGCGTCCGGCGTCAGCAGCCAGTACGTGGCCACCCACGGCGGCTGGGATGCCTTCCTCGACCAGGCCGGCCGCTTCATGGAGGCGCAGTGGCTGATGAACCGCGACCTGCTGCAGGCGCCCATGCCCTACGCCAGTGCCGCCGACCGCAGGAAGATCAACGTCTACCTCTGCGGCACCGGCCTGCCCTTCGTGGAAGGCGGCGACCTCGCCGACTGCTGGGCCAGCGCGGCCGACGCCATGTGGGTGAGCGCGCCCGCGATGGTGCAGGGCCACGTGGTCATGCACGAGTACGGCCACGTGCTGCAGTTCTACTCGGGCGGCTTCCGGGACAAGGCCGATGCCGGCCCGATCTGGGAGACCGGCGCGCAGTGGAACGCCTTCTCGCTGTCCGCCCGCGACGACCTGCTGCAGGACTACGTCGACAACCTCGAGAACGGCCCGCTGTTCTCGAACGCCCGCTACGGCGCCTATCCCTTCATGCTGTACCTGCACGAGCGCGACGCGACCCGCAGCCTCGTGTGGTCGACCTGGCTGAACAACCTTCGAACGTCCCAAGGTGCGACGACTGAGGATTACCTGCCGGCCTTCGTGCGACTGGCCCAGGCCAGCGGGGTCTATCCGCAAGGCTGGCATTCCTTTGCCGACGACGCGGGCTGGTACGGCGCGCAGCTGGTGGCGATGGACTTCCAGGCACGGCGGGCGCTGGAGGACCTGCTGCGCAGCCGCGACGGGCAACTGCGCTACACCAAGCGTTTCGTGCCACTGAGGGCCACTGCGGTGGCCGGCACCTACGACTCGCCCCCGGAGCGGCCGCTGCTCGAGTTCGGCACCCATCTCGTGCCGCTGACGGCCGAGCCGAGCACGGTCACGGCCACCTTGACCGGAGGAACGTCTGCCCACCAGGCGGCCTGGCGCTTCGCGCTCGTCGCCGTCGCACCCGATGGCGCCGTGCGCTACTCCGCGCTGGCCGCAGTGGAAGGCACCGGCAGCGCCGCCACCGCGATCCGGCATGCGTCCGGCGAGTCGCTCTACCTCGCGGTGACCGCCACGCCCTACACCTACGAGACGCTGGGCTGGCAGGCCGCGGGTGCGACCACCGGCACGCAGTTCCCCTATCGCGTTAAGCTGGAGAACGCGACCGCAGCGACAGGTTCGGCCACGGCCTGCGATGCGGCCAACGCGAATGGCTGGGACATGAACTACGACACCAACGGCCACGTCGCCGACGGAACCCGCTGCCATTGAAGGCCTGATCCCGCGCAGCACTCGCAGCAGGGGCCGCCCGGCGCCGGGCGGTTCAGCCGACCACGGTGTACTGCCCGTCCTTCTTGACGACGTAGTGGCTGCTGATGCCCGACACGGGCGAAGCGACCGCCAGGATGCTCAAGGTCGCGAAGCTCGGGTCCAGCGGGCGGCTGTCCAGGAAGCTGCCCAGCATCCCGGTGGTGGGCAGCTCGTCGGCGATCTCCAGGCCCTTGGCCTTCATCGCGAGCCAGCGCTGCTTGCTGGGCTGCTCGCCGCTGCTGTCGATGGCGGTATCGACATGGCTCACGCGGGTCTCGCCCCCGGCGTTGTAGATCGCCATGGTGCAGCCGGTGAACTCGCCGCTGATGGTGGGCCGCCCCTGCATGGGCGTGTAGCTGATGGCCCCGGCGACATAGGGCAGGATGTTGATCGGCTTGTCGCCGGAATCGTCCGCATGGAAGGTCAGCTCGTTGCCGTCGAGCGTGTAGCTGCCCACGATGCCCTTGTGCAGTTCGCCGGCATCCGCGCCGACGGTGCCACCTCCGTCGACGAGCCTGGCCAGCCCCTTGATCACCATGCCTTCGCGCAACGGTGGCTCGCCGGTCGCGCCCTCGCGCCGGGGGGCCGGCCCACGCGGGCCCGTGCTCGTCGCGACGGCCGGCCCGCGACGGCGTGGCAAGCCCGACAGTCCCGGCGTCGCAGCCGGGGCCGATGCAAGGGCGGGGCTTTCGGGCGGCCGCGGCCGGCCGGCTTCTTCGCCTCCGGCAGGCCGCACGCAGGCGGGCAGCAGGCAGTCCAGTCGCATGGGAACGGGTCCTTCTTGGGAGTCGCCCGTTTTTGCCACCTTCGCACGCGCGACGGCGCCGAGCGCGCGAAGCCGCGTTCCCGAATCTGAACCACCCGGCCGCTCAGTCGACTTCGACGTCGTCGGCCGGCCGGTCGAACTGGACGAGGCCGATCAGCAGCAGGGCGGTCGCCGGCAGCATCGCCATCGGGTGGACGATGCCGGCCACCACCGGCAGCACCATCAGGAACAGGCGCAGGCCCCAGCTGTACATCAGGCCGGCCCGGCGCACGTGGGTCTGGGCGCTGGGGATGAAGCCGGCGCGCTCGGCGCTGGCGTGCGGCATCGACATGATGAAGCTGGCGTGGCTGTAGTGCCGCGTCGACAGGGCGGAGCAGACGTAGGAGGCGAAGAGCACGCCCACCAGCATGGCCTGCAGGGTGGTGTGCAGCGCGTTCTCGCCGGACCATCGCGCCAGGTTGGCAGCCAGCGAGGCGCCGCCCATGCTGAGCGCGCCCATGACCGCCAGCGCCGCGGTGGAGGCCGAGATCGACGCGGCCATCAACGAGTTGCGAAGCGCCTGCACGGCCACGATCTCGTAGCCCGGCTTGTCGGCCATCGACAGCACCCAGTTCATGCGAAGCCTGGCATTGGCATAGCGGGCCAGCGTCTCGGGCTTGCGCTTGCCGGTGTGGTGCACGTGCCATTCGTAGCCGACCAGCATCAGCACGCTGAGCGCGAAGCTCAGCCAGGGGATGAACTCGTTCATGACCGGTCATGATAGGGGCCCGCGGTCACGCCACCTTCATCGGTCGCTCACGCGGCTGTCATCCGCGCCGGCCAGCATCGCCCCTCCAACCCTGGAGGACGAAGACGATGACGATTGCCCGGATCGCCCTGGCCGCCGCCCTGGCGTGCAGCCTCGCCACCCCCGCCCATGCCGCCGGCACGCTCGCCGGCTGGGCCCTGATGCCCGCCGACACCTTCGCCCCCGGCCCGACCTCGGGCCAGTTCGTGGCCGACGCCAACGGCCGCGACCTGCCGCTGCTGGACAAGCAGCCCGTGCAGGGCTTCTCGGCCGTGCTGCCCGGCCCGGTGGCCGGCACGTTCAGGGTGATGCCCGACAACGGCTTCGGCACCAAGGCGAACTCGCCCGATGCACTGCTGCGCCTGTATACCGTGCGGCCCGACTTCCGCATCTGGAACGGCCACGCGCCGAGCGGCAGCGCGACGGTGATCCCGGCCGACCGCGACACCGGCGCCGACCTGGCCATCTTCGACGAGCACAGCTTCATCACCCTGCACGACCCGAGCCACCAGGTCGGCTTCGCCACGGTTGCCGATCGGGAGTCCTACCCGTACTCGGGCAGCGGCCCGGGCAGCCCCGACATCCCGGTCGACAAGTCCATCCGCAAGAAGCGCCTGCTGACCGGCGCCGACTTCGACATCGAGTCGGTACGCATGGACCGCAAGGGCCGACTCTGGTTCGGTGACGAGTTCGGCCCCTTCCTCCTGCAGGCCAACGCCAGGGGCAAGGTCCTGCGGCCCGAGGTGCCGATGCCCGGCGTGATGTCGCCCGACAACCCCTACCTGGACGGCGGCACGCCCAACCTCGGCGGCTCGCGCGGCTTCGAGGGCATGGCGATCGACGCCTCGGGCGAGACCCTGTTCACCCTGCTCGAAGGCACGGTGATGGGCGACCCGGCGCGCAGCCTGCGCATCAACGCCTTCGACATCCGGTCGGCCGCCTACACCGGCGAGCAGTGGCTCTACAAGCTCGACCCGGCGGGCACCAACATCGGCGACATGACGGCCGTGAACGACCACCAGTTCCTGGTCATCGAGCGCAACGGCACCGAGACTCCGCGCTTCAAGAAGATCTTCCTGGTCGACCTCGACGTGCTGGACGCGGACGGCTTCCTTGCCAAGACCGAGGTGGTGGACCTGATGAACGTGGCCGATCCGCACGACCTGAACCAGGACGGCCAGTCGGTCTTCACCTTCCCCTTCGTGACGATCGAGGACGTGCTGGTGCTCGACGCGAAGACGCTGCTGGTGATCAACGACAACAACTACCCCGGCAGCAGCCGCGACGCGGGCATCCCCGACCCGACGGAGTTCCTGCGCATCGAGCTGGACCAGGAGCTGCCGGTCGGCGATGAGTCCGCGCGCCGTCGCTGAGCCGGTTCACTCGGGCTCGATGCCGGCGGCGCGGACGACCTCGCCCCAGTGGCGGATCTCGCGGTCGAGCAGCGCCGCCTGCTCGGCCGGCGTGCCGGCCTGGGCCCGGACGCCCAGGGCGCGCAGCGGCTCGCTCACGGCGGGCTGGGCGACCGCCTCGGCGGCTGCACGGCGCAGCCGCTCGATGACGGCGGGCGGGGTGCCGGCCGGCGCGGCGAGCGCGTTCCAGCTCGACACCGCGTAGGCCGGCCAGCCCTGCTCGGCCACCGTGGGCACTCCGGGCCAGAGCGGGAAGCGGCGGGGCCCGGTGACGGCCAGCGCGCGCAGCGCATGGCCCGCCACCTGCGGCAGCAGCGGGCTGAGGATCTCGAAGCCGACGTCGACCTCGCCGGCGCGCAGGGCATTCACCACCGCCGGCGAGCCCTTGTAGGGAACGATGGTGGCTTCGATGCCGGCCATCGCGCAGAACCAGGTCGCGGCCAGGTGCTGCGTGCTGCCGACCGTGATGGTGCCGATGCTCAGCTTGTCGGGGTGGGCCTTGCCGAAGGCCACCAGGTCGGACAGGCTCTTGAAGCGGGACTTCGCGTCGACGACCAGTGCGAGGTCGAAGAAGCCGAGCGTCGAGACGGGGGCCAGGTCGCGTCGCGGGTCGTAGGGCAGCTTCTTCACCAGGTGCACGCTGACCGCGGTGGCGTTGCTCATCAGCAGCAGCGTGTGGCCGTCGCCGGGGGCTTGCAGCACGGCCTGCGCGGCCACGATGCCGCCGGCACCCGGCTTGTTGTCGACCACGATGGGTTGGCCCAGCGTGGCGCTCATCGCCTTGCCGACCGCGCGAGCGGTGATGTCGGCCACGCCGCCGGGCGCGAAGGGCACGACGAGGGTGATGGGCTTGCCCGGGAAGTCGGGTGGTGCCGCGGCGTGGCCGGCGATGGGCCACAACGCGGCCGAGCCCAGGAGGCTACGGCGGCTGAACCACATCGCCTCAGAACTCCTCGGTGTCGATCTCCGCCTGCGTCGCCGCGTTGTAGCGGGCGCCAATGACCGAGTGCTGGTTGATCAGCGCGCCGGCACGGTCCAGCACCTCGATGGGGAGCTCGAGACCGGCCGCGCCGAGGTCGTCGTCCAGGTGCGCGATGCTCGTCGTGCCGGGGATGGGGACGATGTGCTCGCCCTGGGCCAGCAGCCAGGCCAGCGAGAGCTGGGCCGGCGTGCAGCCGGCTTCCACGGCGAGATCCTTCAAGGCATCGGCCAGTGCCAGGTTCTTCGCATAGGCGTCGGGCGCGAAGCGCGGCATGGCGCGGCGGATGTCCTTCGCATCGAAAGTGCTCACGTCCCGCAGCGTCCCGGGCAGGAAGCCGCGGGCGAGCGGGCTGAAGGCGACGAGCGTGGTGCCGAGCTCGCGGCAGGCGTCGAGCACCCCGATCTCGGGGTTGCGGGTCCACAGCGAATACTCGCTCTGGATCGCCGTGATCGGGTGAACCGCATGCGCCCGCCGCAGGGTCGCGGCGGAGACCTCGGACAGGCCGATGGACAGGACCTTGCCGTCACGCACCAAGTCCGCCAGCGCGCCGACCGAATCCTCGATCGGCACCTGCTGGTCCCAGCGGTGCAGGTAGTACAGGTCGATGACGTCGGTACGCAGTCGCTTCAGGCTCTCTTCGCAGGTGCGCTTGAGCGTGGCAGGCCGCCCGTCGATCACGCGCTTTCCGTCCACGCCCGTCATGCCGCACTTGCTGGCGAGCGTGAACCTCTCGCGATACGGCGAGAGCACCCGGCCCACCAGCTCCTCGTTGGCGCCGAAGCCGTAGAGCGCCGCCGTGTCGAACAGCGTGACGCCGCTGTCGAGCGCGTGCAGCAGCAGCGCCTGCGCGGCCTCGAACGCGGGCGGCTGGCCGTAGGCGTGGCTGAGGTTCATGCAGCCCAGCCCGATGGCGGAGACGGTGAAGGGACCCAGGCGCCGCGTCTTCATCTCAACCCGCCGAGAGCTGCTTCTCGAGCTTGTCCAGCACCTGGTAGCAGGGCAGGACCTGCGCCACGCTGGCGTTCGGCTCTCTGCCTTCACGGATGGCGGCGAAGAACTCGCGGTCCTGCAGCTCGATGCCGTTCATCGAGACGTCGACCTTGGACACGTCGATCTTCTCGTCCTTGCCGTTGACCAGGTCGTCGTAGCGGGCGATGTAGGTGGCCGTGTCGCCGATGTAGCGGAAGAAGGTGCCGAGCGGGCCGTCGTTGTTGAAGCTCA
>CAMLGG010000166.1 GCA_946479475.1 uncultured Ideonella sp. | reverse complement strand
AACGATCCGCGCACGCGCGATCTCGCGACGCGGCTCTACGCGAAGAACCGCGCCAACGGCTCGGTCTCGCTGGTGGCCAGCGTCACGAGCGTGCCCTCGACCATCGTCAAGGTGCTGTCGGTGCCGCTGCCCGCCTCGCTGAACTTCAAGCGCTACGCCTACTACGTGACGCTGGGGCTGGACGGATCCGACCTGCCGGTGGAGGCCCACATGGTGATGCTCACCACGAACTAGGGAAGGCTGCGGCCACGTCCGCGGCGCATCGGAAGGCCAGGCGTAGGACCGCGGGCCGGACAGTGGCGGCAGGCCGGCAGGTCGCCGCGCCACCCGCCCTTGACCACCCACTGGAGCCTCTCATGTCCAAGTCCGCCTTCTCCATCCGCCTGGCGACGGCCGCCGCGCTCTTTGCCGCCGCCACCGCCGCCACCGCCGCCCCCTGGACGACTGTCGGCTCGGCCGGCGTCGCCGACGAAGCAGACGCCGGCCTCGTCGACTTCGCCAACGGCGAAGCCCGGCTGCGCGCCGACTCGGCGAACGGCTCGGTGCTCAACCTGCGCTACAACATCGTCGCGCTGCAAGGCTTCACCGGCCTGAACCAGGTCTCCTGGCTCGCGAGGTTTCGCGACAACGGGGCCGCCAGCCGGGTCCGGCTGTTCCTTCGCCAGTACCACCCGAACGGCACGACGACCACCATCGACACCTTCGACAGCAACAACTACGCCTCGGCCGTCGGCTACCAGACCCGCACCCGCTGCACCGCCGTGGACTGGGACTTCGCCGACGGCCCCTACTACATCGAAGCAGAGCTCACCAAGTCCGCCGAAGGTGGCTTGCCGGCCCTCGGGCTGATGATCCTGACCAACTCGAGCTGCACGCCTTGATCGCTGCTGCCCGCGGGATTGGCTTGGCGCCATGGCGCTACTACGATCGGCCGCTTCTGATACCGGAGGACTGAAGATGCAATCCCTGCGCTCCTCTCTTGCCGCCCTTGCGGGTTGCCTCGCCATGATGGCCGGCTGCGCCGTCGCCGAGCCCGATCCCGATCCGGTCGCGCAAGGCACGGTCCCCGAGCCTTCGATGCAGAAGTGCGCCACCTCCACCGGCAGCCGCCTTGCGACCACCTGCTCGAACATGGTCAAGTCGACCAGCAACACGGCGGCCATCCGCGAGATGCAGCGGCACAACCCCATGCACGGAGGCAATTGAGGATTCTTGACCGGACCCCCTAAGTGACAGGAGGCGCCGCCCCAGGCGCCACGTTACGATAGGTTTTCCCGTGGGCCGCAGCGTCCGAGCGCTGCGGCCTTTTTCGTTCCCACCTCCGAAAGGAAGCCCCATGCACCTGCAACGCTGCGGCCCGCTGTTGCTGGCAGGCGTGACCGCCCTGCTGCTCGGCGCCTGCGCCGCGCCCGAACCGAGATCCGAATCCGAGAAGGTCGCTTCCACCCCGCGCGACTGCGAACCCCAGACGGGCACCCGCGTGCCGGCGTCGTGCACCAAGGGCCGCGGTTCCAGCGCCGGCAGCGTCCAGACGACGGAGCGCCCCGCGAGCATCGAGAGCCGCTGAAAGCGAGCGAATCGGCCATGTGGGCAGCGCTAGACTGGCGCGGCCTTCAAAGCTCCCTCAAGGACGCGCTTCCATGGCTGAGCCTCTTCTCGTCGCCAAGCACGGCGACATCGAATCCCACCTGCTTCCCGGCCTGGCCAACCGCCATGGGCTGATCACCGGCGCCACCGGCACCGGCAAGACCATCACGCTGCAGACGCTGGCGGAGAACTTCTCGAAGATCGGCGTGCCGGTCTTCATGGCCGACGTCAAGGGCGACCTCACCGGCATCACCCAGGCCGGTCGCATCGGGGAAAAACTCGCCGCGGTGCTGAAGGAGCGCGGGCTCGAAGCGCCCGAGTCCATCGCCTGCCCCGCCACCTTGTGGGACGTCTTCGGCGAGATGGGCCACCCGGTGCGCGCCACGGTCAGCGACATGGGCCCGCTGCTGCTGGGCCGAATGCTGGCGCTCAACGAGACCCAGGCGGGCGTGTTGAATCTCGTCTTCAAGATCGCCGACGACCACGGCCTCGCGCTGCTGGACCTGAAGGACCTGCGCGCCATGCTCCAGCACGTGGGAGACAACGCGAGCCAGTTCACCACCGAGTACGGCAACGTCAGCGCGGCTTCCATCGGCGCCATCCAGCGCGGCCTGCTGCAGATCGAGGAACAGGGCGGCGACAGGTTCTTCGGCGAGCCGATGCTGAACATCGGTGACTTCATGCAGACCGTAGACGTGGCCCTGGCCCCCAAGACTCCTTCGGAGTCGGCCCCCCAAGGGGGCTCGGCCTCCAGGGGCGGCCCGTCGAGACCGATGGGTGTCGTGAACATCCTCGCCGCCGACAAGCTGATGAACGCGCCGAGGCTGTACGCCACCTTCCTGCTGTGGCTGCTGTCGGAGCTGTTCGAGACGCTGCCCGAGGTGGGCGACGTCGACAAGCCCAAGCTCGTCTTCTTCTTCGACGAGGCCCACCTGCTGTTCAAGGATGCCGCCCCGGCGCTCATCGAGCGCATCGAGCTCGTGGTGCGTCTGGTGCGCAGCAAGGGCGTAGGGGTGTACTTCGTCACCCAGAACCCCCTCGACGTGCCGGACAGCGTGCTCGGCCAGCTCGGCAACCGGGTCCAGCACGCCCTTCGGGCCTTCACGCCGCGCGACCAGAAGGCCGTCAAGACGGCCGCCGAGACCATGCGGCCCAACCCGGGCCTGGACATCGCGGCGGCGATCACCGAGCTGGCCGTCGGCGAGGCGCTGGTGAGCTTCCTCGACGCCAAGGGCCGGCCGGAGGTCACCCAGCGCGTCTACGTGCTGCCGCCGGGCAGCCAGATCGGCCCCATCACGCCCGAGCAGCGCAAGGCGCTGATCGAGTCCTCCCTGGTCGCCGGCGTCTACGAGAAGGCCGTCGACCGCGAATCGGCCTACGAGAAGCTCAAGGGCCGCGCCGCCGCCAGCGCCGACACCGCCCGGACCATGGCCGAGGAAGCGGAAGCCGCCACTCGCCGCGCCCCCGCGGGCACCGCGCCGGCTCCCGCGCCCTCGGCGGGCGGAGGCATCCTGGGCGGCCTGGGCGACATCCTCTTCGGCAGCACCGGCCCTCGGGGCGGACGCCGCGAGGGGCTGGCCGAGGCCGCCGCCAAGAGCGCCATGCGCTCGGTCGGCTCGGCCGTCGGCCGCGAGATCGTTCGGGGCGTCCTCGGCTCCATCCTCGGCGGCGGCAACACCCGACGGCGCTGAAGGGCCGGGCCGGCACGAACTGCCGCCGGCCATCTCCGGATCCCGCAATGCAAACGGCCGGCGCGCAAGGCACCGGCCGTTTGCCTTGGAAAGCTCGCGAGACTCAGCGGATCACGACGTCACCGCGAACCTGGGCCACCGGCCCGTAGACCGGCGCGCGGCGGTGGTGATGGTAGTAGCCGGGGCGCACGACCACGGGCGGGCCGTAGACGACCGGGCGCGGTGCGTAATAGACAGGTCGCGGCGCGTAGTAGACCGGGGCGGGCGCCACGTAGACCGGGGGCGGCGGAGCGTAGACCACTGGCGGCGGGGCGTAGACCACCGGGGCCGGCGCGACGTAGCCGTAGGGTCGGCCGGCGCCGATGCCGATGGCCACGCCCGGGGCGATGGGGGCGCTGATGCCGACGGACCAGTGCACGCCACCCGCGTGGGCCGGCGCGGCGAGCGCCGCCACACCGAGGGCGGCCAGGACGGGCAGGGACTTCAGGAAGCGGGTGGACATCTCGGACTCCTTCTTGGGGCGGGGCCACTGGCGCCCCGATGACCTTCCAACGGCCCCCCCGGACGCGACGTTGACGCCATGGCGTCGCAAGATGTAACTCGAAGCGGGCGCTGACTACAATCCTCCGCTGGCCTTCACGGCCGGCCCGACGCCCTCTCCGACGCCTCTGCGACGCCTCTCATGAGCGAGCCCCACAAGCCCACGCCCCCCAGCAACTTCCTGCGCGCCATCCTCGAGCGCGACCTCGCCGCCCACACCTACGACGGCCGGCCGTTCGGCGGCAGTCCGGGCGATGCCGCGCACCATGCCGCGGGCCAGCCGGACCCGGCCCGCGTGCGCCTGCGCTTCCCGCCCGAGCCCAACGGCTACCTGCACGTGGGCCACGCCAAGAGCATCTGCCTGAACTTCGGCCTGGCGCGCGACTACGGCGGCGTGTGCCACCTGCGCTTTGACGACACCAACCCCGAAAAAGAAGACACCGAATACGTCAACAGCATCATCGACGCCGTGAAATGGCTCGGTTTTGACTGGACACAGATCGGCCAGGCCCCCGGCAGCGCCGCCCCCTACCAAGCCAGCGACTACTTCGATTTCATGTACCGCGCGGCTGAATACCTGATCGAAGCCGGCCACGCCTACGTGGACCAGCAATCCGCAGAGGAAATGCGCGCCAACCGCGGCACGCTGACCGAGCCGGGCAAGAATTCGCCCTGGCGCGACCGTCCCGCCGCCGAAAGCCTCGCCCTGTTCCGCGAAATGCGCGACGGCAAGCATCCGGACGGCGCCATGGTGCTGCGCGCCAAGATCGACATGGCCTCGCCCAACATCAACCTGCGCGACCCGGCCATCTACCGCATCCGCCGCGCGACCCACCACAACACCGGCGACAAGTGGTGCATCTACCCGATGTACACCTATGCCCACCCGATCGAGGACGCGCTGGAGCGCATCACCCACTCGATCTGCACGCTCGAGTTCGAGGACCAGCGGCCCTTCTACGACTGGCTGCTTGAGCGCCTGGCCGAAGGCGGACTGCTCGCGCACCCGCTGCCGAAGCAGTACGAATTCGGCCGCCTGAACCTCAGCTACGTCATCACCAGCAAGCGCAAGCTCAAGCAACTGGTCGACGAGAAACACGTGTCCGGCTGGGACGACCCTCGCATGCCCACGCTGGCCGGCATGCGCCGCCGTGGCTACACGCCTGCGGCGATCCGCAAGATGGCCGACGACTCGGGCGCGAGCAAGACCAACATCTGGCTCGACTACTCGGTGCTGGACATCGCCCAGCGCGACGACCTCGACCCGCAGGTCGCCCGCGCCATGGCGGTGATCGACCCGCTGCCGCTCAAGCTCACCAACTGGGCGGAGGTCTTCGGCTCGTCCGATCACCGCGAGCCCTGCCACGCGCCGGTGCACCCGCATCATCCCGAGCGCGGTCAGCGTTCCTTCAGCCTCGGCCCGGTCGTGTGGGTCGAGCGCGATGATTTCGCCGAAGCGCCGCCCAAGGGCTTCTTCCGCCTCTTCCCCGGCAACAAGGTGCGCCTGAAGTACGGCGTGGTCGTGGAGTGCACGGGTTGCGAGAAGGATGCCGAGGGCAAGGTCACCGCGGTCACCGCGACCGTGGTGCCGGACACCAAGAGCGGCACGCCGGGCGCCGACGCGATCAAGGTCAAGGGCGTGATCACCTGGGTCGGCGCGCACGACGCCATCGCGGCCGAACTGCGCCTGTTCGACCGCCTCTTCACCGAGCCGCAGCCGGATGCGGGCGGCCGCGACTACCTCACCGTGCTCAACCCGAACAGCAAGCAGGTCGTGCGCGGCTACGTCGAGCCCTCGCTGGCCGGCGCACCGGCCGAGGCGCGCTACCAGTTCGAGCGCCACGGCTACTTCATCACCGACCGCATCGACCACCGCGCCGATGCGCCGGTCTTCAACCGCATCACCGGGCTGAAGGAGACCTTCCAGCCCCAGGGCCGGTAGGCCCGCAAGGACTCGGACCCGATCCTCGCCGGGTCCGCGTCGTTCGAGACAGGGCCGGGCGACAGCGCCACACTCCTGCCCATGGAGCTCGCCCACACGCCAACGCCCTCCGCAACCGGCACGCCTGCGGGTCCGCCTTACCGCTGGTGGGGCCTGCCACTGCTGCGCGAGATGCGCGCCGACTACCTCGGCTTCACCACCGGCCTGCAGCAGCGCTACGGCGATCTCACCCGCATGAGGCTGGTCGCCGAACAAGCTTACGACCTCTTCACGCCGGACCTGGTACGCGAGGCCTTGATCGACAACGCCGACGCGCTGGTGCGCTGGCAGCGCGGCATCGAAGTCTTCGAGCAGGTCTTCGGCCAGAGCGTGCTGGTCGCCGAAGGCGAGACCTGGCAACGCCAGCGGCGCATGCTGCACGCAGCCTTCACGCCGCGACGCGTTGCCGGCTATGCGACGCTGATGCGGGATGCGGCACGCGGGGCACTCGACACGGCGGTGGCCGCGGGCGAGCGCGAGGCCCTGGTCGACATGGACGCCCTGTGGACCCGTGTCGCGATGGACGTGATCCTGCGCACGCTGTTCACGAGCCAGGTCGCGGCGGACGCGCGTGACGCTTCGGCCGCGGTCCAGGTGCTGTCCGAGACCGCCATGCGCGAGATGTTCTGGCCGGTCACGCTGCCCGACTGGCTGCCGCTGCCCGGCAAGGCCGCCAAGCGGCACGCGCTGCGGCTGCTGAAGGGCCTGGTGGGCCGTCACATCGAGGCGCGACGGCACGAAAGCGGCATCCCACGCGACGACCTGCTCGCCCACCTGCTCGCACTGCGTGACGAAGCCACCGGCGCCGCGCTTTCCAACCAGGAAGTCTTCGACCAGTGCATGGTGAGCTTCCAGGCCGGCCACGAGACTTCGGCGACGGCGCTGCTGTGGTGGAGCCGCCTGATGGCGCAGGATCCGGCCGCTCTGCAAAGGGCGCGGGCCGAGGTGGACGAGGTCCTCGCGGGCCGCGAGCCGCAGCCCGAGGACCTGCCCGCCCTGCCCTGGCTGGGCGCGACGCTGAAGGAGGCGATGAGGCTGTACCCGCCCGTCGCCGCGCTGATGACGAGGCGGACGACCCGCGAGATCACGCTCGGCGGACATCGCATCCCGCGCGGTGCCTTGCTCCGCATCACGCCGTGGGTGCTGCAACGCGATCCGAGGACCTGGGAGGCTCCCGACGAGTTCCGCCCCGGCCGCTTCATGCCCGGCGCGCCACCGCCGCCGCGCGGCGCGTGGATGCCCTTCGGCACCGGGCCGCGGGTGTGCATCGGCCAGCATTTCGCGACGCTGGAGATGACGCTCGTCGCGGCGATGCTGCTGCAGCGCTACACGCTCACCCTGCCGCCTGCCACGCCGCCGGCGCAGCCGGTGCTCAACGTCACCCTGCGTCCGCGGGGCGGCGTGCGTCTGGTGCTGTCGCGGCGGTCGGTTGGGGCCGCTGGCGCACGGTGATGCGGCTGTCCAGCGGCGCGGGGCGGTAGGCCGGCTCGAAGCGGCAGCCCGGGAAGCGCGCCTCCAATGCAGGGCAGGCTGCGGCGATGCCCGCAGGCGTGGGCTTCTTCCCGTGCTGCGCCCAGGCCTTGAGCGACTGCAGCAGCGTGGCGTAGGCGGCATCGCTCAGGTAGCTGTGCTCGTGGTCGCGGGTGAAGGTCTGCACCAGGCGGTCCGCGCGACCGGCCCGGGCCATGGTGCGGGCGAACTCGTCGTCGAGCTCGACGAAGGCGGTGGGGTCGTCGATGGCGTGCACGGTGAGCACCGGCAGGTCGATCCGGCCGGTGGGATCGGCGTCGGCGCCGAAGCGGCTGACCGCAACCGGGTCGGCCTTGTATCGCAGCACCTCGGCATTCAGGGCCTCGTCGTCGGCCGAACCGGTGTAATGCGCGCCGAGGTTGCCGAAGGGCGAGCCGGCGCCACCGACGCGGTGCTGGGCGATGTCCTGGAAGTGCCAGGTCGCCCAGGCCAGGTGCGAGCCTATCGATCGCTCGGGGATGCGGATCACGCGCGTGATCGTCTCGACCTTGCGCTGCTGCTCGGCGCTGCGTTGGGCCGCTGGCTTGTCGAGGGCGAGGCACTCGTTCAAGCGCCGGGTCAGCTCGGCGCGAGTCAGGCTGGAAGCGGGAGGCAGGCCCTGCCACAGCGGGTAGGCCGTCTCTTCCGGGCGCGGGTGGTTGTGGCAGAGCGCCTGGTAGACCACGCGCAGGTCGAGTCGGAAGTCGTACGACCGGGTCCCGCCGCCCAGCACGCCGCTCGTCAGCAGCACGGCGTCGTAGGGCGCCGGCTGGCCGGCCGCGGCGTGGCCGTAGCGCTCGGCAGCGCGCGCCGCCACGCTGGCGCCCCAGGACTGACCGTGCAGGACGGTGTAGCGCGGCGTGCCCAGGTGGGCGACGAACAGGCGCCGCAGGCGCTCGGTGTCCTCGGCGGCGGACAGCACCGCCACGCCACCCTGGCGGAAGCTCGAGCCGGCCCAGGCGTAGCCCGCCCGCAGCATCACCGACCAGCGCTGCAGGTCCTCGTCCACCCGCTCGGCCTTGGGCTCGCCCAAGGTCGGGCCGCCATGGGCATGCAGCACGAGATCGCCCTGCCAGGCGGTCGGGATGGCGATCCGGTAGAAGGCACCGGCACTGTCTCGCCCGCCGAGGCAGCGGGCGCCTTCCGGCAAGCCCCTGGGACAGGCGATCGCCTGGGGCGCTGCCTCGGCCGGCCAGGCGGCGGCGGGTGCTTCGACGGCGGCCGGCGTGGCGCATCCGCCCAGCGCGAGAAGCGAAGCGGCGGCCGGCGCCCATGACACAGCGTCGCGAAGATGCATGCGAATCACGGGCGAGCTCCTGAACGGTTGATCGACCATGCCATGATCGGCTTGTCCCGGATCCTTTCGCATCCGTGATCGCCGCAGCCCGAGACGCCGCCGACGACCCTCATGCCGACCTTGCCCGAGATCACCCGCCGGGACTTCCTCAACGGAGTGGCGCTCGCCACCGCACCGGCGGCCGCCTTCGCCGCAGGGCCGGGCGCAGGCGACCCCATCGCGCAGCGGACGGGGCTGCAAGGCCAGACCGATGCGGTCAATGCGAATGCCCACGCCTGGCGCGACGCCCCCGGCCGCTTCCGTGATGCCGCGGCCGAGGTCGATCCGCAGGTCGAGGACCTGGTCGTCGTCGGTGCCGGCATCAGCGGCCTGGCCGGCGCGTGGCTGTACCAGCGCCATGCAGAGCGGCCGGTGCGCATCCTGCTCGTCGATGCGCTGGACGACATCGGCGGCCATGCCCGGCGCAACGAGTTCGTCTCGCGCTCAGGCACCAGGCTGGTCGGCTATGGCGGCTCCCAGTCGCTCGATTCCCCGAGCCTTTTCTCGCCCGCCGCGCGCGGCCTCTTGCAGGATCTCGGGATCGAGCTGCAGCGCTTCCGCGAGGAGTTCTTCGACAAGGGCTGGGCCGAGCGCCAGCAGCTCACGCACACCGGCCTGTTCTTCGGCCGCGAGGCCTGGGGCGAGGACAAGCTGGTGCGACATGCAAAAGGCGACGATCCCCGCGAATGGCTCACGCGTACGCCGTTCAGCCAGAAGGCGCAGGCCGGGATCGCCGCCTTGCTGACCGAGCCCCGCAACGTGCTGCCTGCACTGAAGACCGTGGCCTCGCGCCGCAGCGCGCTCGCCGGCATGACGTACCGCGATTTCCTGCTGCGGCATTGGCGCATCGATCCGGAAGCGTCGCGCTACCTGCAGGCCGACACGCAAGGCTACTTCGGCGTGGGCATCGATGCGACCACCGCTCTCGACGCCTGGTCCGCAGGCCTGCCGGGCTTCCAGGGCCTGCAGCTCGGCGAGGCCGTGGACCCGCGCATGTCCCCCAGCGGCCGCCAGCTGATGGCCAGCCGCGACGAGTACGTCTACCACTTCCCCGACGGCAACGCCGGCGTCGCTCGTGCGCTCGTGCGCGCGCTGATCCCTTCGGCCCTGCCGGGACGCGGCATGGAATCGCTGGTCGATGCGACGCTGGACCGAAGCCGCCTGGACCGCGAGGACCAGCCTGTGCGCATCCGCCTCGGTGCCACCGCCGTGGGCCTGCGCCACCTGGGCCCGCCTGGGCGGGCCGAGCTCGTCGAGCTGCGTTATGTCGACGCAGCAGGCCGGGTTCGCCTGGTTCGCGCCCGCCAGGTGCTGCTGGCCTGCTGGCACCGCGTCATCGCGCGCCTGACGGACGAGTTGCCCCGGGCGCAGGTGGAGGCGCTCGACGACCAGGTGAAGGTGCCGTTGCTCTACACGACCGTGCTGCTCTCGAACTGGCGCGCGTGGCAGCGCGCCGGCCTGCGAGGGATCAACGTCGTCGACGGCTTCTGGAGCGACGCGGGGCTGGACTTCCCCGTCAGCATGGGCCGCCAGCGTTTCCCCCAGTCACCCGACGAGCCCATCCTGCTGCACCTGTCCAAGGTGGTGGTGCCTGGCAACGGCGCCCCGGCCAGGACGCAGGCAGCCCAGGGCCGGGCCATGCTCCTCGGCTGGGACTTCGCCTACCTCGAGGGCCAGGTTCGCACCCTGCTGGAGGGTGCACTGCGGGAGTTCGCCTTCGACGCAGGCAGAGACATCGAGGCGATCACGGTCAACCGCTGGGCCCATGGATACGCCTACGAGTACATGCGCCCATGGGACCGTTACTGGCCGCGGGGCCCGCTGCCCTGCGAGCGGGCGCGACGCGGCTGGGGCAGTGTCGCCATCGCCAACAGTGATGCGGGCGCCTATGCCTATGCCCACAGCGCGATAGACCAGGCCACCCGCGCCGTGCAGGAGTTGCTGCCGAGAGCGGGTCTGCCGTCCTGGAACCGCTGGCCGGGTCCGAATCCTGCCCAGATCGGCCTGGCCGCTTCATGAGCTCCCCTATGCAGAAGCAACGCACCTTGTCCTTCCTGGCGGCCGCGGCGCTCGCCATGGCCGCCTGCGTCGTCCGGGCCGAGACCGATCGCGACCGCGACCCGGGGCGTGACGAGGACGACGCCGCCGAGGCCCCGCCCCTGTGGACGGCCGGACTGTTCGCGGTGGCCGGGCACCACGCGGTCTACCCGGGTGCCGCCCGCCGTACCACCAGCGCCGCCCTGCTGCCCTTCGTCACCTACCGCGGGCCGCTGCTCCGCCTCGAGAGCGGCACTGCGGGCTTGCGCGCGATGCGCACGCCGCGCGCGGAGCTCGATTTCAGCGCCGCCGCCTCCTTCGGCTCCGGCGGGCAGGACAGCGGTGCGCGCGAAGGCATGCCGGCCGTCGGCAAGCTGGCGGAGATCGGCCCCAGCCTTCGCATCAACCTCGGCGAACTGCGCGAGGACGGCAAGCGCCCGCCGTGGCGGCTGGACCTGCCCGTGCGCTTCGTCTTCGACGTCGACCGCGACCTGCACTACGAGGGTGTCTCCTTCGAGCCTCGCCTGTCGCTGCGCCTGGCGGACTGGAGTGGCTGGACGCCTTCGGTCCACGCGGGCGCGCTGTTCGGCAGCCGCAGCCTGAACGACATGTACTACGGCGTCGACCCGATCTACGTCACTCCCACGCGGCCCGCCTACAGGGCGAAGGCCGGGCTGGTCTCGACGCGGCTCGGGATGTCGATCTCCGGCCGTCTGCGCGATGACCTTCGCCTCGGCCTGCATGCGGGCGTGGAGAGCGTGCGCGGTGCAGCCAACGAGAACAGCCCGCTGGTGGGCCGCATGCTGGACCCTTCGATCGCCATCACGCTGACCTGGACGGCGTTGCGCTCCGAATCGCCCGGCGTGCGCTGAGCGCAGGCAAGAAAAAGCCACCCCTCGGGGTGGCTCGATCCGGCGATGCGCTGGATTACCGCTGGGCCAGGGGCACCACGTCGCGCTGGGCGGCGCCGACGTAGAGCTGGCGCGGACGGCCGATCTTGTACTCGGGATCGCCGATCATCTCGTTGAGCTGGGCGATCCAGCCCACCGTGCGGGCCAGCGCGAAGATGGCGGTGAACAGCGGCACCGGGATGCCGATGGCGCGCTGCACGATGCCCGAGTAGAAGTCGACGTTCGGG
>CAMLGG010000165.1 GCA_946479475.1 uncultured Ideonella sp. | reverse complement strand
GCCGATGCCGGCCGGCGCGGACGATGCGGCGGATGCGGATGCCGCGCCCTTCGCCTGGGCCCACCGCGCCCTGTGCCGGCAGGGGCTGCGCCTGCGCATAGGCGGCACACCGGGTGCCGACCGTGGCCCGTCCGACACCGTGTGGCTGCAACTGCGCCATCAGCCGCGCGCCGCCGTCGAGGCCCCGCTGCTGGTGATCGAGGTGCTCGCAGGCGTGCATTGCGTGCTGGTAGAGACTCACGACCGCCAGTCGCTGTCCTGCCGGCAGCCCATCGTGCAGAACCTGCAGGCCGACATCCGGCTGGGCGAAGGCGCCACGCTGCAGCACCTTCGCATCGCCACGCCGGGCCGCGACGACCGCATTGCCCATCACCTGCGCACCGTGCTCGGCCGCGGCGCCCGCTGCGAGCAGGGCCTGATCGCATCGGGCAGCAGCTACCACCTGCAGCGCCACGTGATCGAGTTGCCTGCCGCACAGGCCGTGGCGCGCAGTGCCGGGCTGCTGCTGGCCGCCGACTCGACGCTGGAGCACCAGGTGCGCACCGCGCACGGTGCCGCGCGGACCACCAGTGCCATCGAAGACCTGGCACTGGCCAGCGGTTCGGCGCGGGCCGTGGCCAACGCGTATACGCGCATCGCGCCCGGTGCCGCCGAGGCCGAGGCGCGGCAGCGGCTTGCCGGCGTCCCGACCGGTGGCCAGCCCCGGCTCGTGCTGCGGCCCCACCTGGCGATCCACCACGATCAGGTGCAGGCCAGCCACGGCGCCACCTGGGGCGCCCTGCCGGAAGACGCGCTGTTCTACGCCCGCCAGCGCGGCCTGGACGAACGCAGCGCACGCGGCCTGATCATCGAGGGCATGGCCGGCGCCTTGATGCAGCGCGGCTTCACCGATGACAACCTGCTGCAAGCCGTCGGAATCGACAGGCTGGTGAGCGCCGCAGTGACCCGCCACGTGGCGGCGGGCCAGGAGGCCGGCCATGGCTGACTCGCACGCGCTCGATCACGCAGACCTGGGCGTCGGCCTGGCCGACTTGCGCGCCCTGTTCCCGGTGCTGGAACAGGCCGTCAACGGCGCGCCGCTGGCCTACCTGGACAACGCCGCCACCACGCAGATGCCGCTGCCGGTGCAAGAGGCCATGCGGCGCTTCGAGCAGCATGAGCGCGCCAACATCCACCGCGGCGTGCACACGCTGAGCCAGCGCGCCACCGATGCCTACGAACACGCTCGCACCACCATCAAGCGCTACGTGGGCGCCGCTGCGGAGCACGAACTGGTCTTCACTTCCGGCACCACGGAGGCGCTCAACCTCGTCGCGCACGGCCTGTCGACCCCAGGGGTCTCGGCCGCGGCCCTCCAGGCCGGTGACGAGATCGTCGTCAGCGGGCTGGAGCACCATGCCAACCTGGTCCCCTGGCAGCAGGCGGCGCGGCGTTGCGGGGCGCGGCTGCGCATCCTGCGGCCCGACGCGCAGGGCCGCCTCCATGTCGACGACCTGGCCCGCCTGCTCACGCCCCGCACGCGCGTGTTCGCCATCACCGCCTGCGCCAATGCCACCGGCGAGCGGCCGCCCTTCGAGGCCTTGCTGGCGCTGGCCGCCGCCGCGGGGGCCTACACCGTGCTCGATGCCGCGCAGTCGGTCGCCCACGCCTTGCCCGGGCTGTCTTCGCTGGCCTGCGACTTCATGGCCTTCTCCGGCCACAAGATGCATGGACCGATGGGCACAGGCGTCCTCGTCGGGCGGCGCAGCGCGCTGGAGCAACTGGAGCCGCTGCGCTACGGCGGCGACATGGTGACGTGGGTCAGCGCCACCGAGGCGAGCTTCGCCGAGCTGCCGATGCGGCTGGAAGGCGGCACGCCGAACGTGTCCGGCGCCGTGGGGCTGGCGGCGGCGGCCGGCTTCATCGATGGCACCGGGCGCCGCCGTATCCACGAGCACGTCACCGCACTGCGCGCCCACGCCGCTGCCGGCCTGGCCGCGCTGCCCGGCGTCACGGTGCTGTCGGCCGGGGCGGGTTCGTCGTCCATCGTCTCGTTCGTCGCCGAGGGCGTGCATCCTCACGACATCGGCACGCTGCTCGACGAACAAGGCATTGCCGTGCGCACCGGCCACCACTGCGCGCAGCCGCTGCTGGACCACCTCGGCCTGGGGCCGACCACACGGGCATCGTTTGCGCTCTACAACACGCATGCCGAAGTCGAGCGGCTGCTGGCCGGCGTGGCGCATGCCCTGGAGGTGCTGCGATGAACACCAGCACCGCGGCCGAACTCGACCTGTACCAGGACGTGGTGATGGACCACAAGCGCTCGCCGCGCCACTTCGGCACGCTGCCGGCGCCCACGCACCAGGCCCGCGGCCACAACCCGAGTTGCGGCGACGACCTGCAGGTCACGCTGGACGTGACCCAGGGTCGGGTGCAGGACATCCGCTTCAGCGGACAGGGCTGCGCGATCTGCATCGCCTCGGCCTCGATGATGGCCGAAGCGGTTCGCGGGCACGACGTGGCGCTCGCGCAGCAGTTGCAGCAGCGCTTCCGCGCCGTGCTCACCGGCGAGCTCGAGCCCGAGGCGGCCCACCTGGGCAAGCTGATCAGCCTGGCCGGCGTGCGGCGCTATCCGGGCCGCATCAAGTGCGCGTTGCTGGGCTGGCACGCGCTGATGCACGCACTGGGTGATGCGCCGTGAGACCGCTGCGTGAGCCGGTGGTGACCACGCGGGCCGTTCGGGTCGAGTGCGTTCCCGACGGCCGGCCGGCCGACCTGCCGCCCGGCACGCCGGCCCAGATCACGCAAGCCCTGGGCGGCTCGTTCACGCTGTGGGTCCAGGGCCAGCTGATGCGGCTGCGCGGCGCCGATGCCGACGCCATCGGCAAGCCGGTGCCGGTCGCGCCAGAGGCGCCGGCGGACGTCCGCCCCGATGAACTGCGCGGCCTGGTCTTGCAAACCCTGAAGACCTGCTACGACCCCGAGATTCCGGTCGACATCGTGGAGCTGGGCCTGGTCTACGTCTGCGAGGTGCTGCCGATGGAAGGCCCGCACGCCGGTCAGTTCCGCGTCCGCATCGAGATGAGCTTGACCGCGCCGGGCTGCGGCATGGGCGAGGTCATCGCCGACGAAGTCTGCGACAAGGTGCTGGCCCTGCCACTGGTGGGCGAAGCCACCGTGGACATCGTGTTCGACCCGCCCTGGGACCGCTCGATGATGTCCGACGCCGCGCTGCTGACGCTCGGCCTGTGAGCCTTCGACGGCCCGACCCGGAACCAACCCACGGCGGCGAGCGGGATCAGCGCCGGCGCCGAGAGCACCAGGCCGATCCCGGCGCGGTACTGATCGTCCTGCAGGTAGTTCACGCACAGGCGATCCGGCGCATCGAGAAAGAGCAGGCCCGCCGTCGCCAGCATCCAGGCCAGGTTGCCGACGAAGAACAGTCTCACCTCGGCATCCATGCGGCGCCAGCCGTCGGCCAGCAGCCAGCCGGCCAGCCACCAGCTGGCGCACTTGGCCGCGGCAACCCCGGGCAGGAGCAGCGAGGCGTCCAGGGCCGAAGGCAGCATCCAGACCAGGGCGACGCCGCTCGCCAGCGTCGCGCCCGTCCAGCCATGCCAGTCCAGCAAGCGCTGGCCGCGCAGCCACCGCCGCGACCGCAGGCGGCCCAGGCACAGCCGGCTGGCAGACCAGCCCGCCATCAACAACAACGGGAACTCACCCAGCATGTGCAGCGACATGCGGCTCTCGGCGGTGTGGCGCAGCGCCGGCCACAGCAGTGCGAGCGGCAACAGGGCCGGCACGAGCCGCCAGGCGCCGAACCCTGGCACGCGTTGCAGCCTCATGGCGAGGACCCGGGCCGCGCGAGCGCCAGGTGTTGCGCGGCTTGCAGCGCCTGCGGCCACTGGTCGAACGCGAACAGGCCACGCAGGCGCCCGCGCTCGTCCAGCAGGTGGATCGCGCCGTTGTGGACAAAGCCGCCCGCCCCGTCCGGAACCACGACGACCCCGAGCGAGCGCAACAAGGCCCTGGCGTCGTCCTGCGTGGCCGGCACGGCCAGCGTCCAGTGCTGCGGGTCCACGCCCAGGCCGGCGCCATATCGGGCCAGCCGTGCCGGATCGTCATGGTCGACGTCGAACGAGATCGAAGCCAGGTGCACGCCACCCAGCGCCGGCTCCGCAGGCCGCCGCTGGGCCAGTTCCCGCTGCATCTGCTGGAACTCATTGCCCAGCACCCGGCAGACGCTGGTGCAGCGCGTGTAGACGAAATCGACAAGATAGGCGGCGGGCGCGGCGCCGGCATCCCCCCACAACCGCGGCGTGCTGCCGTCGCTGGCACGCAATGACACGGGACGCGCGCGCAGTTCGCCGGCCTGTACCTGCGCCTGTCGCCGCCCTTCGAAGGTCCAGACCTCGAAGCCATGGGTCCAGTCGGCCAGCCCCACGACGAGCACGAGCATCAGGCCGAGGCACAGCATGGCGCTGACGCGGCGCGCCATCGCCTCTCCGGCCAGCCCGGCTGCAGGCACCGTGACGGGACTCGCGTTCACTTCAGCGGCATCAGCTCGGCGTCGCCCTTGAACGGCTCGGTGCGTGCCGCCGTTTCCTTGCGGACCGAGGCGACGGTGTCGGCCGTCACCGGTGCTGCGTTGTTGCCCCACTGGCTGCGCACATGAGTGAGCACGGCGGCGAGCTCGGCATCCTGCAGCTGGGCGGCGAAGGCGGGCATGGCGCCGTTGTAGGTGCTGCCCTTGACCGTCAACGCACCGCTGGCGCCGTGCAGCACCAGCGCCGCGAGCGTCGTCTCCTTGCCGGCGACCCATTCCGAGCCTGCGAGCGGGGGGAACACCCCGGGCAGCCCGGTGCCGCCGGCCTGGTGGCAGGCCGCGCAGCGCGCCGCGTAGACCGCTGCACCGTCCGCTGCCGCGAGCGCCGCTGCGGAGGCGGCTCCCTGCAGCTCGGCGGTCGAGCGGCCATCGCCGAGTGCGGGTGCATTGCCGAGGGTCGATCGGGCGATGTAGAGCACCCCGAAACCCAGCAGCAACGCGGTCAGGACGACGACGAACCAGGGCATGGGATTCGACCCTTCCTGCGGCTCGGGGTGCTCTCGCTGCTGCTGGGGGTGGATCTCGGCGGGCTTCATCGCGGCGCCCCCTGCGAGTCGACGGCCGGGTAGCTGCGATTCAGCGACTGGAGGTACTTCACCAGGTCCACGGCCTGCGGGCGTGCCACGAGCACCTGCCCGGCAGGCGCGTAGGCCGGCGGCAGGCTCACGAGCACATCGTCTTTGTCTACCTTGGCCTTGGCCTCGAACAGGAACGGATAGCTCGGCATGATGCTGCCCGGCACGTAGGCCCGCGGCTGGTACAGATGACCGAGGTGCCACTGCTCGCTGGGCTGGCGCACGCCGATGTTCATCAGGTCGGGGCCGGTGCGCATGGTGCCCAGCAGGTGCGGCTGGTCGTAGGCGTAGTCGCCGGCCACGGTGGCCCGCCCCCAGCCGCGCGAGAAGTCAGGCCCAAGGCCCTTGGCACGCGGTTGTTGCGAGTGGCAGTAGACGCAGCCGTTGGCGATGTAGACCTCGCGCCCGCGCAGCTCGGCGCTGGTGTAGGGCTTGAGGCCGGGCGATGGCGGTGCATCGTGCACCTGCAGGTACGGCAGGACGACCAGCGCGCTGGTGGACAGTGCCAGCATCACCATGGCGCCGGAGATGAGCTTGATCTCGTTGTTCATGCCGTCGCCGCCTTGCGGGCCAGTTGCCGGAACAGGGCCGGCTGGTCGCGGTTCGGCCCCAAGCCCAGGGCCAGGGCGATGAAGTGCCCGGCAAACACGACGTGGCCCAGCACCATGAAGGCTCCGCCGAGGCTGCGTCCCTTCAGGTAGGGCAGCGTCACCGCCACCGAATCCATGAAGGGCCGCGCCGCGTCCAGCATCGCCACGCCCTGCAGCCAGCCCGCGGCGGTGAGGCTCACGAAGTACAAGGCGAAGCCCCCGCTGACGAGCCAGAAGTGCGCCGCGACCAGCCAAGGATAGGGCCACTCGCGCGCCGTGATGCGAGGCATCACGAAGTACATCGCCCCGAAGAACACGAAGCTGACGAAGCCGTACAGGCCCAGGTGTGCATGCGCCACCGTGTAGTGCGTGAAATGGGTGACGGCGTTCATGCTGCGCAGCGCCTCGAACGAGCCCTGGACCGAACTCGCCGTGTACATCAGCCCGCCCACGCCGATGAAGCGCAGCGTCGGCGACCAGCGCAGCGCCGACAGGCGCCCCTGCATTGTCTGGTACTGATTCACGGTGAACGCCGCGACCGGGATGATCATCATCATGCTCTGCACGATGGACAGCGTGATCATCCATTCCGGCACCGGCCCGCCGATCAGATGGTGGCCGCCGACCTGGCCGTAGAAGAAGGCCAGCCCCCAGAAGCCGAGCAGCGACAGGTTGTACGACTGGATCGGCCGGCCGATCACCTTGGGCAGGAAGTAATAGACGCTGGCCAGCGCCAGCGGCGTGTAGAACAAGCCCAGCACGTTGTGGCCGAACCACCAGTTCACCGCCGCCTGCTGCACGCCCTGGTGCAGGCCCGGCATCTTCGCGACGACGAACAGCACCGGCAGCCAGAACAGCGCACAAGCCATGTACCAGACCGAGACGTACAGGTGCTCGACGCGCCGGTTGACCAGCGTGAAGACCAGCGGCAGCGCGATCAGCGCTCCGCCGACAGCGAACAGGATGCCGATCTGCCAGGGGATCTCCAGCCACTCCAGGCCATCGTTGATGCCCGCGGCGATGCTGCCCAGCCCGGCGATCAGCGCCGCGTTCCAGAACACCGCGCCGACGAAGGCGAAGCGCGCGCCCATCAAGGGCGTCTTCAGCAGCCGCGGGATCACGAACATCGCGATGCCCAGCCCGGCCATCGGCGCCCAGCCGTAGGCCACGGCATTGAGGTGGATGCTGCGGATGCGGCCAAAGGTGAGCCAGGCCTGCTGCACCAGCCAGTCGGGCTCGTGCAGCTTGATCGAGGCGGTGATTCCTGCCGCCGATGCCACCAGCAGCCAGGCGACCGCGCAGCAGAACATGAAGAACACCAAGGGTGCGGTGGACGCGTCGGCGCGCGCGCGCCCTGCCAGCTCGTCCGGGTCGGCGCGAGTCGCGTGGCCCGCGCCCGCCGCGTCGACAGCGACTTGCAGGCTGCCCTGTGCCGCTGGTGCCGCGGCCGGCTCCTCGATCCGCCCGATCTCGCCCGGCGCGAAGATCACCTCCGCGCCCTTGCTGCTGCGGTCGAACAGGCCCGTTCGCTGCGACCAGATGAAGACCAGCAGCGCGACGAAGGACAGCACGAAGGCCGACAGCAGGATGGCAACGGTGTTCATGGCGGTCAGCGTTCGGGTTCAGCGGGGCGGTCGGCCAAGTCGCGATGGCCGGGCATCATGTCGCGGGCGTCGCAGCAGGCGACAGGTCGCCATGAGGGCTTTATAAGCTGCATGTCTGATGTATCTTAAACACGAACCGGCGTGAAAGAAATATACTGAATGCCTCTTTAGGGGCATGCATGCGTCTCGCCGAGTACACCGACTACACCTTGCGCGTGCTGATGTACTGCGCCGCCCGCCCGCAGCAGTTGGTGACCATCAGCGAACTGGCCGAACGCCACGGGGTGTCCAGGAATCACCTGATGAAGATCGTCACCGATCTGGGTCGCCAGGGCGTGCTGGAGACGACACGGGGCCGCGGCGGCGGGCTCAGGCTGCTGAGGGATCCGTCGAGGATCCGCATCGGCGACGTGGTGCGCGCCAGCGAGACCGACTTCCGCCTCGTCGAGTGCTTCGACCCGGGCACCAGCCAATGCACGCTGACGCCTTCGTGCCGCCTGAAGGGCTTGTTCGATGCCGCGTTGCGGGCCTACTTCAAGGAGCTCGACGGCATGACCCTGGCCGACATCGTCAAGCCCGCATCGGTACCGGCCCCGGGGCGCGCCACGTCGCTGCGTGGTCGCACGGCGGGCGCACCGGTGACGGCACCCCGAAGCCTTCGCAAGCCGGTCAGGGCCGGGAAGTCCGATGCGTGAGCGCCCCGCACCCGCCAAGCGTCTCGACCTGCCCGGGCACAGCGCGCCGGCTGTCGGCTTCGAAGTGCCGCTGGAGATGCTGGCGGCCTGTCACGGCCGCGTCGAAGCCCAATGCGCCACCCTGCGGCGCCTCGTTGCGCACCTGGGCAGCCACGGTGCCGACCGACAGGCTCGGGAAGCCGCAGCCGCCGTGATGCGCTACTTCGACACCTCCGCCGTTCATCACCACGCCGACGAAGAGGTGGACCTCTTCCCGGCGCTGATCGAGGCCATGGCCGGGTCCGACGCCGTGTGCCTGCGCGAGATGACGGCTTCGCTGACAGCCGAGCACCGGGAACTCGAGCAGCGCTGGCGCGCCTTGCGTCGCCAACTGGAGCAGGTGGCCTGCGCACGCGCGGCGACCTTGCCGGCCGACGAGGTGCATGGCGTCATCGACCTGTACCAGCGGCACATCGCCCGCGAGGAGGCCGAGTTGCTGCCGATGGCCGGGCGGCTGCTCGGCGATGCCGAACTGGATCGCATTGGTCTGGCGATGCGTGAGCGCCGAGGCAGCGTCGAACCCGCAGAGCCCCCCCACCAGTCCTCCCCGACCTGACATCTTGCGTCGGGCCATTTCACCGAACCTCCAAGGAGCCGCCATGTCACAAGCTCATCTGCACCTGTCGCCCGACGCCATCTATCCGTTCGACGCCCGCGGCGTCGCCAAGCGATTCCGGCACGCCGCCATCTTCGGCGCACTGGACAGCCTGCAAGCGGGCGAGACCATGCGCTTTGCCAACGACCACGACCCGCTGCCGCTGCTGTCGCAGATCGCGCAGCGCTATGGCGATCGAGTCAGCGTGGAATACCGCCACCGCGAGCCCGGCGCCATCGTGATCGACTTCAGCGTGCGCTGAGCCGCTCTCGCATGCCAGGGGCGCCGCGCTCGAGTCGGGCCGATGCGCGCTCAGAGCGCGCGCCGCGACATCATCTCCTTGATCTTGCCGATGGCCAGGGCCGGGTTCAGCCCCTTGGGGCAGACGTCGGTGCAGTTGAGGATCGTGCGGCAACGAAACAGCCGGTAGGGATCCTGCAGGTCGTCGAGCCTCTCGCCGGTGGCCTGGTCCCGGCTGTCGACCAGGAAGCGATAGGCCTGGAGCAGGCCTGCCGGGCCGACGTACTTGTCCGGGTTCCACCAGTAGCTCGGGCAGGCGCTGGAGCAGCAGGCGCACAGGATGCACTCGTACAGCCCGTCGAGATCTTCCCGCGCCTCGGGTGACTGCAGGCGCTCCTTTTCAGGCGGAGGATCCTCGTTGACGAGCCAGGGGCGGATGGAGTGGTACTGCTTGAAGAATCCGGTCATGTCGACGAACAGGTCGCGGATCACGGGCAGACCCGGCAGCGGCCTCAGCACCACGGTGTCCGGCAGCGAGCGCATGTTCGTCAGGCAGGCGAGTCCGTTCCTGCCGTTGATGTTCATGGCGTCGGAACCGCAGACGCCTTCACGGCACGAGCGCCGGAAGCTCAGGGTCGGATCGATGGCCTTCAGCTTGATCAGCACATCGAGCAGCATGCGGTCCCCGTGCCCGATCTCGAGATCGTAGGCTTGCATGCGAGGCGATGCATCCTGATCCGGGTCGTAGCGATAGATCTGGAAGCGATGCATCGCCAAACCCTCCACGACAACGGTACACACCCGTCGGACCAGTTCATTCTATGGCCGCGGTTCCTGGTGGCCAGGTTCGAGTTTCTTGATGATTCCCAAGGAACCCGAAAGTGGATCGAACCCGCGCGGCGCAGATCCGTCTGAGCTCGCAGGTGGGCAAGGATGCCCGCTCAACCCCAAGGAGAGCCACATGGCACCATCGATTCGGATTCAGTTCGTCGCGGCCGCTGCGGCGGTGATGCTGGTCACTGCGCACATCGGTCCTGCAGTCGCGCAAGCGACGGCCCACGGGCACGACGCGGCCACCGCGCACCAGCTCACCCTGAACGAGGGCCGCAAGTGGGCCACCGACGCGCCGCTGCGTGCCGGCATGGGCCGCATCCGTGGCCTGGTCGAACCGCAGCTGGGGGCGGCCCATGCCGGCAAGCTCACGCCTGCGCAGTACCGCGAGCTGGCCGCGAAGGTCGAGACCGAGGTCGCCGGCATCGTCGCCAACTGCAAGCTCGAGCCGAAGGCCGACGCGATGCTGCACATCGTGATCGCCGACATCGGCGCCGGCACCGACACGATGGCCGGCAAGGATCCCCATGCGGGCCCGGCGTCGGGCGTTGTCAAGGTGGCGCAGGCCCTCAACCAGTACGGCAGCCACTTCGACGACCCGGGCTTCAAGCCTGTCCCCGACGTTCACTGAAGCCCCCAGCGTGAGAATGCCCGCCTTCGCCAGGGCGTGGCAAGCCTGGGTGCAGGCGATCCTGCTCGATCATGCCGACGATCCTGAGCTGATCGCCGTGATCGCCTGAAGACGATGGGCCTGGGGCAGACAAGTCATCGTCACCATGAAACTCAACATCCTCTCTGACCTGCACCTGGGCTTCGGTGCGATGGATCGGCCGGTCAACGATGCCGACGTGGTCGTGCTGGCCGGCGACATCGCGCGCCCCCGCGAAGCCGTCGCCTGGGCTTTGGGATTCGACAAGCCCGTGCTCTACGTGCCCGGCAACCACGAGTTCTACGGCCGCAGCATCGACGGAGCGCTCGAAGAACTGCAGGGACTGTGCGAGGGAACGCAGGTGCAGGTGCTGGACGATCGCGAGCTCGTCCTGGGCGGGGTGCGCTTCCTGGGCAGCACCTTGTGGACCGACTTCGAACTGTTCGACGACCCGCAACAGCGCGCCGCGGCGAAGTCCGAGGCCCGGCGCCTGATGCGGGACTTCAGCCGCATCCGTACCCGCGAGTCTTCGCCCGAGATCTTCACGCCGGAAGACTCGGTGCGCCTGTTCAGACGCCACTCGGCCTGGCTGGAGCGCCGCCTCGCCGACTGCCACGCGGAGCCCACGGTGGTGATCACGCACCACGCACCATCGCGCCACAGCATCCACCCGCGCTTCGCCGATTCGCTGCTCAATGCCTGCTTCGTGTCCGACGCCGCGCACCTGCTGCGCGCAGACCGGGTCTCGCTGTGGATTCACGGGCATACGCATGACAGCTTCGACCACAAGGTCAACGGCACCCGCGTCGTGTGCAACCCGCGTGGCTATGCCCGTGCCGGCGTCAACGAGAACCCGGTGTTCGATGCCAACTTCATCGTCGAAGTGAAGGCCTGACCGCCCCCACATGGAGCTGCCGTGGCGGCTTCATCGGCAGTCAGATTCGCCACCGATGGTGTATACATGTTCGATGGAGGCCGGACAGCCCATCGAACCGAACGGCACGATGCCGCCACCGGACCGGGCCAGCGCGGCACTCCGCCACGCCAGCCCACCCTCCACGCGGGACGCCGACGACGTCGCCCGCCCTCCAGGGTGACCCGACCGAGGCGGCCTTCCTCGTTGCCGAGCGCAAGTTGGGCGTGCACGACCGGCGCCGGCAGCGCTTCGAGCGAATCGGCGAGATTCCCTTCACCTCCGAGCGCAAGATGATGTCCACCATCGAGCTCGACCACGAACACGACGACGAGCGCGTGCTCATCGCCAAGGGGGCGCCCGACGTGCTCCTCGGGCGCTGCACGCGAACGCGCCTCGGCATGGCGATCGTGCCGCTGGACGACGCCTTGCGCCGGCGCATCCTGGACGATGTCGACTCGCTGAGCGACGCCGCGCTGCGCACGCTGGCAGTGGCGTATCGCCCGCTCGCCGACGACGAGGATGCCGACCCGCGCCGCGCCGCCGAGCGCCATCTTCGACAACATCAGGAAGTTCCTGCGCTACCTGCTGTCCTCGAACAT
>CAMLGG010000164.1 GCA_946479475.1 uncultured Ideonella sp. | reverse complement strand
CGAGGCCTGGCCCGCCTGCCTCGAAGCCGAGAACGCTGCCTGGCGTGCCGGACACGCCAGGGCGTGGCGCCACGAGGCGGCGTGGCGCCACGCCTGCGCCGGGCAGCTCGGGTCTGCCGACGTCGCACTGGCGCTGGAGTGCACTCTTGCAACCGAGCGCAGCGCTGCGCTGCCCTCTCTGGATGAAGAGCCAGCCGATCAGCCGGCGCTGGTGGCGTACTGGACTGGCATGGCCTGGCTGGCCCACGATCCCGAGCGGGCGCAGCGTTGGCTCGAGGCGTCGATCCGGAAGTGCGTGGCGCTCGCCGCGCCTGCGCGTCGCCGCCTGCTCGACTACGCCACTGCCTCCCTCGACGAAAAGGCGCGGCAGCGGCAGCTCCGCTTGCTGGCGCAGGCCTCCCAGCGCCGTGATGTCGCGCGCCAACGCACCGAAGCGCTGGGGCTAGGGGCCGGGCGACCCGTGGAGGCGCAGCCGTGGCGCCGTGCGGCGCTGGTCGAGGCCCTGCGCGACGACGCGCCGGTGCTCCAGGCCGCCTGGCTGCAGCACGACGTGACGCTGCCCAGCGGCCGACAGTACTCCGTGGTGACCCTGTGCCTGCAGATCGAGCTCGGCAGCGGCGCGCCCGAGCAAGGCGTGGCCGATGCCTATGCCCCATTGCTGTCGCGGGTCATCACGCCGGCGCGGGTCGGACACGTCAGGACGTGGTGGAGCACCGAGACCTGGCCCGAAGCGCTGGCGGCGCCGGACCGGGTCCTGAAGACCACGCCCGCGTCGATTGCCGGAGCCGGCACGGCCTGAGAAACTAGGCCGGATGAAATACCTTCACACCATGGTCCGGGTGACGGACCTCGAAGCGTCGTTGCGCTTCTACCGCGACGCCCTGGGCCTCGAGGTGGTCTCGCGCAAGGAGGTGCCGGCGGGGCGCTACACGCTGGTCTTCCTGGCTGCCCCGGGCGACCATGCGGCGCAGGTCGAGCTCACCCACAACTGGGATCCCGAGGTCTACACCGGCGGCCGCAACTTCGGCCACCTCGCCTACGCGGTGCCGGACATCTACGCCGCCTGCCGGCGCCTGATGGAGCACGGCGTGACGATCAACCGCCCGCCGCGCGACGGCCGCATGGCCTTCGTCCGTTCGCCCGACCAGATCTCGATCGAGCTGCTGCAGGCCGGCGAGGCCCTGGCGCCCGCGGAGCCCTGGACCTCGATGCCCAATTCCGGCAGCTGGTAGGCCGCCGGCCGCACCGCTCGCTCAGGGCGTCGTCTGGCCGTAGTAGACCGGTGCCGGGTTGCCCAGCGACCACAGGTAGCGGCTTTGCGCGTTCAGCATCGACAGCCGTGCGAGCGGATGGCCGAGGCCGGCGTTGCCGCGGCCCGGGCGCTGCTCCCGCGCGGGCTGCGCCGCCGGGGGGCCGGCGTCGGCTACCGTGGCCCCCTGTCCGGCGATCGTTCGCGCCACCTGCTGGCGCACCGCCGGGTCCTTTCGCATCTGGGCCAGGCAGGCCTGCGACGAACGAAGGATCAACTCGCCTCCCTGCATCTGCGCGCAGTCGGCCGCGCCGGCGTCGGCCTGCGCCAGCAGGCCGCTGGCGGCCAGGGCGGCGCGGGCGCCGTAACGGGCTAATCGGGGGGAGGCCATGGAAGGCGCACCTTAGCATCCGGCCCCGCCGACCGGGCGACCGTTGCCGGTCGAGGGGCGCGGTTTCGTGAACGCTGTCGCGGTCGGGCCGTCACGCGGCCGATACGGCGGCCGCAGGGTTCACAGCTGGCTGTCCGGATCCCCCGGGCTGGGCAGCGCGGCCAGCATGCGGTCGAGCAGCCGCGGCAGGTCCGCCGGGCCGTCCAGGAACCATCGGGCCTTGGAGCGCGGGTCGTCCTGGCCGACGCGCACGGTCAGCCAGCCGGGTTCGGAACGCTCGAAGACGGGCTCGTCGTTGACGTCGTCGCCCACGAACACGGCCACCGGCGCGCCGCTCGCGGCGACCAGTTCGCTCACGGCATCGGCCTTGTCGCGCGCCGTGGCGCCGACGATGTTGACGACCATCTTGCCGCCGAAGATCGAAAGGCTGGGCGGCAGGCCGGCCACCAGCTCGTCGATGATCGCCCTGGCCGCGCCGGTGTCGTGCGCCAGGCGATAGTGCAGCGCGATCGACAGGCCCTTGTCCTCGACCATCACGCCGCTGGCGCGCAGGTCTTCCGCCGCGGCGTGCAGGGCCGCGCGGGCCGGGGCGAGCTGGGCCGCGCGGCCATCGGTGACGGCCGGCGCGACCTCGTCCTCGGCGCCGTGGTTGCCCACGATTCGCCAGGGGGTGAACAGCAGGCGCTGGCGCACGTCATGCACCTGCCGGCCCGAAACCACCGCGACCGGCAGCCGGCGCGACAGCCTCTGCAGGCGATGCGCCACCGGGGCCGGCACGCGGGCGTCGGCCGGACGCGCCACGATGGGCGCGAGCGTGCCATCGAAATCGAACGCCACCAGCGGGCGGTGCTGCATGGTGTGCAGCAGGGCCGCCTCGCCTTCAGGCGTGAAGAGTCGTTTCATCCGGCTGGGAGTGCTGCTTCTGGTTCTCGTGTTCGTCGGTGTGTCGCTGCACGCGCGCTGCAATGCGCTCGCGCAGGCGGAAGCGCCCCGCATCCGCCAGCATGCGGCCGGCCCAGCGGAACACGTTGTTCTCGCGGACGGTCATGCGCAGGCTGGCCATGCGTTCGCGCTGCTCGGCCGGTGGCATGGTAGCCGCACGGTGCAAGGCATCGGCGGTTTCCTCGACGTGATATGGATTGACGATCAGGGCCTCGGAGAGTTCCCGCGCCGCTCCGGCGAAGCGGCTCAGGACCAGCACGCCCTGTTCGTCGTCGCGCGCGGCCACGAACTCCTTGCTGACCAGGTTCATGCCGTCGTGCAGGCTGGTGACGACGCAGATGTTGCAGGCGCGGAACAGCTCGGTGACCGCCTCGTGCTCGTGGTGCTCGGCCAGCAGGCGCACAGGCTGGTAGCCGGGCTGCCCGTAGTGCTGGTTGATCCGGTCGGCCACCGCGTGGATGCGCTGCTGGAACGCGCGGTACTCCTCCAGCGCGCTGCGCGTGGGCGCGGCGACCTGGACGAACACGAAGCGCCCGATCCACTCCGGCCGCTTCTCCAGCATCCGCTCGACCGCATGCAGGCGCTCCAGGATGCCCTTGGTGTAGTCGAAGCGGTCCACGCCCAGCGCCAGGCAGGTGCCGGGGGCCAGTTCGAGGCGCTCGAAGACGCGGCGGCGGCACTCCTCGACCGGGGCGAAGCGGACCGCGTCGTCCGGCCAGGCGATGGAGATCGGGTAGCTCTCCACCAGGGTCTCCTTGTCCCGGTAGGTGATCGTCGAGTGCTCGTGTTCGATGCGCGCCTCCAGGTAGCGGTCGACCGTCTCGATGAAGTTCTTGCAGTGGAATCGCGTGTGGAAGCCCAGGATGGTGCTGCCCAGCAGGCCCTGCAGGATCTCGCGCCGCCACGGGCAGATGCCGAAGGATTCGGGGTTCGGCCAGGGGATGTGCCAGAAGGTGAGGATGGTGGCGCGCGGCAGGCGCTCGCGGATCATCTCGGGCAGCAGGGCGAAGTGGTAGTCCTGCACCAGCACGACCGGGTCCTCGCTGCGGGCCTCGGCCGCCACCGCATCGGCGAAGCGGCGGTTCACCTCCTTGTAGAACTGCCAGTCGGACTCGCGGAACACCGGCCGCACGTGGGCCACGTGGCACAGCGGCCACAGGCCCTCGTTGGCGAAGCCGTTGTAGTAGCCCTCCTCCTCCTCCGGCGTCAGCCAGATGCGGCGCAGGGTGTAGTCGTGCGCGCCGGGCGGCACCGCGAGGCGATCGCGCGCGTCGACGAAATCGCGGTCGGCGCTGCCGCTGCCGTGGGCTATCCAGGTGCCCGAACAGGCACGCATGACCGGCTCCACCGCCGTCACCAGGCCGCTGGCCGGGCGGCGGACGATGACCCGGCCATCGTTCAGGCGCTCGTGCAAGTAGGGCTCGCGGTTGGAGACGACGATGATCTGGTCGCCGCGCAGTTGCGTCTGCAGCAGGGAGCGCAGCCGCTCGGGGTTCCACACCGAGACCAGGTCCAGGCTGCGCCGGTACTCGTCCTCCAGGTCCCGCAGGCGGGCACGCACCTCGCTTGCAAAGGGCTGCAGCTCGGGCGGCGGGTCCAGCAGCGGCCGGATGAGGCCCTCTCCGCGCAGGATGCCCTGCATGCCCTTGACCCAGCCGCGCCAGCTGATCTGCGCCACCACCACGGTGATCAGGGCCATCGCGAGGCCGAGCAGCACGATGAAGCCGACGAGGTAGCGCCGCGTGTCGGCGCTCCGGTTGTCGATGAAGCTCAGGTCGTGCAGGAGCACCAGGCTGTCGGATTCGGCCTCCTTCGCGTCCAGCGGATGCACGCCGACATGCACCGAGCCGCCCTCGACCTGCATCCGCGGATCCGCATGAGCCGAGATCTCGCGGGCCTGCGCGCAGCCGAGCGTGCGCGGGAATCCGTCGGTGCGCCGTAGCATGCGGTCATCGGCGCTGCACAGGGCGATGGCGACCAGCCGCTCGTCCTGCACGGCGCGCTCGAACATCGACTGCACCCGCCAGGCCTTGCCGTCGGCCTCCGCTTCGCTGATGGCATCGGCCAGGGTGTTCGCCACCAGGGCATCGCGGTTGTTGAGATCGCGTGCGAACCAGCGTAGCGTCAACCTGTCCATCAGCGGCAGCGCTATCAGGGCTGCCAGGACCAAGGTCACCACCAAGGGAATCAAGAAGCGTAGTTGGAGACGAAGTGTTTTCATGATCTTCGGGCCTCACGGCAATCGTCATGCCTGCCAGGCCCGGTGTTTGCCCCAGGGGGCGCGGGTGGCGACCTTCTCATCAAAAAACTCAAAGGTGTGTATCCATGCATCTCCAAGGTTTACGTTCCTCTTCGCTGGACCTCGCCCTGACGGGCAACTGCGCCATCAGCGCCCTCATCGATCGCGGCGGCGACATCGTCTGGTGCTGCATGCCGCGCTTCGACGGCGACCCGGTGTTCCATGCACTGCTCGGCTCGGCCGGCGACCCGATGGACGGGCGGCTCTCGGTGGAACTGGAAAACGCCGTCCGTTCCGAGCAGAGCTACATCCCGGGCACGGCGGTGGTGCGCACGCGGATCGAGGATTCTTCCGGCCAGGCGATCGAGCTGACCGATTTCTGCCCGCGCTTCCAGCACCATGGTCGCACCTTCCGGCCGGCACAGCTAGTGCGAAGGGTCAAGCCCGTCCAGGGGCATCCGCGCATCCGCATCATCGTCCGGCCCCGGGGCGAGTGGGGCACCGTCGCGCCCGAGCTCACGCGTGGCAGCAATCACCTGCGTTATGTGCTGCCCGGACAGACGCTGCGGCTGAACACCAGCGCGCCGCCCACCTACGTGGCCGCCGAGCGCTGGTTCTCGCTGCACTCGCCCGTCAGCATCATCCTCGGGCCCGACGAGACCTTCGAAGGCGGCATCGACCAGACCGCGCGCGACTTCGAGGAGCAGACCACGCTGCACTGGCAGCACTGGACGCGCCGCTTGGCGGTGCCGCTGGAGTGGCAGGAGGCGGTGATACGCGCGGCGATCACCCTGAAGCTGTGCCAGTTCGAGGAGACGGGCGCCATCGTCGCCGCGATGACCACCAGCCTCCCCGAGGCGCCCAACAGCGGCCGCAACTGGGACTACCGCTACTGCTGGCTGCGCGACGCCTTCTTCGTCGTGCGGGCGCTCAACAGCCTGTCCGAGGTCGGCACGATGGAGGATTACCTGCGCTGGCTGCATGACGTGGTGCGCGGCGCCGACGGTCACGTCCAGCCCCTTTACGGCATCGACCTGGAACGCCAGCTGACCGAGCGCATGGAGACGCAGCTGCCGGGCTATCGCGGCATGGGCCCGGTGCGCGTGGGCAACCAGGCCTACGAGCACTTCCAGCACGACGTCTACGGCAACATCGTGCTCGGCTCGTCCCAGGCCTTCCATGACCACCGGCTCTTCCGCCGGGCCGATGCCAACGATTTCGCGCAGCTCGAGCTGGTGGGCGAGCGTGCCTTTGCCCTGCACGACCAGCCCGATGCGGGCATGTGGGAGCTGCGCACGCGCGCCCGCGTGCACACCTCGTCGTCCCTGATGTGCTGGGCGGCCTGCGACCGCCTGGCCAAGATCGCGCTGGTGCTGCAGCAGCCGTCGCGCGCGGCCTTCTGGCGCGAGCGGGCCGATCTCATCCGCTCGCGCATCCTGAGTGCAGCCTGGAGCGATGAGCGCCAGGCCTTCGTCGAGAGCTTCGGCGGGCGCGACCTCGACGCGAGCGTGCTGCTGATGGCCGAGGTCGGCTTCCTGCCCGCCTCGGACCCGCGCTTCATGAGCACCGTCGACGCGATGGAGCGCACGCTCTGCGACGGTCCCTTCATGCGCCGCTACGAAGGCCGGGACGACTTCGGCCGGCCCGAGACGGCGTTCAACGTCTGCGCCTTCTGGCGGGTCGATGCGCTGGCCCGCACCGGCCGCCGTGCCGAGGCGCGCGCGGCCTTCGAGGCCCTGCTGGCCCGGCGCAACCACGTCGGCCTGCTGTCGGAGGACCTGGACCCGCACACCGGCGAGCTCTGGGGCAACTTCCCGCAGACCTATTCGATGGTCGGCATCATCAACGGCGCAATGCAACTTTCCGCACCCTGGGCAGACGCGGTCTGACCGAAGGGGCTAACCTTCGCGGTCTTTGCCCCGGAGGTTCTGCCCCATGCGTTATCGCCGCCTCGGCCGTGCCGGCCTGCAACTGAGCGAGCTCTCGCTCGGCTCGTGGATCACGTACCACAACCAGGTCGACGTCGACGCGGCCGTCGAGATGATGGCCGCGGCCTTCGACGCCGGCGTCAACTTCTTCGACAACGCCGAGGCCTACGCGCTGGGCCAGAGCGAGGAGGTGATGGGCCAGGCGCTCAAGCGGCTGAACTGGCCGCGGCTGAACTACGTCGTGTCGACCAAGTTCTTCTGGGGCCTGGACCGAGGCGAGCAGGCCGTCAACCGACGCAACACGCTCAACCGCAAGTACCTGATGCAGGCCATCGACGGCTCGCTGAAGCGCTTCGGCCTGGAGCACATCGACCTCGTCTACTGCCACCGGCCGGACCCGAACACGCCGGTGGAAGAGACCGTCTGGGCGATGAGCGACATGATTCGCCAGGGCAAGGCGCTGTACTGGGGCACCAGCGAATGGAGCGCGGCCGACATCCGTGCCGCGTGGGACATCGCCGAGCGCCACCACCTGCACAAGCCGGTGGTCGAGCAGCCGCAGTACCACCTCTTCCACCGCCAGCGCGTCGAGCAGGAGTACGCGCGGCTGTACGAGGACCTCGGCATCGGCCTGACGACCTGGAGCCCGCTCGCCTCGGGCCTGCTGACGGGCAAGTACGCGAAGGGCATCCCGGCCGGCTCGCGTGGCTCGATGGACAACCTGGCCTTTCTGCGCGAGGGCCTGACGGATGCCGCGAAGAACACCGCGGTCGCCCAACTGGCGCCGATCGCCGAAGAGCTGGGCGGCAGCACGGCGCAGCTGGCCATCGCGTGGATCCTGAAGAACCCGCGGGTCTCCAGCATCATCACCGGCGCCTCGCGAGTGGATCAGCTCAAGAGCAACCTCGGCGCATTGGAAGTGGCCGCGAAGCTGACGCCCGAAGTGGTGGCCCGCATCGACGCGATCTGCGCGCCGCTGGCGCAATGAAGCGCGGCGCGTACGAGATCTCCACCGACCCGGCGCGGCTCGACATCGATGCGATCCACGCCTGCCTGACGCGCAGCTACTGGTCGCCCGGCATCCCGCGGGAGGTGGTGGCGCGTACCGCGGCGAACTCGCTTTGCTTCGGCCTCTTTCACGCCACCGAGGGCCAGGTCGGCTACGCCCGCGTGGTGACCGACCGCGCCAGCTTCGCGTACCTGTGCGATGTCTACGTGTTGGAGGCCCACCGCGGCCAGGGCCTTTCGAAGTGGCTGCTGCAGACCATCCTCGCCCACCCCGATCTCCAGGGCCTGCGGCGCTTCATGCTGGCCACCCGCGACGCGCACGGCCTGTACGCGCAGTTCGGCTTCACGCCCCTGACCAGCCCGGACCGGATGATGGAGATCCTCAGGCCGCAGGTGTACCGCCAGGCTCCGGAGCAAACCCCAGCTCCACCCCATTGCCCGCCGGGTCGCTGAAGAAGAGCTGGACGATGCCGGTGGTGGGGACCGCGGCGCGCTCGAAGGCGATGCCGCGGGACGTGAGGCGCGCCACGGTGCCGGCGAGGTCGCTGCAGCGGAAGGCGGCGTGGTCGAAGGTGGTCGTGCCGCCGGGGGCTTCGCGGGCCGGCTCGCCGGGAACGGCCTCGCTCAGGTGCAGCACCGGCTCGCCGCCGGCATAGAGCCAGTAGCCGAAGCTGCGAAACGGCGGGCGCGGGCCGGCCTGCAGGCCCACGACCTCGACGTAGAAGTCGCGCAGCCTGTCCAGCACCGGCCGCGGCGCGCGCAGGTTGTAGTGGCTGAAGCCGAGGACCGCCATCGCGCTCAGTGGTCGTTCAGTGCGGCCAACCGCTCGGGCGTGCCCACGTCGGTCCAGGCGCCGTCCCAGAGCCGGGCGGCCAGGCGGTGCGCCGCGATCGCCGCATCCAGGCGCGGGCGCAGCGGCATCCGGCGGCCGGGCAGGATGTCGGCGAACATCGCCGCGCGGAACAGGCCGACGCTCGCCCAGGTGTAGCGCTGCGGCGCCTGCAACAGCGCCAGGCCGTCGGGGCCTATGCCGTAGTCGCCCCGCGGGTGGTGGGGCGCGTTGGGCACCATCCAGAGCTGCGCCAGCAGTTCGCGGCGGGCGGCGAACTCCTCCACGTCGGCCGGGGCGAACTCGAAGCCGGGCAGGAAGACGTCGCCGGACACGACCCAGAAGGGCGCGGGGTCGCCGCCCGGCGCCAGCCAGTGCAGCGCCTTGGCGATGCCGCCCGCGGTCTCGAGCGCGCCGCCGTGGTCCTTGCCCTCCATCGAGTAGCGGATCGTCAGGCCGTAGCGGGAGCCGTCGCCCAGCGCGGCAGGGAACTGGTCTTCCAGCCAGTCGGTGTTGACGACGACCTCGCGCACGCCCGCCTTCGCGAGGGCGAGCAGGTGCCACTCGATGAGCGGCCGGCCCTGCACCGGCAGCAGCGGCTTGGGGCAGGTGTCGGTCAGCGGCCGCATGCGCTCGCCCCGGCCGGCGGCCAGCACGATGGCGCGGGGCGCCGGCGCGGTCGGCGTCTTCATTGCATCACCACCGTCGCGACGGTGCCCGGTTGCAGCTCGGCCTTGACCGTGCAGGACTGGACGCTCGCGTTGCGCACCGCGCTGCGGGCGTCTGCCCCGCTCGTGTTGAAGGCGTCGATGCGCACGAGCGCACCGCAGCCCTGGGCGCCGCCGAGCCGGGCCGTCACCGACTGGGGCTGGCCGCTGCGGTTGACCAGCATCAGGTAGCTCTTGCCGCCGGCCTGCAGCGCGGCGGCCGGCAGCTCGGCGAGCACCGCCTTGGGCCCGACCACCTTGGCCCCGGCCGGCACGGCGCCGAACAAGGTCTTCATCGCCGCGGCCACCGGGCGGCGCTCGCCGCTCTCCGACAGCATCCCGTGCTGCTTGCGGTTCCACGAGAAGTCCTGCAGCTGCCAGTAGATCAGCCCGCCGGCGCCTTCGGCCAGGAGCAGGGTGGCGGTGGCGGCGGCCTGCAGGCCGTATTCGGGCGTGGTCACTTCGAGGTCGCTTTCCCGCGCCGCGTCGTCCTCGTTGTGCTGCTTGACCCCGAACTCGGTGATCAGGACAGGGCCGAACTTGCCGCGGCCGAGGAAGCTCGCCATGCCCGGCGTGGCGCGGTCGGCCAGGACCTCGGGCTTGAGGTAGACGTGGGCGCTGATGTAGCCGAGCGACTTCGCGGCGGGGCTCGCCAGGATGCCGCCGATGTAGTGGTCGAAGTTCGGGATCCCGGTGCCAGGCCCCGCGATGGGCCAGGCCTTCAGGCCGGCGGCGTCCATCGCCGCACGGGTCTTCTGCACCAGCGCCGCGTAGTCCTCGCGCTCGTACTTGGTGTCCCACGCGCCCTGCGGCTCGTTGGTGAGCTCCACCGCGGCGGCTTGCACGCCCTGGCGCTGCAGCCAGGCCATCTGGGCGGTGATGAGGTTGGCGTAGTCGCCGATGCGGTCCGGCCGGGCGAAGTGCGCCTGCTGCTTCGAGCCGGCCTTCTGCTGGCGCTTCTCGGCCCAGGGCTCGGGCATGCGCCAGAAGATGAGCACCGGCTGGATGTTCAGCTCGCGCAGGCGCTGGTTGAAGGCGGCCAGGCGCTGGCGCTGGGCCGGGTTGTCGTTGCGCTGCAGGATGTCGAGGTACTGCTCGACGCTCATGCCCGGGCGCAGCTGGTCGAAGGTGATCTTGGGGATCAGCGAGACGCGCACGAAGCGGGCGTTGAGCTCCTTGAGCAGTTGCCAGGCGGCCTCGTCGTTGCCTGCGCGATCGGGGCCCTTGCCTTCCCTGCCGCCTTTCTCGCCCTTGAGCCAGACCTGGGTGCCGAAGCCGAGGAAGTCGCGGGCCTGCGAGAAATCGAAATCCAGCGTGGCCTCGGCGGCCTGGGCCCATGCGGCCGACAGCAGCAGGGCCGCCGCGCAGGCGGCCCGCAGGCGGCGCGAAGAATCCACAACGACGGAATCGGCGGGACGCTTCATGCGGCCAGCTCCTTGTTCTTGAAGGGACGACGGATGACCACCAACGACCGTGGACTTGATCGGCCGGCACCATAGCAGAGGCCTCGTGGCGGCACGGTGAACGGCCGTATCGGCGCGAGCGCCACAGGGTCAAGCCGGCGGCGCGGCGCGCTGCAGGCGCTGCAGCCTCGCTTCGGCCGGCGCGAACAGGGCCTGCAGCCGCGAAAGCAGCGCCTCGGCCTGGGCCGAATGGTCGGCGCCGAGATTGCAGACGTAGACGTCGAGAGTGACCACGCCGCGCTCGGGCCAGGTGTGGACCGCCAGGTGCGACTCGGCCAGCAGCACCACGCCCGTCACCCCCGGCGGCTGCGAAGAGCCCGGCAGCGGGGAGAAGCGGTGGAAGAGCTCGCCCACCGCCTTCAGGCCTGTTTGGGCGACCGCCTGCAGGCAGGCCGCGCGAAGCGCCGCCGGGTCGGTCATCGCCGCCGAGTCGGCCGCGCAGCCGCCCAGGTCGGCGGTGAGGTGCAGGCCTTGCATGGACGGCCATTATCCGGGTCCGCCTGGTTGAAACCAGCCTGGAACCGGCCCGGGGCGGCCGCCGCTTAAAATCCGGGGTTCTCCCCCAGCCTCCTCCCAACGGCCCCGCCAGGGGCCCAGCACCGCCCATGGCCGCCGAAGACACGACGCTCCTCACCCCCACCCCCGCCACCGCCGAAGGGCACCTGCAGATGGCCGACGCCATCCGCGCCCTGGCGATGGACGCCGTGCAGCAGGCCAACTCCGGCCACCCCGGTGCCCCGATGGGCATGGCCGAGATGGCCCAGGCGCTGTGGACCCGCCACTTCAGGCACCACCCCGGCAACCCGCACTGGGCCGACCGCGACCGCTTCGTGCTCAGCAACGGCCACGCCTCGATGCTGATCTACTCGGTGCTGCACCTGACCGGCTACGCCCTGCCGGTCGAGCAGCTCAAGGCCTTCCGCCAGCTGCACAGCATGACCCCCGGCCACCCCGAGGTCGACGTGACCCCGGGCATCGAGACGACCACCGGCCCGCTGGGCCAGGGCATCACCAACGCGGTCGGCATGGCACTGGCCGAGAAGCTGCTGGCGGCGGAGTTCAACCGCGAAGGCCACGCGATCGTCGACCACCACACCTACGCCTTCCTCGGCGACGGCTGCCTGATGGAGGGCATCAGCCACGAGGCCCTCGCCCTGGCGGGCGCCTGGAAGCTGAACAAGCTGATCGCGCTGTACGACGACAACGGCATCTCGA
>CAMLGG010000163.1 GCA_946479475.1 uncultured Ideonella sp. | reverse complement strand
GCGCTACTGGGACGAGAAGCCGCCGCTGCAGAACCCGGCCTTCACGCGCCAGTGGCTGCTGCGCTGCCGCGACCTGATCGACGGCTACCGGCCCGACCTCGTCTACTTCGACGACTCCGGCCTGCCGCTCGGCCAGGCCGGGCTCGACGCCACCGCCCACTTCTACAACGCCAGCATGGCCTGGAACAACGGCAAGCTCGAGGCCGTGGTGAACGCCAAGCAGCTGCCGGCGGAACGGCGCCCGGGCGTGGTGGAAGACGTGGAGCGCGGCTTCCGCGAGGGCATCGAGGCCCTGCCCTGGCAGACCGACACCTGCCTGGGCGACTGGCACTACAACCGCGGCACCTTCGAGAACCACCAGTACAAGCCGGCCGCCACCGTCATCCACCGGCTGTGCGACATCGTCTCCAAGAACGGCAACCTGCTGCTGTCCGTGCCGCTGCGCGGCGACGGCACCATAGACTCCGACGAGCGCAAGATCCTCGAGGACCTGGCCGCCTGGATGGCGCGCAACGGCGAGGCCATCCACGGCACCCGGCCGTGGCGCACCTTCGGCGAAGGACCGACCCGGGTCACGGGCGGCATGTTCAGCGAAGGCTCCTCCCAGCCGCTGACCGCCGAGGACATCCGCTTCACCACCAAGGCCGGCGTGCTCTATGCGATCGCCATGGGCTGGCCCCGCGATGGCCTGCTGCGCATCCAGTCCCTGGCCGAAGGCTCCGCGCTCGCGCCGGGCGGGATCGAGAACGTGCAGGCCGTCGGCTCGGCCGACAGCCTGAACTTCAAGCGCAGCACGCGCGGCCTGGAGGTCAAGCTGCCCGAAGGACTGGCCGGCTCTCCCGCGGTGGCGGTGAAGATCCGCGGGACGGTGATCTGATCCCCCTTCGGCGCCGCGGCGCCGTGCGGCGGGCACGGCCGGCCGAGACCGTCCGAGGAGACGCTTCGTGAACGACAGACGCCGCTTCATCGCCTCGGCGGGGCTGGCCCTCGCCTTCCCGGGCCTCGCGCGCGCGAAGGTGCTGGCCACCGAACGCGACGGGCGCAACGACCTCTCGCTCTGGTACGAGCAGCCTGCCGGCCCCTGGATCGAAGCCCTGCCGGTGGGCAACGGCCGCCTGGGCGCGATGGTCTTCGGCCGTGCGGCGCAGGAGCGCCTGCAGCTGAACATCGACACGCTCTTCGGCGGCGGCCCCTACACGCCCGACAACCCCGCGGCGCTGGAGGCCCTGCCCCGCGTGCGCGAGCTGCTCGACCAGGGACGCTGGAAGGAAGCCTCGGACCTCGCCGGCCGGAGCTTGATGGCCCGGCCGATCGTGCAGATGCCGTACGGGACGGCAGGCGACCTGTTCATCGAGACCGGGGGCCTGGAAGCGCCCACGCGATACCGGCGCTGGCTGGATCTCGACAGTGCCGTCGCCACCACGCGCTTCAGCGATGGGCCGGTGCGGCACCTGCGCGAGGTCTTCTGCAGCCATCCCGACCAGGTGCTGGTCATCCGCGTGTCTGCCGAAGGGGGCCCGCTGGACCTCGACCTCGGCTACCGCCATCCCGCCGATGCGGACTACGGCGCGAAGGACCAAGACCGAAAGACCGGCGCCGTGGCCCTGGTCGGCGCCCCCTGGGACCGGCGAGAGCCGTTGCGCGAGGAGCAGCGCCCCGACAGCCTCGCCGTGACCGCCGATGGAAGGGATGCCCTGCTCGTCGAGGGCCGCAACATCGCCGACGCCGGCATCGCCTCGGCCCTGCGCTACGCGGTGCGCATCAAGGCCCTGTGCGACGGCCGCGTGTCGGTTCGCGACGGCCGCATCGAGGTCAGGCAGGCACGCACCGTCACGCTGATCGTCGCCGCCGCGACCAGCCACCTGCGCTTCGACGACGTCAGCGGCGACCCGGTCGCCCTGGCGCGCGGCCGGTCGGAGGCGGCAGCCCGCCGGTCCTACGAGGAGCTCAGGCAGAGGCAACTGCAGTCGCACCGCGCCCTCTTCCGGCGCCTGTCGATCCGCCTGGGCCAGGGCGAGGCGGACGCGCGCCCGACCAACGAGCGCATCTACGCCGCCGACACCGAGGTGCAGCCGGCGCTGGCCGCGCTGTACGTCCAGTACGCGCGTTACCTCCTCATCTCGTCCTCGCGGCCCGGCAGCGAGCCGGCCAACCTGCAGGGCCGCTGGAACGAAGGCCTGCATCCGCCCTGGGGCAGCAAGTACACCATCAACATCAACACCGAGATGAACTACTGGCCTGCGGGGCCGGGCAATCTCGGCGAGTGCGTCGAGCCGCTTCTGCGCATGGTCGAGGAGCTGTCCATCACCGGCGCAAGGACCGCACGCACCTGCTATGGCGCACGCGGCTGGGTGGTGCACCACAACACCGACCTCTGGCGCGCCGCGGCACCGGTCGACGGGCCGCTGTGGGGCCTGTGGCCCTGCGGCGGCGCCTGGCTGTGCAACTCGCTGTGGGACCACCACGAGTACCACCCCGAGCCTTCGACGCTGAAGCGGCTGTATCCGCTGCTCAAGGGTGCCTCGCTGTTCTTCCTCGACACGCTGGTGGAGGATCCGAAGGGACGCGGCCTCGTCACCTCGCCCTCGCTGTCGCCCGAGAACGAGCACCACCCCGGCGTCTCGCTCTGCGCCGGCCCGGCGATGGACCGCCAGATCCTGCGCGACCTCTTCGACCACACGCTGCAAGCGCATGCGCTTCTGGGCCAGCGGGAGGACGACTTCGTGCATGCCCTGCGCAAGGCCCGCGCGCGCCTGCCGGCGGACCGCATCGGCGCGCAAGGCCAGCTGCAGGAATGGCTGGAGGACTGGGACGCCGGCGCGCCCGACCAGCGGCACCGGCACGTCTCCCACCTGTATGCCGTCTACCCCAGCGGGCAGGTCAACGTGCGCGATACGCCTGCGCTGGCAAAGGCTGCGAAGGTCACGCTCAACGCGCGTGGCGACCAATCCACCGGCTGGGCCACCGCCTGGCGGCTCGCGCTGTGGGCTCGCCTGGGCGAAGGCGACCGCGCGCATTCGATCCTCCAGGGCCTGCTGGGTCCGGTGCGCACCTACCCGAACATGTTCGACTCGCACCCGCCGTTCCAGATCGACGGCAACTTCGGCGGCGCCGCCGGCATCCTCGAGATGATCGTGCAGTCCTGGGGCGGCGAGATCCACCTGCTGCCCGCGCTGCCCGCCGCATGGCCCGAGGGCGAGCTGCGCGGCGCGCGCGTGCGCGGCGGCATGGAGATCGACATCGCCTGGAAGGGCGGACGGCCCACGCGCGTAGAGCTGCGCGGGCGGCCTCGGGCTGCCATGGTGCTGCGTCACCGAAATCGATTGACACCCGTGACGCTGGACGCCGCCGGCCGCGCCAGCGTACACAGCTTCGAGACCTGACATGGAACCCTCCCTTTCGCGGCGTGCGGCTGTGAAGGCAGCCATGGCGGGAGCGGCCTGCCCGCTCGCCGCATCGGCCACCGGGGTCGTCGCCGAGAGGCCGCACGGAGCCTCCGATTGGTCGCTCGAAACGCCCCGGGGCACTCTGCAGATCAGCGCGCTCAGCGAGCGGGCCTTGCGCGTGCGCTTCCTGCCGTCGGCCAACTCGGGCCAGGCGCCGCCTGAAAGCCTCGTGCTGTTGCCTGGCCGCAAGACGCCGGCTCTGCGGCAGTCCCGCGATGCTGGCAAGACCCGCCTCGCCCTGCAGCACATCCGCTGCGAGATCGACGACGAGACTGCGACGCCGCGCTTCTTCGACCGCCTCGGTGCCCTGCTGCTCGGCGAAGCGCCGGGCGCCCGGCGCCTGACGCCGTCGCTGCTCGGCGAAGAGCCGGTGTTCGTGGCCGAGCAGGCCTTCGACTCGCCGCCCGGCGAGCGCCTGTACGGCACGGGCTGCTTCCAGGACGGTGCGCTGGACCTGCGAGGCCCGCCGCGCCGCCTGACGCAGGTGAACACGCAGATCAGCCTGCCGTTCCTGCTGTCCAGCCGCGGCTATGGCCTGCTCTGGCACAACAACGGCATGGCCGAGCTGAACACGCCGGAGCAGCGCGTGGCGTTGACCCGCGCCGGCGCCGACGGCAAGGCCGAGCTCGTGGACGTGACAACCACGGACGGCAATGCCCAGGTGGCACGCAAAGGAGCAAGCTTCGATGGCAGGTTCCGCACCGAGGCAGCCGGTCGTTTCGCCTTCCTGCTGGACGTGGGCCGCGGCATGGGTTCGCGCCACTCGGTGGAGATCGACGGCAAATCCTGCGTCGAGGTGGCCAATCACTGGCTGCCGCCGACGGTCGGCTTCGTCGTCGATCTGCCGGCGGGCGAGCACCGCGTGCTAGTGCAGGCCGACGAGCAAGACAACCCTTCGCTGCACTTCGGGCCCGTGCAAGCCCGCACGACCTGGCGTTCGCCGGTGGCCGATGCGATCGACTATGTCGTGATCGCCGGGCCGAGTGCCGACGAGGTATTCGAGGGCTACCGCGAGATTTCAGGCGCCACGCCGATGATGCCGCGCTGGGCCTATGGCTACATCCACTGCCGGGAACGCTTCCACTCGTCGCAGGAGATCGTCGACACGCTGCGCGAATTCCGCCGCCGCAAGCTGCCGGTCGACGTGATGGTGCAGGACTGGCAGTACTGGGGCCGCCACGGCTGGAACGCGATGCGCTTCGACGAGGAGCACTACCCCGACCCGGCCGCGCTGATGCGCCAGGTCCACGAGCTGGACGGGCGCTTCATGTTGTCGGTCTGGTCGAAGATCGCCCGTGACAGCGAGCTCGGCCGCGCCACCGCCGCCGCCGGCCACTACATCGAGGGCACAGACTGGGTCGACTTCTTCGATCCCAAGGCCGCGGCGTTCTACTGGCGGCAGCAACGCGAGCGCCTGCTCAAGCTCGGCATCGACTCCTGGTGGCAGGACGCCACCGAGCCCGAAAACGACGACCTGGTGGGCCGCCGCACCGCCGCCGGCCGCGGCGAGCGCGTGCGCCTGAGCTACCCCTGGCACGTGACGCGGACCGTCTACGAGGGCCAGCGCGAAGCGGCGCCTGGCCAGCGGGTGATGATCCTCACGCGCTCGGCCTTCCCGGGCCAGCAACGCCATGCGGCGGCGACCTGGTCGGGCGACATCGGCAACGACTGGGCCACGCTGAAGCGGCAGATCCCCGCCGGCCTGAACATGGCCGCGGCCGGATACGCCTACTGGACCGTGGACGCCGGCGGCTTCTTCCGGCCCGGCGACGGCCAGTACACCGACAAGGCCTATCACGAGCGCCTGGTGCGCTGGTTCCAGTACGCGACCTTCCTGCCGCTGCAGCGCGTGCATGGCTACATGACGGACACCGAGTTCTGGCGATACGGCGAGAAGGTCGAGACGCTGGCGCGGCAGTACCTGGAACTGCGCTACCGGATGCTGCCGTACCTCTACAGCGTCGCCCACGAGGTGCACGCCAAGGGCGTGCCGATCATGCGTCCGCTGGTGTTCGACTTCCCACGCGACGAGCGCGCGCTGGACCAGGCGCACAGCTACCTGTTCGGGCGTGCCCTGCACGTCGCACCGGTCTTCGCGCCCGACGCCGCCACGTGGCCCGTCTATCTGCCGCAGTCACCGGGAGGCTGGGTCGATTTCTGGACTGGCGAGCGGCGCACCGGCGGCCGCACGCACGAGGTGCCCACGCCGCTCGAGCGCATTCCGCTGCACCTGCGCGCGGGCAGCATCCTGCCGCTCGGGCCGGTGCTGCAGTCCACCGCCGATGCGACCGGCGAGGTCATCGACCTGTACATCGTGCCCGGCCGCGACGGTGCGTTCGATCTCTATGAGGACAGCGGCCTGGACTACGCCTACGAGAAGGGGGGCCTCAGCGTGATTCGGCTGGAGTGGGACGACCGCCGCGGCGTGCTGCGGCTCGGGGCCCGCAGCGGTCGCTTCGAAGGCATGCGCGCGACACAGCGCCTGCGCCTGCACCGCGCCGGCGATGGCCGGCCACTGCTGCATTCGACCCCGCTGCACGAAGTCCTCTACACCGGCCGTGCCATGGAGGTCCGTCTTGGCTGAGACGCCGCCGGCCCCGCAACGCCTGGAGCTCGTCGACGCGCTGCGCGGCTCGGCGCTGTTCGGCATCCTGCTGCTGCATGCGGTCGAGCATTGGGACTTCATGCACATGCCGGAAGGCCGTCCCGCCTGGCTCCAGCAGCTCGACGACTCGGTGACCGGCGCCGCCTACTTCCTGTTCGGCGGCAAGGCCTACGCGATCTTCGCGCTGCTGTTCGGGCTGAGCTTCTTCATCGCGCTGCAGGGATGGCAGAAGAGCAGCCGGCACGCCTCGGGACGCTTCGCCTGGCGGCTGGCCGTTCTCGCGGCCATCGGCTACGTGCACGGGCTGCTGTTCTGCGGCGACATCCTCACCGTCATCGCGGCCCTGGGCGTGCCGCTGGTGCTGCTGAACCGCCTGCCCTCGCGCGCGCTGGGCCTGATGGCGATGCTGCTTCTGCTCCAGCTGCCGCAGTGGGTGGACGTGTGGCGTGTCGCCTCCGACCCGGCCTTCGAGCCGGCCGCGCCGCGCTACTGGAGCCTTTACGGCCAGACCGATCCAGTGTTCGCCAACGGCAGCCTGGCCGACGTCGTCCGCATGAACAGCTGGACCGGCCAGGCCGCGAAGTGGTGGTGGGTGATCGAGACCGGTCGCTACACGCAGATGCTGGGCCTGTTCGTCTGCGGCCTGCTCATCGGGCGCAGCGGCGTGCTGCACGACGCGCCGCGACTGCGCCGCCTGGCCTGGCAGGCGCTGGTCGGCGGGGCCGCGGGCTTCGCGTTGACGTGGCTTGCGCGCCGCGGGGTCGCCACGCTGGAGCTGGCCGGCATGCGGCGGCACGTCGTCGACGAGCTGCTCGGCATGTATGGCAACTTCACCCAGACGGCCCTGTGGGCCGGCGGCTTCGTCCTGCTGTACCAGGCCGCGCGCGGCCGCGCCGTGCTCGGCATGCTCGCGCCGTATGGGCGCATGAGCCTGACCGGCTACACCAGCCAGGCCCTGTTCGGCGTGCCCTTCTTCTACGGCTTCGGCCTGGGCATGTACCGGACGGTCGGGCCGTTCCACGCGGTGTTCTTCGGCCTCGCCGTGTTCGTCGTCCAGTGCGCCTTCGCCCATTGGTGGATGAAGCGCTTCCGCTACGGGCCGCTGGAGTGGCTCTGGCGCGCCGCGACGCTCAGGACCACCGCCGTGCCGATGCGCAGGATCGCTGCAACACCCCCTTCACCTTCACGAACGGCCGTCTCGCCGCTCGCCGACTGATCCCCTCACCCACCATGATGAACAAGAACTTCGGATTCACCGCAGCGCGACTGCGTCGGATGTGCAGCGCGCACCGGTCGGCGCTGCTCGCGGCCTGCGCCCTGCCGTGGGCCTTCGCGGCAGCGGCCGCGCAGGCGCCGGACGCCGTGATCGCCTCGCCCGATGGCCGCGTCGCGATCCGCATCGCCGGCGACGGCGCAGCGTTCTCCGTCACGCGCCGGGGCGACACCGTCATCGGCGACTCTTCCCTCGGGCTGGAGCTCGAAGGCGCGGCGCCGCTCGGCCCGCTGGCGCTGGAGCACAGGCAGGACCTCGCCGTCGATCGCACCATCCCCCTGGTCGCGACCAAGGCGGCCAGCGCACGCGACCACTACCGCGGCGCGACGCTGAGCTTTCGCGAGACGGCCGCGCCCGGCCGCAAGCTCATCCTCGACGTGCGGGCCTATGACGACGGCGTCGCGTTCCGCTATCGCATCGACGATCCGGCGCCGGTGCGCCTGAACGGAGAGAAGACCGCCTTCGTCCTGCCGGGCGATCCGGAGTGCCTGCCGAGCCAGCTCGACGGCGCGCACGAGATGCCCTTCGGGCGCCTGCGCCTGTCGCAGTTCGCCCCGGACCAGGCCTACGACGTGCCGCTGGTCTGCACCACGCGCTCGGGCCGCACGGCCTTCGCCATCACCCAGGCCCATCTCGATGGCTACGCCGGCGCGTCGCTGCGCCGAGAGGGTGAAGCACTGCGCGTGCGCCTGTCCGCCGTGCCCCATCGCGCGGGAGCGGCCTATGTCTCCGCCGGCGGCCTGCGCACGGCCTGGCGCGTGGTGATGCTGGCCGACCGCGTCGGCGACATGATCCCCTCGCAGCTCGTCGGCAACCTGAATCCGCCGCCCGAGGGCGACTTCAGCTGGGTCAGGCCCGGCAAGGCGGCCTGGGACTGGTGGTCGGGCCCGCTGGCCGGCGTGAAGCCCGACATGGCGGCCTACAAGCGCTTCATCGACTTCGCCGCGGAGGCCGGCTTCCCGTACTACGTCATCGACGCCGGCTGGGCCTTTGGCGAGAAAGGCTGCTGCGAGGCCCATCCCGAGACCGACATCACCCGTGCCGCCGACGGCATCGACATGCCCGGGCTGGTTCAGTACGCCGCAGCCAAGGGCGTGGGGCTGCTGCTCTGGGCCCACTGGGAGCACGTCCGCAAGCGCATGGACGAGGTGCTGGACACCTATGCCCGCTGGGGCATCAAGGGCGTCAAGATCGACTTCATGAACCGGGACGACCAGGAGGTCGTGGCGTTCTACCAGCGCATGGCGGCCGCGACCGCGCAACGCCACCTGCTGCTGGACCTGCACGGCGCCTACGTGCCGGCGGGCCTGAACCGCAGCTACCCGAACTACATCACCCAGGAGGGCGTTCTGGGCGCCGAGTGGAACAAGATGGACAAGCGCGTCACGCCTCGGCACAACGTGACGCTGCCGTACACGCGCATGCTCGCCGGCCCGATGGACTACACGCCCGGCGGCTTCCGCAACGGCACGCCGGCCGACTTCGAGATCCGCGCCGAGATGCCGCTGGTGCAGACGACGCGCGGCCAGGCGCTGGCGATGTACGTCGTCTACGAAAGCCCGCTGCAGATGGTCTCGGACGACCCTGCCGCTTACCGCGGCGAGCCCGGCTTCGACTTCATCCGCCGCGTGCCCACGGCCTGGGACGAGACGCGCTTCCTGCAGGGCGAGCCCGGGCGCGACATCGTCCTGGCGCGGCGGCAAGGCCGTGACTGGTACCTCGGCGCCATGACGGGCGACGAGGCCCGCACCTCGCGCGTGCCGCTCGACTTCCTCCCGCCGGGTCGCTGGCGGGCGACCGTCTGGGAGGACGGCGAGGTGGCGCGCGAGCTCAAGCGCAGCGTGCGAACCGTGCGCCGTGGCGACGTGCTGACACTGCGCCTGGCGGCCGCCGGCGGCGCCGCGGTGATCCTCGAGCCCGCCCCTTGACGGCCCATCATCGAGGACCCCGGACGGCTGCCCGGCCGCCTGCATCGGGCAGCCGGGCCGTTTCGTGAGGTGATGCAGATGCCCCGTTTTGCACAGATGAGCAGACTTCTTTCCTTCGCCTGGGCGCTTTCGCTCGCCCTCTTCCTCGGCCACGCCGCCGCGGCCGACAGCCCGCGCCAGCGCACCCGGATCGACGAAGGCTGGCGCTTCGCGCTGGGCCATGCGTGGGACCCGGCCCAGGACTTCGACCACGGCACGCGGGCCTTCTTCTTCGCCAAGGCCGGCTACGGCGACGGCCCGGCGGCGCCCGACTTCGACGACCGGCCGTGGCGGCGCGTCGACCTGCCTCACGACTGGGCGGTGGAGCTGCCGTTCAGCGAACGCGCCAGCTCGCAGTACGGCTCCAAGGCCATCGGCCGCGCGTTCCCGCAGAACAGCGTGGGCTGGTACCGGCGCGAGCTGGCGATCCCGGCCACGGCGCAAGGCCAGCGCTTCACGCTCGAGTTCGACGGCGTCTTCCGCGACAGCGTGGTGTGGGTCAACGGCCACTACCTGCACCACGAGCCCAGCGGCTACTCCAGCTTCGCCGTCGACATCACCGACTACCTGCACTACGGCGCCCGCAACGTCGTCGCGGTGCGGGTGGACGCCACCACGCCGGAAGGCTGGTGGTACGAGGGTGCCGGCATCTATCGCCACGTCTGGCTGACGCGCACGTCGCCCGTGCACGTGGACCACTGGGGCACCTTCGTGCGCGCCGACGTCAAGGGCGATCGCGCCGAAGTGGCCATCGACACCACGGTGCGCAACGACGGGAAGGCCGCGCAATCGTTCACCCTGGAGCACGAGCTGCGCGACCCCGGGGGCCGCGTCGTGGCGCGCGCCACCGTGCCGGCCCGCCGTGTGGCCGCCGACGCCGCCACCGAAGTGCCGGCCGCGCTGCGCGTGACCGCGCCGCGCCTGTGGTCGCTCGAAACGCCGCAGCGCTACACGCTTGCCACGCAGGTCAAGCAGGACGGCCGGGTGGTCGATCGCTACGAGACGCCCTTCGGCATCCGCAGCCTGCGCTTCGATCCCGACGAGGGCTTCTTCCTCAACGGGCGCCACGTCAAGCTGCACGGCACCGACAACCACCAGGACCATGCCGGCATCGGCATCGCGCTGCCCGATGCGATGCACGAGGCACGGCTGAAGATGCTCAAGGCCATGGGCGTCAACGCGATCCGCTCGGCCCACCATCCGGCCACGCCCGAGCTGCTCGATGCCTGCGACCGCCTGGGCATCCTCGTGCTGGACGAGCACCGCATGATGGGCACCGCGCCGCAGATCCGCAGCGAGCTCGAGCGCATGGTGCGGCGCGACCGCAACCATCCGTCGGTCTTCCTCTGGTCGGTCGGCAACGAGGAATGGGCGATCGAGAACACCGAGATCGGCACCCGCCTGGCGCGCGAGATGCAGTCCATCGTCAACCGCATGGACCCCACCCGCCCGGCCACCCTGGCGGCGTCCAGCTCCGGCCAGCGCGAGGGCACCTCGGTCGGCTCGCAGGTGCTGGGCTTCAACTACAAGGCCCAGCACGACATCGACGCGATGCACCGCCGGTTCCCCGACAGGCCGGTCGTCGTCACCGAGGAGGGCCTCACCTTCGCCACGCGCGGCGTGTATGCCGATGACCCGGAGCGCGTGCACATCGCCGCCTACGACAAGCGCTCCGGCGGCGAATCCACGGCCTCGATCGAAGAAGCCTGGCGCTACAACGCCGCGCGGCCCTTCATCTCCGGCATGTTCGTCTGGACGGGCTTCGACTACCGCGGCGAGACCACGCCCTTCGGCTGGCCCGCCGTGTCCACCCAGTTCGGCATGCTCGACACCACCGGCCTGCTGAAGGACAGCGGCTACTACCTCAAGGCTGCCTGGACGCCCGAGCCGATGGTGCACGTGCTGCCGCACTGGAACTGGCCGGGCCGCGAGGGCCAGCCCATCGACGTGCGCGTCTACGGCAATACCGAGGAGGTCGAGCTGCTGCTCGATGGCCGCTCGCTCGGCCGCAAGCCGCTGGAGCGCTACGGCCACCTCGCCTGGAGCGTGCCGTATGCGCCGGGCCAGCTGACGGCGCGCGGCTACCAAGCCGGCCAGCTGGTCGCCTCGGAGACCGTGGCCACCACCGGCGACGGCAGCGCCGTGCGGCTGTCGGTGGACCGCAACCGCATCCAGGCCGATGGCAGCGACGTGGCGGTGGTGAGCGTGAGCGTGGTCGATCGCGAGGGCCGCATCGTGCCGACCGCGCAGAACCGCATCAGCTTCGAGGCCGGCGGCTCGGTTCGGCTGATAGGCATGGGCAACGGCGACCCGGGCTCGCACGAGGCCGACAAGCCCGCCGAGTTCCACCGCTACGCCGCCGCCGGCGGCTGGCGCTACCGGACCTTCACCCAGCAGCAGGACGCGCTGGCGCAGCTCGCCGATGACGGCGTCGCCGGCTGGCGCGACCCCTTCGCCTGGGTGCCGCCCGACCAGCAGCCGCCCGACGGCGCCTGGAACATCGTGCGCGCCACCTTCGCGCGGCCGGCCATGGCCGCCGGCGACCGGCTGGTGCTGTTCCTGGGCGAGATCTCTCCCGGCCAGCAGGTCTACGTCAACGGCCGCGTCGTGACGCCGCGGCGCGAGGAGGGCATGGGGGCGATCGACCTCGACCCGGCCGCCCTGGGCGAGAGCAACACGCTCGGCATCGCCTTCGCCACGCCCCCGGGCGGCCTGCGCAGGTTGTTCGACGGGGCCCAGGGCGGCCGGCGCTGGGCGACGCTGCGC
>CAMLGG010000162.1 GCA_946479475.1 uncultured Ideonella sp. | reverse complement strand
GCGCGTGCAGCACTACTCGACCGTGACCCCTAACCAGAAGGTGATCCGGCTGGACATCCGGCAGGGCGAGTCGCCTGTCGGATCCGAGAACCTGCAACTCGGCACCCTGGATGTCGAAGTCCCGCCCGCGCCGGCCGGGCACGCCGGCGTGGAGGTTCGCTTCACCTACGACGCCAATGGGCTGCTCGAGGTGGACGCTCGCGAGATGCAGGGTGGAAGAACGGCCAACACGGTGATCCGCAACTCGGAAGACCAGATGTCGAGTGCCGAGCTGGCGGCGGCGCTCGAGAAGCTGCGTCTGCTCAAGCGCCACCCGCGCGACGAGGAGGAGAACCGCTACCTGATCGAGCGTGCGAAGCGCTTGTACGAGGATCGGCTGGGCGAAGAGCGCCATGCGATCCAGCACTGGATGGCCCAGTTCGAGACCATCCTGAATGGTCAGGATCCGCGTGCGATTCGTTCGGCGAGGCACGAGTTCCAGAAGGCGCTCGACGGCATCGACGGCAGCTTCCGCTTCTAGCCCCGCAAGCCAGACCAAGCCATGAACGACTGGCAACGCCTCGGCCTCGAGGGCCCGACGGATGATCTGATCGCCATCAAGCGTGCCTATGCGAGCAGGCTGCGATCAACGCGGCCGGATGATGATCCCGCGGGCTACCAGGCCTTGCGTGAAGCCTACGATCGAGTTCAGCGGCAGGCGCGGTGGCGGCAGCAACAGGCGGAGCAGGCCGGCGCGACGGATGCGCCGGTCGCCGAGCCCGCGGCGGCCGAGACGGATGCCCTGGAGCCGGCCGGCCCCCCGATCGGTGCCCCCGCGAGTCCCGAAGGCACTGCAGTGGCGCCGGCACTTGTTGCCGTCGAGCCGGAGCAGGCCGATGCCCCGACCACGCCCGAAGCCTTGTGCCATCGGTTGCTCGAGCTGCACGCGAGTTCGGGGCAAGCCTTGGTGTCCTACCTGCCCACCCTGAACCGACAACTGCATGACCTGCCCCTGACGCAGGAGGCCGAAGCTTCCATTCGCTTCGCGGACTTCGTCTTGCGCACGCCGAGGCTGCCGGCGGAGGTGCAGGTGATGCTGCAGGCGCATTTCGGCTGGCTGGATGACTTTCGCAGCTTCCGCGTGCTGGGGGCGGAGCGTGCCGCGGCACTGCACGAGGCACTCGACGGCCTGGAGCGCCGCGTGACCGATCCGGCCACGCTGCGCAAGCACGCCGAGGCGCTGGCCATCCATGCGCTCTTCGGCAAGGGCAGGAACCTGCGAGCCCTGTTGATCGCGTCCCTGATGGGCGTGCATCTGCATCGGCAGCTCGAATCGGCCGGCGGCTCGCTGCTACGCCGCATGGGCATAGGACTCGACAGCCAGAAGCACTTCCTCGACCTGCTCGGCCAGGGGTTGTGGGTGCGCACGGCGGCCATGGCGGCCCTGATCTTCTGCTTCGGCTGGGGCCTGACCCGAAGTGGCGAGGGCGCCATGTGGGGCACCGTAGGAGCGGCCGCGCTGGCGTTCGCGGGTGTGTTTGTCCTGCAGTTCGCCCTCCACCTCCTGTACATCGGGCGGCGATTCGCAGTGCCAGCGCGCTGGGTGACGACGTGGCGCCTGTACCGCCTTGGCCGTTGGTGGCCATGGCTGGGCATCGGCCTGCTGGCCCTGGCGGCTGGCGGCTTGCAGGTGGAGTCCTTCTCCGAAGACGCGTTCTGGGTCGTCGCGTTGCTGACGGTTGTCTTCCTGGGCCTGCAGCTGGGCCTGCCCGAGACCGCCGACCAGGGCCTCGTCGCCATCGCGCTGTGGTGCTATGCGGCCGCAGCCCTTCACCTCTTCGCGGATGCTCGCTGGTGGCTCCCGCTGGCGGTCTGGATCCTGGCGGGAATGCAGGCGCACCTTCAGCGCCTGCTTGAACCGGAGAAGGTCTTCGATGGAGCCTGGCATGCCCGCCCGCTGGCTGCGATCGCGAGCCTGGCGCTCTGCACCATCGGCCTGCCAACGCTGATGTCGTGGATGGCACGGCGCGCAGGGTATCGCCTGGTGCTGTCCTCCCTCGTCCTGGCCTTCACTCCCACGCTCGTGCGCCACGGCCTGCCGCCCCTGACGGCGCTGTGGGTGGCGCCCGGATTGGCACTTGGCCTCCTGGTCTCCATCCAGAAGGGTTCGTTGCGCCTGGCCCGGCATCTCGCGAGGCCACATGCTCCACAAGGCGCCAGGTAGGCTTCCAACCGACCCAGGTCTCCCTCGTTCACCTCAGCCCCACGCTGCAGGGCGCTGAGCGGGTCGAGCTCGTGGCAGGTCGACGCATCGAAGGCGAGCGCGGCCACCTCCAGCGGGGTCGGCCACCGCTCGCCGTCGCCCTCAGCGAGCGAGCGGGGCCGGGTTGGCCAGGTAGGCCTTGAACAGCCGGGCGAACTGCCCGCCGTCGGTGGTGATGTTGGCCGAGGTGCTGCCGCCGCCGCTGAACACGATCGCGAACACGCCGCCGGCGGTGTACTCCGTCGCGTGCGTGAGCATGTACTGGACGTGGTTGTCCCGGTAGTGTCCGGGCGTGCCGCCGGGGGTGGACGAGGGCACGCCGAGGGGCGTCTGCCAGTACAGGATGGGCAGGTCGGCCAGCATGCTGCGCACGGCGCCCCACTCGGCGAGGTCCTGCTGGAAGTTGGGCGTGGCCACGTTGGCCTCGTCCCAGTAGAACGGCCCGGTGCCGCGCCCCGCGCACTCGGCCGGGGGCGGGGCGGCCTCGAAGCAGCCGGCGTCGCGGTCGCTCGTCTGGGCCACGATGAAGTCGGCCTGGTCTGCCCCCAGCTTCAGCATGAAGTTGCCGACCGTCGTGGCGTCCCGGCCCCAGAAGGACGGCGGGAATCCCATCCTGGCCTTGGGCGCATAGGTGCGCCCGAGCGTCAGCAGGCACCCCGCCAGGCCAGCGACGTTGTCCGGCAGGCCCGCGCACTCGGTCACCATGCTCACGCGTGCCGGCAGCTTCGCCGGGTCGCCATCGGGGGCGGCTGCCATCGCGAAGCCCCAGAAGTCGGGCTCCAGGTTGACGAGCGCGGGCGAGTCCGTCGCGCCGATCTTCTGGTACATCAACTTGGCCTGTGACCAGTAGCTGGCCATGAAGCTCGCGTCGTTCACGGCGTCCAGGTTGCCTTCGCCCCGCGAGGCCATCTGGTAGAGCGTGAACATGGGCACCGCGCCGGCGGCCTTCACGTTCGCGGAGACGTAGCTGACGTAGGCCCCGTCCGGGCTGTTCCACGTCGGCCACGAGCCACTGCCGACCCCCACCAGGTAGGTGTCGATGATGTCCGGCTGGATCTGCTGGCTCGTCATGTCCGCGATCGGGTTGCCGGCGCCCAGTCCGCCCAGCAGCCGGTCGGGCATGCCGAGGGCGGCATTGATGGAGGCGGCGGTTGGAGGCGGAGGGGGCGGAGGATCTGCAGGCCCAGGGGCCGGCGCCGGCGGTGGCGTCGAATCGCTGCCTGAGGGCGACCCGCTTCCCCCGCAGGAGGCAACGCTTGCCATCAGCAAGGCGAGCACGGCCAGGCGGGCACTGGAGGCGGTGTTCCGGGCGATCGGCATCTCTTCTCTTTCCATCGAAACTTCATGCGGCAAGAAGCTCGCAAGCGATTGTCAGTCGATCGCTTCGAAACACGGTGCAACCACTGCTGAATAACGTCACAAGTGGACGCATCGTGGTGAGCGAGACGCCTGAACAATCGCACAGGCATCGGTGCGGGCCGTTCGACGTTTCCTTCGAGCCTGCCCGGAGCAGCCTCGCAACGCGAGGTGCACGTTGAACCGTGCCCGGTCGGCCCGGTCGCCTCAGCCCCAGGCCGAGAGCTGGCGCCGGGCAATGTCCAGCAATGGGCAGGGCTCGTCGCCGCAGCAGCTGGAGTCCAGGCGGGCAAGCACTTCGCGCAGTCCCTCGCGCGCCTGCGCCTTCTCGCCGGAGGCCGCGAGGGCGCGGCCGAGCACCAGCAGGGTCTGCAGCTCGCAAAGCGGCGCACCCGCGGCGCGGTCAGCGGACAGGGCTTGCTCCCAGTCGGCGCGGGCCGCCGCCAGGCCCTCGCCGGCAGCCCATCGCAGGTTGCCGCGCACGCGCCAGGCCAGACCCCGCATGAAGCCCGTGGCGCCGCCGGCGAGGGCGGCATGGGCCGATTCGAGGTCGCGGGCAGCGGCCTCCAGCGCGCCGGCGGCGAGCCGGGCCTCGGCGCAAGTCGCCATCAGCCAGGGGAGGTCCACCGCCGAGCCATGCCGGCGGCGCTGGACAGCACTGGCGTGCAGCTCGTCCAGCCCCTCGTCGGCCTCGCCATCCATCACCAGGGCCCAGCCCATGAGGGCGTGATGCGCGGCAGCGGCCGGCAGCGCGTCCTGCTCTTGCATCAGCGTCGACGCACGCTGGCCGACCGAAAGCATGGCGCCGACATCGCCTCGCAGCTGGCCCGCGCAGCCGATCGACCACAGCGCCATGGCGCCGGTCAGCGTGTCCGTCAGCCCGCCCAGCCGGCGTTGCAGCTCGGAGCGGGCATCGGCCGCGGCGACGAGGCGGCCGCTGGCATCCAGCGCCAGGTTCAGCCAGGACAGTGCCTCGACCGCCAGCCGGTGAGCTGCCGGCCCCCACTCGCCGGCGAGCTCGAGCTGCCGCAGGGTCTCGAGGCTGCGCTGCAGCGGCTCGACCGAGGCGTTCACCCAATGGCCCATCAGGACACGCCGGCCTTCTTCGGCCAGCGCGGCGGCCAGCTCGACGCTGGGCAGGCTCGGCGTCACGGACATGGCAGCACACTAGCCCGAACGGCCGCGGCAGGCAATCGCGCGGCCTGCGCAGCGCGGCCTCAGGCCTTGGCGGCGGCGGACCGGGCGGCGGGGTCGTCGGGCGGTTCGGGGCGAGCCTGGCGGCCGGTCAGCCGGGCGATGAGCTCGCGCATGACCGCGTCGCTCTCGCCGCCGGCCAGGCCGGTGCGCAGCAGCGACTCGCGCTCCAGCGAGCGCAGCCGCCATTCGATCTCGCCCACGATGGTGATGACCTCCAGGTGGACCAGCGGATCGTGCAGGCCGGCCAGCTGGCGCAGCAGCACCTCGGGGTCGGCCGCGTCCAGGCCGGTGCTCGAGAAGGCCGTCTGCAGCCGCAGCATGCGCTCCAGGCCCGACGACAGCGTCTGGCGCAGCTCGCCGCGGGCGGCCGCGATGCGCTCCTCGATCCAGCCCCGGTGCTGGCGGAAGCGCCGCATGGTGGCGGCGATGCGGGCCACGCGCGGCACCGCATCCTCCAGCGGCGTCGGCTGCGTCCAGCCGGCGAGCATCTCCTCGCTCTGCACCGCGGCGGCGGCGATGGTGCGCACCACCTCGTCGCAGAACTCGCCGGGGATGATGCGGGTGGCCACGCTGGCGCGGGCCAGCGGGGTGAGGCCGGATTCGACCAGCGCCATCAGCCATTCGGCCGCCCCGAGGATCTGGGCGTCGAGCGAAAGGGCGGCGCCCGAGACGCCCCGCGGGTAGCCGAAGCCATCCAGCCGCTCGTGGTGCAGCAGCACCAGGCCCGCGACGGCCGGTCCGGCGCCCTCCATGCCCCGCAGCACGCGGTCGGCGATCACGGGATGGCTCACGATGTGCCGCCATTGCTCGGGCTCGAGCCTGGCCCCGCGCTTGAGATGTCCGGGATCGATGTAGAGCTCGCCCACGTCGTGCAGCAGGCCGGCCAGCGCGAGCAGCCGGTGGCGCTCGATGTCTCCCGGCACCAGGCGGCGACCGAGGGCCATGGCGAACATGGCGACGCCCACGGAGTGCTCCAGCCGGTCGCCCTGCCAGTCGGCGTACACCGTCAGCAGCGACTGGACCGGCCCGGAGAGCTTCAGCCGCGTCAGCGATTGCGGCACCGGCTGCGCCGAGCCCTGTGCCGAGCACAGCGCGGCGATGAGGGGATGCTTGTCCAGCAGGCCCTGGGCGATGGGGCCGAAGCGTTCGGGAATGACGCCGCCCACGACCTGCACGCAGTCCTCGAGCGGCTTGCGCAGCTTGTGCTGCAGCAGCCGCTCGCGCACGGCCGGGTCGATGCGCGCGCCCTTGGCCAGCAGCTTGATGCCGCTGCCGGTGACGATGTCCTCCGTCACCTCGACCACGTGGTGGGCCGTCGTCTCCACCACGTGGTTCAGGTAGTGAGGATTGACCTGGTCGGGATCGTCTGGCTTGAGGGTTTCCACAGGCAGGCTTGCGCTACTGCCTCGATGGCAGGGCTCCCGAGCTTATCGGCCGTTCAGTGCCGGGACTGAAGGCCGCGTCGTCGTCGGCGCCCTGGATTGACTTTTGTCAAACCGCCAGCTTGAAGCCGCCCAGCACCGGATCGCTGATGCTCGCCTCGCCGTTCTCGACGTGGCCGGCCAGCTCGACGGCAAAGCCGGGATCGCCGGCCTGCGTGACGCGCAGGTCGTACCAGCCGAACGTCACCCGCAGGTCGAAATGCAGCCGCTCGGCCTGGCCGGAGGCGAGCTGCAGGCCGAGGCCGGCGCGGGTGTAGCGATCGAGCACCCGCACGTCGGCGGCTTGCGCCGCCAGGTTGCGGATGACGAGCGAGAGTCCGTGGCCATCGGCGTCGTACTCGGCCCGCACGTCCAGCATCGCGTGGCCGGCACCGCTGACGCGGCCCTTGAAGGCGCGGTAGAAGCCGTTGGGCCCGCGCACGCCCAGGTCGTAGTCGTTCACTCCCTGGGCCGCGACCGCCCAGGTGCCCACCAGCTTCTTGCCGGGCTCGACGGTGTAGCCGCGCGGAAGGTCGGTCGCGCGCGCCGAGTGCACCTGGAACACCGCCGTCTGCCGGCCCGCGTTCGAGAAGCCGATGCGGAACGAGCCATCCGTGCGGCCCACGGCACCGTGGGCATGCAGCGCGTAGGGCAGGGGCCGGGCGCGGCGCACGCCGTGCTCCTGCTTCGGCAGCTTCTCGTTGCCGGGCCGCTCGACCTCGTAGTCGTCGTGCCGCTCCAGGTCGGGCGGGAAGAAGGCCGAGGTGTCGGGCAGGGCCGGCACCTTGGCGTTCGGCGTCGCGAAGTCGAAGGCCGAGAGCAGGTCGCCCGCCACGGCACGGCGCCAGGCGGTGATGTTCGACTCGACCAGGTCCGGGTTGCCCTTGGCGAAGCGGGCCTCCAGGAAGCGGATGACCGAGGTGTGGTCGAAGACCTGCGAGTTCACGTAGCCGCCCTTGCTCCAGGGCGAGCAGACGATCATCGGCACGCGCATGCCCAGGCCGTACGGCGCGGCCGGGTGCGTGCCGTCGCCGGGGAAGATCTCGTTGGCGATCGAGACGGTGGAGTCGCCCTGCTGCGGCGTCTGCGGCGGCACCGGAGGCGGCATGTGGTCGAAGAAGCCGCCTTCCTCGTCGTAGTTGACGAACAGCACGGTCCTGCTCCACACCTCGGGGTTGGCGGTGAGGATGTCCAGCACCTGCGAGACGTACCAGGCGCCGTAGTCGGCCGGCCAGTTGGGGTGCTCGCTGTAGGCCTCGGGCGCGACGATCCAGGTGACCTGGGCGAGCCGGCCGGCGGCCACGTCGGCGCGCAGGAGGTCGAGCAGTCGGTTCGGGTCGCGGCCCTGCTCCGCGATGCGGGTGCCGGTGCGGGCCTTCTCGAACAGCGGATCGCCCGGCTGGGCGTTCTGGTACTGGTGGAAGTACAGCAGCGAGTTGTCGCCGTAGTTGCCGATGTAGGCGTCGCCCGTCCAGCCCCAGTAGTGCCCGGCATCCAGGCCTTCGCCTTCGTCCTGGTAGACCTTCCACGACACGCCGTTGCGCTCCAGGCGCTCGGGATAGGTGGACCAGTCGTAGCCGGCCTCGGCGTTGGTGATGACCGGGCCGCCGCCGTTGCCGTCGTTGCCGACCCAGCCGGTCCACAGGTGGTAGCGGTTCGGGTCGGTGGGGCCCATCAGCGAGCAGTGGTAGTGGTCGCAGACGGTGAAGGCGTCGGCCAGCGCGAAGTGGAAGGGCAGGTCGGCGCGCTGGTGGTACGTCATCGCCGAAAGGCCCTTGTTCGGCACGAACTGGTCGTGCCGGCCCTCGTTCCATGCCGCGTGGGTGTCGTTCCAGCCGTGCGGCGGATCGGGGAGGAACGTCAGGCCGAGGTTCTCCACCGGCGGGCGGAAGGGCAGCAGCTCGCCGCCCTGGCCGTCGGGCTGGTGCCACACCGGCTGGCCAGAGGGCAGCGGGATGGTTCGAGGGTCGCCGAAGCCCCGCACGCCGCGCAGCGTGCCGAAGAGATGGTCGAACGAGCGGTTCTCCTGCATCAGGATCACGACGTGCTCGACGTCGTCGATGGTGCCGGTGCGCTGGTGGGCCGGGATGGCCAGCGCGCGGGCGATGCTGGGCGGCACCACGCCGGCGGTGGCGCCGGCGCCGATGAGCTTGAGGATGGAACGTCGTGAGGCGTCGTGGGTCATGCGTGTACTCCTGGCGTCTGCTGGAACCGGCGACGCTAGGGGGCGTGCATGACAGGAAGATGTTGGCGGGCCGCCCGTCGGTGGGCCTCAGCCGCTGCACGGGTCCGGGCGCGACGGGTACTCGAGCTCCTGCTCGACGCGGTCGCGGCGTTGCGGACCCAGGTGCGACTCGATGTCGCACAGTGTTCGATCCAGTTGCTGCACGGGCTTGAGGCCGGGTGCCAGCGGCACGCGCTGCGCTTCATCGACTGCGGGCCGTGTGCTGAGCGCGAGGCCGCTGCGCAGGCGCACCGGGGATCGCGCCGAGACGGCCTGTGTCGAGACGAGGCCGGTGCGCGACCAGCCGTCGACGGCGAAGGCCAGCGCGATGTCATCGCTGCCGTCGGCCACCTCGACCACGCGCTTCTCCCGTCGCCAGAACGCCGCCTTGTCGGCGACGTAGCCCCAGCGCCGCGCGCCGGTCAGCCCGAAGCGGTTGCTGTCATGCGCCGGCGTCCAGGCCTTGACGCCCAGCTCGTCGGCAACGGCCCTGGCCCGCTCTTCGCCGCCGAGCGCCTCGACGAGCGCAAGCATCGTCGGCACCGAGGCGGTGATGCCGGTGGTCGTGGCCACGCCGCGATCCGCCACGTAGCGCCGGTGGGGGACGAAGCTGGCGCCCGGATGCTGCTTCGCGATGTCGTCGCGGACATACCAATGGCTCACGTAGCGGCGGTCATCCAGCAGGCCGGCGTTGGCGACGACGAGCGCCCCGACGCACACGCCGATGACCTTCGCGCCACGCGAGGACTGGCCGCGCAGCCACTGCGCGACAGCTTCATCGTCCGCCGGCTCCATCGCGGGGACGATCACGTAGTCCGCCCCGGACGGATGTGCGCGGTCGAAGGCGGCGAAATCCATCTCGGCCTCGACCTGCAGGGCGGGGTAGAGCCTGACGGTGCCGGGCCGGGGCGCCACGACCGTCACGTCCGCCACGTCGGCGCGGGTCAGCACAGCATGCGGCAACAGCAGGTCGGTGGTCTCGGTGGATTCGTTCAGCGCGACGATGGCCACCACCGGCCGGCCGGGGCGCGCCGGCCTCATCGCCGAGACGAACTCCTGCTCCTGCCGCGCCGCGGCGGCGGGATCGTCAGGGGCGGGCGGCAGCTCCTGCCTGCCGCATCCGGCGAGCCCGAGTGCGGCGATGCCGGCCGCGATCGGGAAGTGCCATCCTCTCAGGCTCATCCATGGCTCCTTCGGCGGGGCGAAAGGGGCCGGTGTAGCCGAAGCGCGGCGACCTTGGTCGCGCGATGGGTTCCGTCCAGGCGGCCGGTCGACCGCCGAGGGCACCTTCAACATCCGTCATCGCCCGCCGCCACCACGGGCCACGCCCCCCAAGGTCAAGGCCGCGGGCGCATTGACCCGCCGATGCGCGACTGTCCAGAATCTGCGCGCCTCGCCGTCGGGCGCGGCATCGCAGGTGGCAGCCGCCGCAAAGTCGCCTACGTCCTTGATCGTTGATCACTTCTTTCGAGGGGACACACATGGCTTCAACTCGCCGGGCCGGCGCTTGCCGCAGCTCGCCCGCTCATATCGCCGCTTGCGTGCTCGCAACGGCTGCCGCGCTGAGCGGCTTCGCCACGGCCGCGGTCGCGGCCAAGCCGAACAAGCCCTGGGTCGTGGGCAACAAGACGGTGCCCTACTTCGACCGCGCGCTGGCCATCACCGAAGTGGTGAACGTCGAGACGGGCGTCGACCGCGACCATGACGGCAAGATCGACACCATCCGCGTCGAGGTGACCCGGCCGGACGCCGGCGGCGACAAGGTGCCGCTGATCATCCATGCGTCGCCGTACTTCTTCAACGGCACGCGCGACGCCTGGGAAACCGACTTCTTCGTGCCGCGGGGCTACGCCGTCGCGACGGTCGCGTTGCCCGGTACCGACTTCTCGACAGGCTGCGCAGACGTCGGCGGCGAGCGCGAGGTGCGCGGCACCAAGGCCGTCATCGACTGGGCCAACGGCCGCGCCAACGGCTACCACCCGGACGGCTCCCGGGCCGATGCGACCGAGTGGACCGACGGCAAGACCGGGATGATCGGCGTCTCCTGGGATGGCACGATCGCGAACTCGGTCGCCGCCACCGGCGTGAAGGGCCTGGAGACCATCGTGCCGGTCGCGGCCATCTCGAGCTGGTACGACTACACGCGCGGCAACGGCATCCCGTTCTACGAGCAGCACGTGGCCTTCCTGAACGACTTCGTCAGCAACTACGACAGCCAGTTCTGCCGCGACATGACGCCGCGCCTGCAGGAGCACTCCGACGACCCGACGGGCAGCTACAACGACTGGTGGGCCGTGCGCGACTATCGCCTGGACGCCTCGAAGATGAAGGCCAGCGTCTTCGTGGTGCACGGACTGAACGACGAGAACGTGAAGACGCGCCAGTTCGGCGAGTGGTGGGACGAGCTGGGCAAGCACGGCATCAAGCGCCGCATCTTCCTGCACCAGGGCCAGCACATCGAGCCTTACTACTCCTTCGGCTCGACCTACACGACGCCGCTGCTGCAATGGTTCGACTACTACCTGCAGGGGCTGGACAACGGCGCCCCGAAGGAGCCGCAGGCCATCATCCAGCGCGAGGATTCGACGTGGTCCACCGACAAGCAGTGGCCACCCGAAGGCACGACGGACCAGCAGCTCATGCTGACGTCCCCGCTCGGGCGCCTGGCCGGCGCGTTGAGCACGCGGGGCGGCAACGCCGTCCAGGGCAAGCGCTACCTGAGCTTCACCCAGTCGGCGGAGTATTCGAGCGACTCCATCGTGAACAACCCCACCGACCCGCGCGGCGACCGGCTGGTGTTCATGAGCGATGCGCTGGCCGACAAGGTGCGCGAATCCGGCACCGCCACGCTCACCCTGCGCGTCAAGGTCGACCGCAAGACGGCCGGCCTGCAGGCGCGGGTGGTCGACTACAACAACAACGCCGCCTTCATCGTCTCGCGCACGATCGCCGACCTGGGCCACCACAAGTCGTGGACCCACCAGCGCGAGCTGGTGCCGGGCAAGTGGTACACGCTGACCTGGGAGATCAACACCGACGACCGCATCTTCGCCAAGGGCCACAACCTGGGCCTGGTGATCACTGCGGAGAAGGCCAACCCGCTGATCGCCTACGAGCCCGTCACCGCCACGGTCGACACCGAGAACTCCTGGATCGTGATGCCGCTTTCCGGCAGCCTGGCCTCCCTCGGCGCCGCCCGGCCGCTGGCGCCCATGGCCACCACCCTGGTCGGCCCGCCGGGACCGACTCGCGACGTGCGCGAATTCGTCCGCGAGTTCTTCGAGGGATCGAAGTGATCGTGGCTTGAACGGCTCGCGGCCGGCGCATCCGATGCGCCGGCCCTTCATGTTCTTGAAGCGGCCTTTCCGATGTCCCATTCACTTTGAGCCGCACCCCCGTTCACCTTGAGCCGCACCAACCCTGTTGGCCCTGGGCCGCACCAACCCTCTGTTTGCCCTGCGCCGCATCAACCCTCTGTTTGCTCTGGGCCGCACCACGCCCGTTCGCCCTGAGCCTGTCGAAGGGCCGTTCGCACGAGGCTTCGACAAGCTCAGCCCGAACGGGGAAGGGAGTGCCGGTGCCATCCAAATCTCGACCACCCACGTCCGTTCGCCCTGAGCCTGTCGAAGGGCCGTTCGCACGAGGCTTCGACAAGCTCAG
>CAMLGG010000161.1 GCA_946479475.1 uncultured Ideonella sp. | reverse complement strand
TCGGCGCGGATGAACACGCGCCGGCCCTGCACTTGGCCCTGGGCGACGAGGTCGGAGAAGCGGAGCACTTTCAGCATGGTCTTGTCTTCGTGAGGTGGTCGGATCGGGTGGCGCGCGGCCACCGCGAAGTCCTACCAGCCCAGGCCGAAGCGCAAGGCCAGCAGCACCGCGGTGCCGCAGACGATGGTGCCGAGGATGCCGCGGCGCCGCCAGTACCACAGCGCGCCGGCGGCGGCTGCGTACAGGCGTGCATCCTGCCATGTCTGGATGAGCTTCCCGTTGCTCATGATCACCTCGGGCACGACCACGGCGACCAGCGCGGCCAGCGGGGCATAGCGCAGTGCCTCGCGCAGCCAGGCGGGGATGGGCACCTCGCGCTCGGGCAGCAGGAAGAAAGAGCGCGTGACGAGGGTGATCACGCCCAGGCCGAGGATGGCGACGACCGCTTCCCAGGTGTTCATGCGCGGCTCCCGGCCTTCGGCGCCACCGCCGTGGGCGAGAAGTGGTCCAGCAGGATGCCGACGGCGACCGCCGCCGCGATGGCGACGACGATGTTGAGCTTGAAGGGCAGCGCGAAGGCGGCCACTGCCGCGCAGGCGGCGACGGCTGCCGCAATCCACGTCGCGCGATCCGAAAGCAGCGAGCCGGTCAGCCCCAGCAGCGCGAGCGTGCCTGCGAAGCCCAGGCCCCATTGCGTCGGGATGGTGTCGGCCAAAGCGATGCCGAGCATCGACATCGCCTGCCAGGTGACCCAGTTGACGCTCACCCCGCCCCAGAAGTAGGGCGCCTGGTCGGGATGAGGCTTGGGCTCGGGGTAGCGCCGCATGAACATCACGTAGTTCAGGTCGGCGGTGAAATAGCCATACGCCAGCCGCTGCCGCAGCGGCAGCCCGGCGAAGTACGGTCGCCAGCTCGCGCTGAAGATGACGAAGCGAAGGTTGACGCAGGCCGCGGTGGCCCAGACGACCCACAACGGCGCGCCGCTCGCGATCAGCGGCAGCGAAGCCAGCTGGGCACTGCCCGCGAAGACGACGAGCGACATCATCACCGACAGCGGGATGCCCAAGCCGGTCTTGACCATCGCCACGCCGGTCACCAGGCCCCAGGCGCCCAGGCCGAGCGCGATGCCGGTCATCTCGCGCGCTCCGTCACGGAACGCTGGCTGGCGCCACATCGGGGCGGTCGTGGCGGGATTCGGCATCCCGCGATTGTCACCAGGGTTTCCACCCATCCGGCGTGCACGGTTGCCGGCGGGCTGTGCACCGGCGCAGGGCGAGCGGGCCTCAGTGCGTGCTCGTCGCCTTCTTGCTGGCGGCGCGGGCTTCCTTGACCTCGGACGAGCTGCCCTTGCGATCCGGCTTGGCGGCCTCCTCGGCCGGCTCTTCCTCGGCCTTGGCGCCCGCACGGGCCACATCGGGCGTGAGCTGGGGCGGCACGGGCTCGAGCTTGTTCTCGCGCATGTAGTCGTCCATCTCGCGCCAGCCGGCGTAGATGGCGGCCTTGTCGGCCTTCCTGTTCAGGGTGTAGCAGTCCTCGATCGCGCGGGCAGCGTTGCGGCAGGCCGCTCCTATGGCCTTGCCTTCGGCCGCCTTGCGCTCGGCGATCGCGCTGGCTCCCTCGATGCCCAGCAGGTCGCAACCGGCCAGCAGGACGCCGGCCAGGGTGGCAGCGAGGGCGAGAGGCAGGCGGCGCATGGCGGGCGGGGCTTTCGGCGGACGTGGGACTGCCCGCTTTATCGACCGCCCGCCAAAGGACTTGAGCCGGCGGCTCAGGTGCGGGCGAACCCGGCGCGCGCCATCTCCAGCAGGCGCTCGACCCGCTCCTCGGTGCTCGGGTGGGTGGAGAACAGGCCCGAGATTCCACCGCCCGACAGCGGGTTCATGATCATCATCTGCGCCGTCTCCGGGTGGCGCTCGGTCGTCTCCAGCGGAACGCCCTGGGCGACGCGGTGGATCTTCTGCAGGGCCGAAGCGAGCGCCTGCGGGTCGCCGGAGATCTCGGCGCCACCGCGGTCGGCCTCGAACTCGCGGGCGCGGCTGATGGCCATCTGGATCAGGCTGGCCGCCAGCGGCGCCAGGATCATCACCAGGATGGACACGATCGGGTTGACAGGCCGGCCCTCGTCGTCCCGGCCGCCGAAGAACATCGCGAAGTTCGCGAGCATCGAGATCGCGCCGGCCATGGTGGCACTGATGGTCGAGATCAGGATGTCGCGGTGCTTCACATGCGCCAGTTCGTGCGCCATCACGCCGCGAAGCTCGCGCTCGCTCAGCACGCGCAGGATGCCGGTCGTGGCCGCCACGGCGGCGTGGGAGGGATTGCGGCCCGTGGCGAAGGCGTTGGGCGCGTCCTCGTTGATGAGGTAGACGCGCGGCATCGGGATCTCGGCCCGCTGTGCCAGCTCCTGGATCATCCGGTAGAACTGCGGGGCGGTCTGGGCGTCCACCTCCTGCGCGTTGTACATGCGCAGGACCAGCTTGTCCGAGAACCAGTAGCTGAAGAAGTTCATGCCCAGCGCGAGCACCAGCGCCAGCATCATGCCCTGCTGTCCGCCGATCAGGCGGCCGATGGTCATGAACAGCGCGGTGATGGCCGCCATCAGGACGGCGGTCTTCAGCAGATTGAACATGGGAAGCGGTTCCTCGCGCCGGCATTGGCGCGTGTCAGTCAGGGTAGCAGTCAGATGCGGCCGACCGGCCGCGAGTTCAATGGGGCACCAGGCTGGTGCCTTCCAGGCCGGGCCGCGCCTGCATGAAGGCCGCGGCCGGCAGCCGCTTGCCGCCGGGCCGTTGCAGCTCGAGCAGCGACAGGGCCCCCTGCCCGCAGGCGACCAGCAGCTCCTGGCCGTCCGCCTTCAGCACCTGGCCGGGCGGGCCCTGCAGTTCCGGACGGAGGCCGGCCCGCCAGAGCTTGACCGTCTCGCCGGCGGCTTCGAAGCTGGCGCCCGGGAACGGGTCGAAGGCGCGCACGCGGCGTTCGATGGCCGTCGCGGGCAGGACCCAGTCGATGGCCGCCTCTGCCTTGTCGATCTTGCGGGCGTAGGTCACGCCCTCGGCCGGCTGCGCGGTCGCCGTGAGCGGCCCGGCGGCGGCGGCCGACAGGGTTTCGACGATCATGCGGGCGCCGAGCGCCGCCAGGCGGTCGTGCAGGCGGCCGGTGGTGTCTTCCGGCCGGATGGGCTCGCGGCCGATCGCGAGCATGCCGCCCGTGTCCAGGCCCTCGTCCATCTGCATGATCGTGATGCCCGTTTCGGGGTCGCCGGCCTCGATGGCGCGGTGGATCGGCGCCGCGCCTCGCCAGCGGGGCAGCAGCGAGGCGTGGATGTTCAGGCATCCCAGGCGCGGCAAGCCCAGCACCCAGCGCGGCAGGATGAGCCCGTAGGCCGCCACGACCATCACGTCCGGCGCAGCCGCTTCCAGCTGGCCACGTGCTGCCGCCGCATCGGCCGCGAACCGGCCGTCCAGCTTCAGCCCTTGAGGCTGAGCAACGGCCAGGCCGTGAGCAAGTGCCAACTGCTTCACCGGAGAAGGCGTGAGCTTCATGCCCCGGCCGGCGGGCCGATCCGGCTGCGTCAGCACCAAGGGAATCTCATGGCCGGCGGCGTGGATGGCCGCCAGCGCGGCCGCGGCGAATTCGGGCGTGCCCGCAAAGGCAACGCGCAGGCCGCGACTCATCGAACCCGCTGCTCTTCGCGCGTCTTCTTCAGCATCTTGGTCTTGATGCGCTCGCGCTTGAGCGGGCTGAGGTACTCGACGAACACCTTGCCCATGAGGTGGTCCATCTCGTGCTGGACGCACACCGCCGTGAGCCCCTCGGCGTCGAACTCGTAGGGCTGGCCGTCGCGCCCGAGCGCCCGCACGGTCACGCGCGCGTGCCGGGGGACCGCGTCGTAGATCGTCGGCACGGACAGGCAGCCCTCTTCGCCCACCATCATCTCCTCGCTGACCTTCACCAGCTCCGGATTGATCAGCACCCGGGGCTCGTCACGCTGCTCGGAGGTGTCCATCACGATCACCCGGCGGTGCACATCGACCTGCGTGGCCGCCAGGCCCACGCCCTCGGCCTCGTACATGGTCTGGAGCATGTCGTCGACGAGCTGGCGGACCGGCTCGTCGACCTCGGCCACGGGTGCGGCGACGGTGTGCAGGCGGGGGTCGGGGTAACGCAGGATCGGGAGCAGGGCCATGGGATTCGGAACGTCGGAAATCGGCCTGGGGCTTGCCCGGGGTTTGTCATCGCCACACCACAAATAGTGCCGTTTCTCGTGACAAAGGGTTGCTGCAAGCGGCCAAGTTTGTTTACGGTATCAAGGCTTTAGAGGCAGAATTTGCCGAGCTTTCTCAGCTTTCAGCTCGGCTGAGCGAAGAGGTTAGGCGGCAGCCCGAAAGGCTCACCGAAACCGTCGCGCAGCCGGAATTGTTGCATCGCCAAAGATTTTCCGGCTCGTCGCCCGGGAGTGTCCATTCATGATGAGCCGAACTGTCCGCCGCCCCGTCTTGCCGCCTTCCGCCTGGGTCGTCGCCCTGGGCTTGGGCCTGGCGGCGGTCTCGGCGGGCGCCGCCACCTGGCCGGTCACGCCCGGCCAGCGTTCCACCGCCCAGCAGGTCGCCGAGGCGGGCGTGCCCCTGTCGGAGCTGGCGCCCAACGCTCCCGACAGCTACACCGTCAAGCGCGGCGACACCTTGTGGGACATCTCCAAGGTCTTCCTGAAGTCCCCCTGGCGCTGGCCCGAACTGTGGGGCATGAACCTCGACCAGATCCGCAACCCGCACCTGATCTACCCGGGCCAGGTGCTCTATCTCGACAAGACCGGCGGCCGCGCCCGCCTGCGCCTTGGCAAGCCGATCGAGACCAGCCAGGAGGGCAAGCTCTCGCCGCGCGTTCGCACCGAGCCGCTGCCCGATGACGCGATCGCCTCGGTGCCGATGCACCTGATCGGCCCGTTCCTGAACGACGCGATCGTGCTGGACAGCAACACGCTGGAGACGGCGCCGCGTGTGGTCGCCACCCAGGAAGGCCGGGTCCTCGTCTCCAAGGGCGAGAACGCCTACGTGCGCGGCGATCTCTCGGCAGCCCGCAACTGGCAGCTGTTCCGCGAGCCGAAGCCGCTGATCGACCCGACCACCAACGAGCTGCTCGGCTTCGAGGCCCGCTACGTCGGCACGGCCGAGTACACCCGGCCGGGCGAGATCCGCCCGCTGCCCGACGGCAAGAGCGAGATCGTGCCGGCCACGATCACCATCACCAACCTGCGCGAAGAAGCCAACATCGGCGACCGCCTCTCGCCGGCACCGGCGCGCGATGTCGAGGCCTTCGCGCCGCACTCGCCGGGCGCGCCGATGTCCGGCCGCATCATCTCGGTCTATGGCGACGGGCTGAACGCCGGCCAGAACCAGATCGTGTCGCTCAACCGCGGCGCGCGTGACGGCGTCGAGCGCGGCCACGTGCTGGCCCTGTGGCGCGCCGGCACGCAGCGGGTCGACAACACGGACGAAGCCAAAGCCTTGATCCGGCTGCCGGACGAACGCCATGGGCTGCTGTTCGTCTTCCGCGTCTTCGAGCGGGTGTCCTACGCCCTGATCCTGCAGGTGAAGGAGCCGGTCAGCGCCGGCGACCTCTTCACCCAGCCGTAAGCGAAACTCACCGCGCCGCCCGAGGGCAGTTGCAGGCGGCTCCCTCCACACCGGGCGGCCGCCGGCCGCCGCCAACCGCCGCATGCCCGCAGCCGCCGCCCCCTTGTCCGCCGACGAGCTGTTCGCCTGGCTGCGCCTGGTTCATTCGCCCGGGCTGTCGCCCAGCGCTGCCCGCCGGCTGCTGACGGCCTTCGGCTCACCCGAGGCGGTCGTGGCCGCCGGACCCGGATCGTGGAGGGAGGTGGGCGGGACGGCCGCCGGCCAGGCGCTGCTGAAACCCCAGTTCGATCCGGATGAGGTCTACGCGCGCACGAGCTCCTGGGTGTCGGAAGACCCTTCGCGTCGTCACGTCGTCCCCCTGGGTGACCCGGCCTATCCGGCCGCGCTGCTCGAGACGGCCGATCCCCCGCTGCTTCTTTATGCGCACGGCAGGCTGTCCCTGCTCGAACAGCCGTCGCTGGCCATTGTCGGCAGCCGCCACGCCACCCCGGGCGGGCTGGACAACGCCCGGGCCTTCGCTGGCCACCTCGCCCGGTCCGGCCTGGTCATCGTCTCCGGGCTGGCGCTCGGCATCGACGGCGCGGCACACGAAGGCGCGTTGGACGGGGCCGCCGCTGGCGGCAAGGGCGGGACGATCGCCGTCGTCGGGACCGGCCTGGACCGCGTCTACCCCAAGCGCCACCACGCGCTGGCGCACCGCATGGTCGATGGCGCGGGCCTGCAACTGAGCGAGTTCATGCTGGGCGCGGAGTCGCTCAAGGAGCATTTCCCTCGGCGCAACCGGATCATCGCGGGCCTTTCGCTGGGCACGCTGGTGGTCGAGGCGGCCGTGCAGTCGGGCTCGCTCATCACCGCGCGGCTGGCCGCCGAGTACGGACGCGAAGTGTTCGCGATTCCCGGCTCCATCCACAGCCCGCAGTCCCGCGGCTGCCACCGCCTGATCAAGGATGGCGCCAAGCTGGTGGAGACGGCGGACGACATCCTGCAGGAGCTGCGCTGGCCGGTCGCCCTCGCTCCCCAGCGGGCGACGCCTGAGGCCGCACCGCCCCGCGACCCCATTCTTGCGGCCATGGGCCACGATCCCGTCACGCTGGACGCCTTGTCCGACCGGACCGGCTGGCCGGCCGCGGAGCTGCAGGCCCGGCTGCTCGAGCTGGAGCTCGAAGGGCGCCTCGTGCGGCTGCCGGGCGGACTCTTCCAGCGCCGGATGGCCGCCTGAGCGACGCCGGCCAGCCGGCGTTCCAACTGGCGAAGGCGCAATGAACCGGGTCCGAAGGCCGCCAAATGCTGCCGACCCGGGAAAACTCGCTCGGGTATAGTCAAGCCACCATGTTCGACGTCCTGGTCTACCTGTACGAAAACTACTGGCGGCCCGACGCATGCCCCGACCACGAGCAGCTCACCCGCAAGCTCTCGGCCGTGGGTTTTGAATCGGACGAGATCCAGGAAGCGCTGCACTGGCTCGATGGCCTGGCCGTGCGTACCGGCGAATTGAGCGCCGAGGCCGGCGCGCCGGCGGCGCCGCTGGCCCAGTCGGCCTCCTCCGTCCGCATCTACCTGCCCGAGGAGCAGGAGCTGCTGGGCGACGAGTCGATCGGCTTCATCAGCTTCCTCGAATCCGCCGGCGTGCTGACCGCTCCGCTGCGCGAGATGGTCATCGACCGTGCCGCCGCCGTCGGTGCGGGCCCGCTGCCACTGGACGACCTCAAGATCATCGTGCTGATGGTTTTCTGGAGCCTCGGGGCCGAGCCCGACGCGCTGATCCTCGACGAGCTCTTCGTCGCACCGGAAGACCGCCTGATCCACTGAGGTGGCCCCTGCGTCGCCTTCGGCGTCGGTGCGTCGACGACCGAAGTCGCCAGCTCCCTTCAGGCCAGCAGCCGGGCCGGGTCGGCCTTGATCTTCTCGATGGCGCTACGCGTGGCCGCCACGGTCAGCGACTCATCCTGCAACGGCACCAGCAGGCCCGCCTGAAGAAAGGCCGCCAGCCGTGCCTTCTGGAACAGCACGCAGCGCCCGTCGGCCGCCGAGAACAGCGAAAGCTGCCGGCTCATCCCCTGCCAGACCAGCCGCACCGAAAGGTGGCGCCCGCGCAGGTCCAGCGTGAACGCGGCCCCGAGCTGCAGCTCCGATGCCCACTGCAGCATGGCAGGGCTCGGCATGGATCCGCCGTCGGCCACGATCTCGAGGCCTTCCTGCTGGTGGGAGCTGCTGTCGAGCACCCAGCTCTCGTCGATCTCGACGTCTTCCTCGGGCAGCAGCTCCTCGATCATCTCCAGGCGCTGCTTCAGCTCGTCCAGCTGGTCGGCCGAGATGGCGGTGGCCCGCGCGCTGAAGGCTGCAGTGAGGGCCTGGCTCAGCGACTTGATGGCCTTGTCCTGCTTCTCCGCGGCCAGGCCGACGGAGCCCATGCCCTGACGCAGCGTCGTCAGCAACGGCGGCAGGCGGTGGATCACCTCGGCCCGGTCCTCGAAATTGGTCTTGGCGCTGGCCGTCCACAGGAGCTCGCTGGCCGCTGCCCGCACCGTCTTCACCTGCTCGCTCTGCGGGCCATGCCGCACCGCAGCGGTGGCCAGCACGTCGGCCCAGACGTGGAAGAGAAACTCCCGGATGCCCTCGTGCACCGGAACGTTGCCGAGAAGCTTGCGCAACTCGATCGTGTACTGGATGGCCAGGGTCTCGCGCTGCTCCACCTGCTGGGCCAGCGACACGCCCGCGCGGCTCTTCTCGTTCTGCTCGCGGAAGTAGCCCTCGAGAAACTTCTCGAACTCGTTGAGCACGGTCTGGAAGACGCGCCGGCCGGTGTCCGGAAAGGCTTCGACCACCTGGACGACACGCTTGATCTCGGTCTCGAGCGGGGTGCCGAGCACCTCGGCCCCGCCTTCGAATCCCATCACGCAGGCGCCCATGCGGTCGATCAGGCGGCGCGCGGGGTGATCCGCGGTGGAAAAGAAGTCCGGCTCGGCGATGGCCACGCGAAGGGTCGGCATCTGCAGGCGGGCGAACCACACGCGCAGCTGGGCCGGGATCCTCTCCTCGGTGAGGATGGACTGGAACAGCAGGGCCACCAGTTCGACGGTCGCCCGCTCGGCGGGCGTGGTGGCCGCGGCCTTGAGGGCCGCCTGGCGCTCGCGCAACTCCTGCAGCAGGACCTCAGGGGCGGGGGCAACGCCGCCAGCGACGCCACCCACGACAGCGCCATCGCCCGCCGGCCCACCGGCCTGCTCGACCAGGCGTTGCTGGGCCTTGGCCATCGCCTCGGACAATCGTGCCGACGCCGGCCGCGCGTGGGCCGTGTCGCGAAAGCCCGGCAGATGGCGCTCCATCACTTCGGCGAAGTGCTCGAGCACCACGTCGGCCCGGGCGGCGCTGCCCGCGACGGGCCGCGTCATCATCCGCGTCTCGTCCTCGATGCTGTGGCCGTGCAGGATGCTCTGCGGCGGATGCGGCCCCGCGCCGAACGGATCGGCGGCTCCCCCGGGGCCTGCCGGCCCGCCCGTGGACCCTGTGGCCGGGCCGATGCCGCCTTGGCCGGTCGCGCCATAGACGCTCGATCTGCCTCCGGCGGCCGGCATGGGTGCCGACGCGGTCGAGGTGTCCGCGAAACGGGTGGGTGCACCGGTTCGCGTGGGTGCAGGCTCCGTTTCGGTGGCCAGGCCGCCTGGAGAGGTCGACTTGCCCTCGGAACGGCGGATCGCACCGCGCAGGTCCACCTCGGGCAGCACGCCGCGGTCGACCAGCCACTTGTTGGTCTCCTGCCAGACCGCTTCCATCGGCTTGGCGCAAGCCTTGAGGAGGTACTCTTCCAGGCCGCGCCAGGTGTCCAGCGACAAGCCGGCATCCTTCCACGCCTCGATCACGCACTCGGCCAGCACCGGGGGGCGAAACAGGTCGCTCTCGCCGAGCTCGGGCTGGCGCGACAACGATGTCAGTCGTGCCCGCAGCGCGTTGAACTCCCACAGTCCCTTCTCGAGCATGCTCTGGCCCAGGCGGGAAACGAGGATCTCGCGCTGGATCTCGTCGTCATCGACCAGCTTCAGGTCGAGCGCGCCGCTCAGCGTGGTGGGGCCTTTCGGCGCGGCGGCCTCGGCCTGGACGGCACTGCCGGCAGCGACCTGCTGCCTGACCCGCTCGGCCAGTCGCCCGGGCCACTGGCTGCCGTTGCGCAGCAGGTCCTGCAGCATGTCGCGCCGCGCCTGGGCCACCGTGCGCTCGGCTGTCTTCTCGTTTAGCGCCTGGGCGCCCGCCATCGCGGCATCCAGCCAGGGCTGGAACTCCTTCACCAGACGTTCGGCGAAATACAGCCGGGCTTGATCGAGCAGACTCGTCTGGGCCGAGGAGGAGGGCATTTGGGCGGCAGGACAGGCAAGTCGATGGTGGCTTTGACTCTACACCACGGCCCCGGCGTTCGGATCGTTCGGGTCGCCGCCTTCCTTGGCGGGCCCCGACTTGATCAAGTCCTCGCGCTTGACGCCCAGCCACATCGCTATGGCGGCGGCGACGAAGACGGACGAGTAGATGCCGAACAGGATGCCGATGGTCAGCGCCACCGCGAAGTAGTGCAGCGTCGGACCGCCGAAGATCAGCATCGAAAGCACCATCATCTGCGTGCAGCCGTGGGTGATGATCGTGCGGCTCATCGTCGAGGTGATCGCGTGGTCGATCACCTCGTGCGTCGTCATCTTGCGGAACCGGCGGAAGGCCTCGCGGATCCGGTCGAAGATCACCACCGACTCGTTGACGGAGTAGCCCAGCACCGCCAGCACCGCCGCCAGGACGGAGAGCGAGAACTCCCACTGGAAGAAGGCGAAGAAGCCCAGGATGATCACCACGTCGTGCAGGTTCGCGATGATGGCCGCGACCGAGAACTTCCATTCGAAGCGGATCGCGAGGTAGATCATGATGCCGATCACCACGCAGGCCAGCGCCTTCGCGCCATCCTCGGCCAGCTCGGCGCCGACCGAGGGCCCGACGAACTCTGTGCGGGCCAGCTCGAAGGGCTCGCTGCCATCCGCCTTGGTGCAGGAGGGCCGTGTGATCGATTCACCCTTGGGCGAGGTCACGGTCTTGGTCGCCACCTGGCCCTGATCGGCCGCGCACAGCGCGTCGAACACCCGCTGAGCGACCTCTGCCTGCTTGACGTCCGAGCGCACGGGCACGCGGATCATCACGTCCTGCGAGGTGCCGAAGTTCTGCACCTGCACTTCGCCGAAGCCGAGCTTGTCGACCGCCTCGCGCACATGCGCGAGGTTGGCTGTCTGCGCGTAGTGGATCTCGGAAACCGTGCCGCCGGTGAACTCGATCGAGAAGTGCAGCCCCCGCGTGACGAGGAAGAACACCGCCGCGAGGAAGGTGACGGCCGAGATGATGTTGAACACCAGCGCATGCCGCATGAACGGGATGTCGCGCCGGATACGAAAAAACTCCATTTCAGATCCCTTCCAGCACGAGTTTTGGGGAAGGCTCATGTGCGCAATGCGCACCTGTCGACTTCACAAAGAATTCCATGGTGCAGCCTTCTGCGGGGTTCGCTGTTCGCGCCGGTCAGGCCTTGTCCGCGGCGTCGGCGCCGGGAGTCGCGGCACCCTCGGGGCGCCAGACCTGGCCGATCGAAACCGACTTGAGCTTCTTCTGCCGGCCATACCAGAGGTTGACCAGGCCGCGCGAGAACATCACCGCCGAGAACATCGAGGTCAGGATGCCGAGGCAGTGCACGACGGCGAAGCCGCGCACCGGTCCGGAGCCGAAGGCCAGCAGGGCCAGGCCCGCGATCAGGGTGGTGATGTTGGAGTCCAGGATGGTGGCCCAGGCCCGCTCGTAGCCGGCCGCGATGGCCGCCTGCGCCGAGGCGCCGCCGCGCAGTTCCTCACGAACGCGCTCGTTGATCAGCACGTTCGAATCGATGGCCATGCCGAGCGCCAGCGCGATGGCCGCGATGCCCGGCAGCGACAAGGTCGCCTGGAGCATCGACAGCACCGCGATCAGCATCAGCAGGTTGAAGGCCAGCGCGAGCGTCGAAAACATGCCGAACAGCAGGTAGTACAGGCACATGAACACCGCGATCGCGGCGAAGCCGTACGTCACGCTGGCAAAGCCCTTGGCGATGTTGTCGGCGCCCAGGCTAGGGCCGATGGTCCGTTCCTCGATGATCTCCATGGGCGCGGCCAGCGAGCCGGCGCGCAGAAGCAGCGCGGTGTCGTTGGCCTCCTGCGTGGTCATCCGGCCGGAGATCTGGAAGCGAGCACCCAGCTCGCCGCGGATCACCGGCGCCGTCACGACCTCGCCCTTGCCCTTCTCGAACAGCAGGATGGCCATGCGCTTGCCGATGTTCTCGCGGGACACGTCGCGCATGATGCGGGCGCCCTTGGCGTCGACGGTGAGATGGACGGCGGGCTGCTGGTGGTCGTCGAATCCGGGCTGGGCGTCGCTCAGGCTGTCACCGGTGAGGATCACCTGCCGCTTGACCATCAGCGG